>JAAYRV010000292.1 GCA_012518595.1 Bacillota bacterium
CTGCCACTTCTGCCAAATCGACGACTTTTATCTCTCCCCCGATGAAAGTAGGCATCTTACCGAATTCACCTTTATGGATCAGATCCGTAGCTGCCATGCCTAAACGAGTGGCATGGTATCTATCAGTGACAGTAGGGGAACCTCCACGCTGAATGTGGCCGATCACTGCAACCCTGGTCTGAATCCCGGTTCTCTTCTCAATCTCTTCACCTACAACATGCCCTACTCCACGAAGTCCTAGTCTGACATGACCGAAAGCGTCAACTTCTTCCTCTGCGTCATCCTGAATACCGTCTAACTTAATACCTTCAGAGACTACAACTACGCCGTAGCGTTTTCCTTGTTCTCTGAGTTTCATAAGATGCTTGCACATAGCATCCAAGTCAGGCTTAACCTCAGGGATTAACACCCAATCAGCACCGCCTGCTATGGCCGTATCAAGTGCGACCCATCCCGCATATCTCCCCATAACCTCCAGAACCATTATGCGTCTGTGGGACCTTGCAGTATCGCGCAACCTTTCTACAGCATCCACTGCAACTGTAACCGCAGTGTCAAATCCAATGCAGTAATCTGTGAGATTAACGTCATTATCCATTGTCTTTGGAATTCCGACACACGGAAGCCCCTGCTCGCTGAGGCCGTTTGCCACTCCAAGCGTATCGTCACCGCCTATAGCGACTATCGCGTCCAGGCCAAGCTTCCTTGCATTCGCTTTACACTTCTCTACATCCCCTTCTTTCTTAAAGGGGTTCGTTCGCGATGATCCCAACATTGTGCCGCCAACATATATCATTTCGCGGACATCCTCAACACCGATGGGTTCCGCGACGCCGTTTACTAATCCTCTCCAGCCTTCCTGTATCCCGAGGACCTCATAACCGTAATCCGCAGCCCTCATCACAACACCACGAATGGCGGCGTTGAGACCGGACGAGTCTCCACCGCCGGTCAGAACACCTATTCTCTTGATTTCAGCCATGCTACAGTATCATCCCTTCTCCTGGTTTACGCCGGCTACCCGACAAATCTCAGGCCTTGCCCGAACAACCGAACAGCCTCATTTTGGCCTTTATCGCTTCTTTCATATATTCCCTGCCTACTCCGGCAAGTTTCCTAGGATCTATCTCATCAGGTTTCTTCGCCAAAGCATCGTGTATCCCCCTGGTAAATGCCTTGTTCAGCTCTGTCGCTATGTTGATCTTACATATCCCTGCTTCGATCCCGACCCTATATCCTTCGTCTGTAACGCCTGACGCTCCATGGAGCACTAAGGGCACACCTGTAAGTTCCGCGATTTTCTTCGTTCTCTCAACATCAATCTTAGCGGCTTGTGATGTCATCTTATGGACACTTCCCACCGCCACAGCCAAAAAGTCAACACCGGTCTCCTCTACGAACTTCTTAGCCTCCTCCGGATCGGTCATAAGGGCTCTAACCTCTTCCATAGTCACCTTTCCTGCGGTGGGCACCTGTCCGAGTTCAGCCTCCACCGGCACGCCGACAACATGCGCCATATCCACAATCTGCTTGGTAATGGCTGCATTCTCATCATACGGGAGCTTGGAGCCGTCAAACATGAGAGACGTAAAACCGGCTCTGAGACATCTGACATTCTGCTGGAAACTCGTTCCGTGATCGAGGTGTAGCACTACAGGGACTGTAGCCTTTTCAGCGGCCGTCCTCACCATAGCAACGATCATATCCAAGCCGGCATAATTAATAGCTCCTTGACTTGCCTGGAGTATTACCGGGGCTTTCTCCTCCTCAGCAGCTTCAATAATCGCCTGGACATACTCTAGGTTGTTGGCGTTAAATGCGCCTACGGCATACCCCTCTGCCTGTGCTTTCTTCAGAACTTCTTCACTTGTGACCAGTGGCATTATTCAGTTCCCCCTTTATATGTTAATCGTGTTCAATTCCTCTGTATTAAGTGATTTCTTCCCGTTTTCTTCAGTCATGGGACGCTTTACATCCCGCCGGGTCGCTATTACGCCAGGAAAAACGCGCCGGTTTTCTCTTCACCACGCGTTCACGATCCCACGCTGTCACAATATATCATTTACTCACCAAGGCCATCTATTCTACATGAAATATCAGATTCCTGCATAAAATAGCAAAACTATCCTTATACCCTGTGAACTTTCAACATGTTTGTGGTCCCCGGAACCCCGGTGCGAACACCTGCAGTAACTATTACCAGATCCCCTTTCTCTATCACTCCCAGGGCCAGAGCGGCCTCAGTAGAAATATCCAAGACATCATCTGTATCCTCAGCCTTGCGGACAACGGTAGGAATAACTCCCCATGCCATGGCGAGCTTTGCCGCCACTCTCGGGTTGGGGGTGGCAGCGACTATTGGGGCCATCGGACGGTACTTAGATACCATTCTGGCTGTGGATCCTGACTCAGTTGAAGTCAAAATGGCCTTGACTCCCAGGTCGTGAGCAGTTTGAGATGTAGCATGGCTAATAGCGTCGGCTACAGTCCGTAGAGGGCCGATAGTCTTCTTAAGGACAATGTCATCCCAATCCAGTCCTTCTTCAGTACACTTAGCAATCCTTGCCATTGTGGCGACAGCAGATACCGGGTATTTCCCTATTGTGGTCTCTGCAGAAAGCATGACTGCGTCAGTCCCGTCAAAGATCGCACATGCTACATCAGTCACCTCTGCCCTGGTGGGCCTCGGATTTGACACCATGGATTCCAGCATTTCGGTGGCAGTAATCACAATCTTGCCCATGGCGTTACAACTGCTGATGATCTTCTTCTGCAATAGCGGAACCTGCTCTGCCGGCATTTCAATGCCTAAGTCACCCCTGGCAACCATGATTCCATCTGCAACCCTTAAAATGGACTCTATGTTTTCCACACCTTCGCTGGATTCAATCTTCGCAATGATGAGAGCGTCAGACCACTCCGCGTCAAGAAGCGCTCGAATACGCACTACGTCGTCAGCATGCTGCACAAAGGAAGCAGCAATGCAGTCCACTTCCATTTCACCTGCAAACTTAATGTCTTTCAAGTCTTTACGAGTCTCACCGACAGACCTGATCCTCGCCCCGGGCACGCTGACCCCCTTTCGCGAAGCCAGGATTCCCCTCGTAGCCACCTTGCACAAGGCTTCCCCTTCGCGCATCTCTTCTACAACCAATTCAATTAAACCATCATTAAGAAAGACCCTGCTTCCTTCGGAGAGATAGTCAAGAAATTCAGGGTGATTAACGTAAACCCGTCTTTCATCTCCGTCTTCATTGCCGGGGACAAGGGCTAACACAGCCCCTTCAGCAAGCTCTACTTCGTCTCCTTTTATCGGACCGGTTCTAATCTTCGGGCCTGCAAGGTCTAACATCACTCCCACATGTTTGCCGCAAGCTTCTGCTACTTCCCGAACCTTCTTAATCCTCATAGCATGCTCTTCATGCGTGCCATGGGACGCGTTAATCCGAGCCACATCCATACCGGCCTTGACCATGCCCTCCAATACTCCGGGAGCATCTGTCGACGGTCCGAGAGTACATACTATCTTAGTCCTCCTCACACCACCCCGGCCTCCCCTGTCATTTTCTCCTCTCAAAACACACAAAAACACTGAAACGAGAGAATTAGGATTGCATATAAGACAACCCAAGGTTACATCCCTGAAAGTAAAGATGCGACACGGTACAGGTCTTCATTAATAGGCTTTCTCGTAGCGACAACTTCTTCAATGTCGAACATGAGGAACTCCTCTCCAAGAGTCCCCACAATCTTGCCGGTTTCCCCTTGAATCAGGGCGTCTACAGCCTTGCTTCCAAACATTGTCCCAAGCAACCTATCCTTAACAGTGGGACTCCCGCCCCTTTGAATATACCCTAAGACTGTGACTCGGGTTTCCAGACCTGTGTGCTCCCGTACCTCTTGGCCTATCTTGAAGCCAACGCTGTCATACGGAGACTCATCAGGCGCAGAATATCCCCCAACCCCTTCTGCCACCACAATTATGCTATGGGTCTTCCCTCGCGCATAGCCCTTCTTGATACCGTCACATATATCATGGATATCAAAAGGCTTCTCCGGGATTAATATGTACTCAGCGCCCCCTGCAAGACCTGAAACAAGAGCCAGGTGTCCTGTGTCGCGACCCATAACCTCTATTATGTTGTTCCTGCCGTGAGAGCTTGCAGTATCCCTAATCTTCGTTATGGCGTCAACAGCGGTGTTAGTGGCTGTATCAAATCCAAGGGCATAGTCAGTGCACCCGATGTCATTATCCACTGTCGCCGGAATACCTACTGTCGGAACCCCTAAGTTTGAAAGGGCCTGGGCTCCTTTCAGTGTACCGTCACCGCCGATGACTATAAGCCCCTCAATACCACGGGCTTCCAGGTGCCACACTCCTTTTTTCTGACCCTCAGAAGTAGTGAACTCAGGAGATCTCGCTGACCTTAGCATTGTCCCTGCCCTCTGTATGATGTCTCCAACACTACGAGAAGACATCTCAAACATATCGCCTTCAATTAAACCCTGGTACCCTCGGTATATCCCTACCACTGACAAACCATGATAAAGCGCGGTCCTTGTTGCCGAACGAATCGCGGCATTCATGCCCGGCGCGTCTCCACCGCTTGTAAGAATCCCAATACGCTTCAACTTTCGTCAGTACCTCCCTCAACATTTGGCAAATCAGATGTCCCCTGCATGTCTCCATTACCTGCTGCCGCCATAGGTAGATCACTCTCAGATATCTCTCGCACAGCAAACTCACCTATTCTGCGTAGCCTGGCATAACGCCTCTCAATAAGCCTGCGCAGAGGAATACCGGACAACTCGTCCATACCTCTGGTAATAGCCTCGCGGATAACCCCTGCCATTGCCACGCTATCCTTGTGAGCTGCTCCCTGAGGCTCAGGAAGCACTTCATCTACGAGGCCTTCAGCTTTCAAATCAGGCGCAGTCAGCTTCAGCATATCAGCTGCTTCCTGTGCTCGGGAACCGTCTTTCCACAATATTGCCGCACAGCCCTCAGGAGAAATTACGGAGAAATAGGCGTTCTCCAGCATTATCAACTTGTCTCCCACTCCGATGGCAAGAGCGCCTCCACTCCCGCCTTCCCCGGTAATCACCACAATGATACTGGTTGACAGTTTCGTCATTTCCAGGATGTTACCGGCGATAGCAAGGCCTTGTCCTCTTTCCTCAGCCTCGACTCCCGGATACGCCCCGACTACGTCCACAAATGATACAATAGGCCGTCTGAACTTCTCCGCTTGTTTCATCAATCGTAGGGCTTTGCGATACCCTTCAGGGTGCGGCATTCCGAAGTTGCGCGCGATATTCTCTTTCGTGTCTCTGCCTTTTTGTGTGCCGATAACTGTCACAGGACGCCCGCCAAGACTGGCAATGCCGCCGACAATCGCACCATCGTCTCGAAATGTCCTATCGCCATGAAGCTCGATGAACTCATCAAAAATGAGGTGGATGTACTCCAGGGCTGTCGGCCGCTTGGGATGGCGCGCAATCATTATCCGCTGCCAGGGCGTGAGATTCTCGAATATCTCTTTGCGGAGCGCGTTGGCTTTCTTCTCCAGTATTGCTATCTCATCAGAAAGATCAATCCCTTTTTTCAAGCCGAACTGTCTAAGGTCTTCTATCCTCTTCTCTAATTCTACCAGAGGCTTCTCAAATTCCAGAGCAAGGTTTGTCATCCTGCGTCTTGACGCCTCCCCCCATGGAGCGAAAGTAGAGATCCAAGAGTCTTCCTCATGTCACGTCTCGCCACAATCATGTCAATTAACCCATGTTCCAACGCGAATTCAGCAGTCTGGAAACCTGGGGGCAGCTTCTGCCTTATTGTTTCCTCAATAACTCTCTGCCCCGTAAATCCTATAAGCGCCCCGGGTTCCGCGATGATTATATCACCCAGCGACCCAAAGCTTGCGAAGACCCCTGCTGTTGTAGGATTGGTGAGGACAGAGATGTAAAGCGTCCTTGTGCCGGATAATCTGGCGCATGCAGCTGCAGTCTTTGCCATCTGCATCAAAGAAAACATGCCTTCTTGCATTCTTGCTCCGCCTGAAGCACAGAAAATAACCACAGGCATTCTCTTCCTGGCTGCTCTTTCAAAAAGCCTCGTAATTTTCTCCCCTACTACAGATCCCATGCTTGCGCCGATAAAGGAGAAGTCCATAAATCCGGCTAATACAGGATATCCGTCTATCGTTCCCTTGCCTGTAATAATGGCTTCCTCAAGTCCTGTGGTTTGCTTTGCCCCCTCAACTTTAATATCATATCCGGGAAACCCTAAAGGATCCACGGTAAGAAGCTCGTCATCATATTCAACGATATTACCGTCATCAAGAGTAACTGCTATTCTTTCGCGGGCAGACAGCCTGAAATGGAAACCACAATCACTGCACAATCCCAGGTTCTGTGTAAGTTCTTTCTTGTATAGGATTCCTCCGCACCTCTCGCATTTTGTCCAGAGACCATCAGGCGCTTCCTCTCTGATTCTACCCGCCTTCACAGTCACAAACTTCTGCTTTCCTTGAAAAATCCCCTTAAAACTAGGCATATAACCACTTACCTTCCAAAAGAGCTCGCAATAAGCTCATTCGCTTCCTCTGCTTCACTCTCCGGCACCAGAACCTCTACACTGGCAGCATCACCCATATGTGGAACTCCAAGAGTCCTCAGCATCACCAGCAATCCCTCATTCTCCAGTAATTCCCTTATCATCTCAGCAGTAGTTTTGTTAGGCGCGATATACACAACTGTCCACATTTGATGTCGCCTCCTTCCTAGGCAGAAGGGCCTTGTCGCGAAATTCTAAGTATGAGTTCATTAATTCTCGCTCGTTTTCCGAGGTCTTGGGTTACCGGTGACCTATATACAGTCCCCGAGTGCAACACCGGCCACCCCGCACGGTACGTACACTTTCTGCTACCGGCGATTACTTCTGGCGATCTACCTAGTGTGACTTCTCCATAGCAATCTTCCCGGCGTGAGATACCCACAACTCAGGAGCAACAGATAGAACTGCTTCCCCCATTGGAGTGGCAATTTTTATGAATACCGGAATTTCCCCGGAATTGCCTTGCAGCTTCCTCTTGATCTTCTGTAACCCCCCCTTATTGATATTATCAGCGTCTATAGGAAGTACCACTGCGTCTTGGGAAAAAGGAAGAACGGCATTGGCTATTAACTTCACTTCGTCATCTCTTAATTCAAGTCGTCCCTCTACAAGGACAATGGCATCTTCAGAAATAAGCGATGCCGATTCCTCATATAACTTAGGAAACACCACGATGTCAATTACCCCGGTGAGATCCTCCAGTGTAAAGAAAGCCATGGGCTGGCCTGTGGTTTTCGTAGTGACCTTGCGAAGGGACGTAATAATGCCTCCCACTGCAACCTCATCACCGTCTTTATACTCTGATGATAACCCTGCTACCTGAGCGCTGCAATACTGCCTGAGTTCGGCAGCCACTCCTTCAAGGGGATGGCCGGAAACATAAAGCCCAAGGAGCTCCTTTTCCATCTGGAGCAGCTCTTTGTCGCTGAATTCAGCTATATCCGGCAACTCAATCTCGCTGGCCGCAAACTCTTCATCCTCAGCAAATAAGTCAAAGAACGAGGCCTGTCCTTTTTCCTTTTCCTTTTGACGGCGAGAACTCATCTCCAAAGTCCTGTCAAGCACAGCCAGAAGCGCCCGCCGCTTCGCGCCTGTAGAGTCAAAAGCGCCACAGCGTATGAGGCTTTCAATAGCTTTTTTATTCACGTCACGAAGGTCTACCTTTTCACAAAAATCAGCAAAGGACCTGAATTCGCCTTTTCTCTCCCTGGCTGCAATAATAGCTGTCACCGCATTCTTGCCTACATTCTTCACGGCGTTTAGGCCGAATCTGATCCTGTCGCCTGCTACGGTAAAGTCTTCTAAACTCTCATTTACGTCAGGCGGAAGGGTTTCTATCCCTATCTGACGGCATGCGTCCACATAGAACGCTACCTTCTCACTGACCCCGGATATGCTTGTGAGTAAAGCAGCCATATACTCCAGTGGATAGTGAACCTTAAGCCATGCTGTTTGATACGATATCAAAGAATACGCAGCGCTGTGACTCTTGTTGAATCCGTATCCGGAGAAAAACTCCATTAGCTCAAATACTTGCTCCGCTGTATCCAAGCTCACTCCGCGCTTCATAGCGCCATCCAAAAACTTTTCTCTTTGAGCAGCCAAGACTTCCGGTTTCTTCTTACCCATAGCCCTGCGGAGAATATCAGCCTCCCCAAGGCTAAAACCTGCAAGCGTACTTGCGACCTTCATGACTTGTTCCTGGTATAGCATGTTTCCGTACGTTTCCTTCAGGACAGACTCAAGGTTGGGATGAGCATACTCTATAGGTATTTCACCGTGTTTTTGCTTCGCGAAATCCTGAACACGACCTAAGGGACCGGGACGCCCCAAAGCCAGGATAGCAATGACATCTTCAAAGCATGTAGGCTTGACTTCTCTGAGAAGGCCTTGGAAAAGACTGCTCTCCAGCTGGAAAACGCCTAGGGAATCCCCGGAGCACAGGGCATCATACACCTCGGGGTCCTCCAGATTAATGTTGTTAATGTCTATTTTCACACCACGGGTGCGATGAATGTTCTCGAGGGTCTTGCCAATTACTGTAAGGGTGCGAAGGCCGAGAAAGTCCATTTTCAAGACGCCAAGCGCCTCTAGGTCCTCCATGGCGTATTGAGTTGTAATGGTGTCATCATTGCTCTTATAAAGAGGGATCCGCTCTGTCAGCGGGTCCTTTGAAATCACTACCCCTGCAGCATGAACTGATGCATGCCGTGGCATGCCCTCTACCGCCTTGGCCGTGTCAATAAGGTTCTTGACCCCTTCATCTCTTGTGTAAACATCCTTCAGTTCGGGGGATGCATCCAGAGCCTTTTCGATAGTCATTCCGAGTTCAGTAGGGACCAACTTGGCTATTCTATCCACGTCACCATAGGGAATATCTAAGGCTCGACCCACATCTCTTATGGCTCCCCTGGCTGCCATCGTACCGAAAGTGATAATCTGGGCCACTTGAGCCGTGCCATACTTCTCTGTTACATAGTCTATGACTTCCCCACGTCTCTCATAGCAGAAATCCACATCAATATCAGGCATGGTCACACGCTCAGGGTTGAGGAACCGTTCGAAAATAAGACCGTATCTTACCGGGTCAATATTTGTGATACCCAGCGCATAAGAAAGGAGACAACCGGGAGCTGATCCTCGGCCCGGTCCCACGTAGATTCCGCGTTCCCTGGCAAACCTGATAAAATCCCAGACAATGAGGAAGTAACCGGCGTACCCCATTCTAACGATAATATCGAACTCGTAGTTAAGACGGTTCTCAAGTTCCTCTGTGATTTCGCCGTACCTTTTCCTAAGACCTTGAATAGAAAGATGCTTGAGGTATGTCTCCTCAGTAAAACCTTCAGGCACCTGGAAACGAGGTACTTGAGACTTGCCGAACTCAAACTCAACGTTACACTGATCCGCTATGACAAGAGTATTCGTAACGGCCTCGGGGATATCCTTGAATGCTGCTTTCATCTCTTCAGCGGATTTAAGATAAAACGTGTCACTGGGGAATTTCAATCTATCCTGATCCCCTACGGTTTTCCCTGTCTGAATACAGAGGAGGACATCATGGATCTTGGCATCTTCTCTGAGAATGTAGTGAACATCGTTAGTCGCGACAAGGGGTATATCAAGCTCCTTCGAGAGTTGTACAAGGCCCTTATTCACCTCATACTGCTCGGGAATGCCATTGCTCTGAACCTCGAGAAAGAAATTGCCCGAACCGAAGATATCCCGCAACTCACAGGCCTTACGCTTCGCTCCTTCATAATCCTTCTTCATCAGCAATGAAGGAATCTCTCCGGCAAGGCAACCTGAAAGCGCTATGAGCCCCTCATTCCACATTTTCAAAACCTCAGTATCGACCCGGGGCTTGTAGTAGTGTCCTTCAGTGAAGCCGACACTGGAAAGCCTCACCAGATTCTTGTATCCTGTTTGATCCTTGGCAAGCAGCACAAGATGGTACTGGTCGTCATCGATATGAGGAACTTTGTCATGACGGGTCCTGGGAGCGACATATAATTCACAGCCTAAAATAGGCTTGACTCCATACTTTCGTGCAGTCTTATAGAAATCTATAGCCCCGTAAAGCACACCATGATCTGTAATCGCACATGCGTCGAAGTTTAACTCATTAACTCTTGTCATGAGATTTGGGAGTTTACATGCTCCGTCAAGCAACGAATACTGGGTGTGCAGGTGCAAATGGACAAACTCGCCCACCTTACCCTCTCCTTTCACCCGTTAACCACGTATTATCATCGAAGTTACATGTCCTTAAGCAAAGATCGCGTCTAAATTATATCAGTTCTTTGCAGCCGGACAAGTTCCTCCATATTCATCTAGCCAATGTCTTGACACTACAAAAACGGCGGGCAAGCGTCTTAGAGCCTCATAAGACACGCCACCCGCCCTAGGCCTTATTCTCCCCTGCTCCTTTTGTCAAGGTCTCTCTTCCCGATCTTCCCCGCCGAACTCTTGAACTTCCCCTAACACTTCAGCTGCTTCTTCCTCATTGACTTCGGTTAAGAGCATATCCAGGAAATCTTCATCTTCCGTGTCAAGCCGTCTCTTGAAGCGTCGCTTTCTAGGCCGAATTTCACGGATGCCTGATGCCATCCTAAATCACCGTCCTTAAGCAACAGTGTGCGCATCAAGCCCTCAGGTTATTATCAATTTCCTCATACAGAGGATCAAGATCCAGCGCGGCCAAGCCTAATCTCCCTGCCAATTCCTCCACACTGAACTCCTGTCCTCTCGAAAAGAGCTCTTTTAAGACTTCTCCTGTCTCCGGGTAAGCATATGCTCGCTCCCCGAATCTTTGAACCAGAAAGCTCCTTAGCTGGGCCTCAAAAATCCATGCCCTCAGGTACTGAGCAGCATAAAAACCGTCATCTAAGTCAGCAAGCCAGTAGACTCCGGGATGACGAATTTTCAAGGCGTCCGAAAGGATACTTGCATATTCCCCGGGCATGACAGATAAGTCGTCGCCGCTATGGAGTCGTAGTTCGTATAGGAGTTTAGCTGCATATCTCCGTAGCATGTATAGCTTTTCGAGTGTGCTGAACCTTATGTACTCTTCGAGACGTGAGCCTTGCGTGTAATCTGAAAGCCAGTTCTCATTCATTGCAAGGTACTGGAAGAGAAAAGCATATGACTCTGTCACCGAATTATCCCCTAAATACTTGTATTCAAACTCCTGCTCCGGAAGGACACTGCCATAATGCCAGGCATGGCCTGCTTCGTGCAGAATCGTGTGATAATCGTCATATCCCCCATGTGGCATCAAAACCAGCATAATCTTATCCGGAACGCGAAGAGGCGCACAAAACGCTCTCGGTGACTTTCCCTCTCGGATCTCTGTATCAATATGAATGTTTGGATATCCTTCACGACCTAAGCCCATGCCGCTGACAGTCCCTTCCAGGCTCGAAACAAGCTTCGCGGCGGGAAACATCCGGTCAAACTCAACCCCTCTGAAAAGGTATGGAATATCATGACGGCAGACGTCTTTGAGTGGCATATCCAGATATAGAGATGCTGCCTTCTCCAGGTGGTGCGTGTAGACACTCTCCGTCTCGTCCAAGAATTCCTCCATCTTGTCGGATAGGGCATCTAAGTCCAGGCCTTTGATATTCGCATACAATAAGCGATAGTTCCCGTATCCAAGATCTCCTGCCAGCGAATGGAGGCGTTCAATGCGTTCCTTACGTAGAGGGTTAAGTTCCTTTAGCACCTCTTGCCTTTTTGCCTCCAGCTCTTCGCGGGCTCGGGCATTAGGTTCATTAGCAAGAATAACAGGAGTCATGCGAAATGGGATTTTGCGGCTTTCTGACTCTATGACTGCCTGCGTTTCAGAAGACACGATCTTGTCAGTCAGCTCCCTGGCAGCCATGTCCATAAATCCATCTGCAGCGAAAGCTGCCAAATACAGCTTACGTCCGGCAGCCGCTAAATGATCATTGCCCACGTAATTGTCAGACTCATTGTCTGTCCGAGGCGGCTTGCCCATGATCACAGAATATCTCAATGAACGAATAGGCTGTAATAGATGCAAGACTCTTTCTTTTTCAAAGAGATCCTGGTAGTTCACATATATCTCTGACGCATTCAGTGAATCTTTGAGCCCGGCATGGTTCATATAGAATTCCTCAGTAAGCTCCCGTATGAATTTCTCGGCGTGATTCCGATATTCTTCCCACTCCATAACTAACACCTCTCCTTTACCTGGAGAACACCGTCCCTAATTACCACTATGTCGTCAACGACGAGTGTAGGTTGTAATATGATACCGTCAAGATGAACAGGCACATCGCAAGTCCCGCCGAACCCAACGTTCTTACCCAGCGCAATGTGGACTGTCCCGAGGACTTTTTCATCCTCCAGGACCTTGCCTGTTATTATAGCACGGTCATTCGTCCCTACACCAAGCTCCGCAATGTTTCTTGCAGGCTTACCAAGATGGGCTATGCTCTCCTCCAATATCCTCGCTCCCGGTCCGCCTGTGATCTCTGTCACATATCCTGCTTCCACTTTCATATGGATCGCGTCTTCCAAGGCACCTACCCCTGACATTGCGCCATCCACGACGAGCATACCCTCGGCCGTCCCTTCCACCGGTGCAATGAAGGCTTCCCCTGCGGGGAGATTACCGAAATCACCTGACATATGATATATCCCGGTATCCGGTTGGCTTTTGCGTCCCTCAAGCGACATGGTAATGTCAGTTCCACGAGGAGCCGTTATCCTGGCGGACTTCCCCACAGACATAATATGTGCCACTTTCTCACTTAACCCGGCAATTCTCGAGTAATCTACGGTCAGAGTTCTTATCATCGAGTCTTTGGTAATCCCGGGCATTGACGCAATTCGTGCACCGGCTGCGTTTGCCTCCTGCCTGGCCAGTGTGTGGGACAGGGACTTTGAGGTAGGGGCGATAACCACGTCCACTGCGCTCATTATACGCGCAATAGGCTGAGGCGGCTCTTCGCCGTCCTGAGATCTTGCGACCATCTCCACAATAATAGCTTCCGCCCCCAGCTCCCTTGCCTCCTCCCAGAAAGCGTAACCAACTTCACGCAACTCTTCATCAGTTATAACAAGCACGCTCTCGCCACGGGAAACTGCCATGCACTGAACTAGGGCTGAATGTGCTGCTTTTCTAAGACCTTCTCCGGACTCTGCCATTTCCATGTCCTCCCTGGCATAAATTAGGAAGCAAATCGGTCATGAGGCTTCCATTGCTAGTATAGGTGATAATTCCTCTCTCATGCAGCATTTTCCTTCATCCCGGCAATATTCCGTCTTTCTTTGACTGATTTGCGGTCCCCCAAAATCAGAAGGCAACTACACATAAACACGGCGAAAGACAAGATAATAATAGGGAGAGACAGGCCTAAGCACGAGAGGTGATGAATCAAAATGGCAAAGAAGATCACAAAAGATTGGTTCATTGACAGAAGGGTGGCAGTAGACCCTGTGCCCCTGGCAGGCAAGAAGAAAGCCACAATAATGTATAAAGGATTATTGTCGATGTCAGGAGCTGACTCTGTATATCTTTATTCAGGATACAATGATAACTGGGAAAGCGCGAAATTCACACCCATGTCGAAATCGGACGATGTAACCTGGACTACCGATGTTTCAATCGACGAGAAGCAAAAATCCTTCAATTTCTGCTTCAAGGACAGCGCAGACAACTGGGACAATAATCACGGCCTGAATTGGGGAGTCGCAATTGTTTAACCGGATAATTGTCTTCGGGGTTGCCGACTCCGGCAACCCCTCAGCCGACGGTTTTAAGGTATAATACAGTTGACCGTCCTAGCATTGGACGCAACATATGCGTCTATGCAATGCAAGTTTTAGGCGGCTCATCGGAGGCGCTGTCGTGTTTGGTTTACTCCCCATGATTTTGATATTCATCCTGCTGCTACCGGCGTTTTTCTTTCTTTTTTACTTTAACATCGCAGCTATATCCTTCACAAAACTGGGGCTTTCCCCTCAAGGCGCGATGCTCTTGTTTGTCTTCTCCTTAGTAGGTAGCGTAATCAATATCCCTGTGTCAAAGCAACGAATTGTCGTGGAGGAGAAACCCGAAATGTTTTTCTCATTTCTATTCTACTATCCTCCAAGAGTACGACAACAAGTTATCGCCGTGAATGTGGGCGGCGCAATTATCCCTATGGTATTCTCTCTATACCTTCTGGGTAAAGTGCCGGTATTTCCCGCTCTCATATCTACTGCCGTCGTTACATTAGCAGCTCACTCCATGGCTAGAGTCGTTCCCGGAGTGGGCATATCGCTCCCTGCCTTTATTCCGCCACTCGTGGCTGTAGGATCAGCGTTGCTCCTTGCAAGTGACTTTGCAGCTCCTGTAGCTTACATAGCCGGCTCTCTTGGCACACTCATAGGAGCGGATCTCCTAAACCTGAAGAAGATCAAGAATATCGGAGCTCAAGTTGTGAGTATCGGCGGTGCCGGAGTGTACGACGGAATATTCCTGGTAGGAGTTATTGCAGCATTTCTCGCAGTTTAGAATCTGGCATGTACAAGGTAAGCCGAATCCTACCGGTATCATAGCTTTCGAAAAGGATCGCCATGGACCGCGGGGGAGCACGCCTCTTGCAAGGTCTTAATTAACACAATTTAGCATAATTCGAAAAAGGATATGCAATGAGGTAATGAGGTATGGACTGGGAATAAAAATGGTGGCCCCGACGGAATTCGAATCCGTGTCTTCGCCTTGAGAGGGCGATGTCCTTGGCCGCTAGACGACGGGGCCA
>JAAYRV010000293.1 GCA_012518595.1 Bacillota bacterium
AAAGGTAAGATAAACCTAAGCTTTGGCAATGAAGGTGAAACCACGTGGGCCGAGCTGATGCACGGCATAACAGATAAAGAAGAGGCGCTTGATGTAAAGGAGAAACTCTGGCGCGAGACTGGGATAACAGCAACGATTGTCGGTTGGTAGGAAGAATGGCTTCACAGGGGGTAGCTTGGTGAAAACAAATGGAATCAATCCGGTTATCTGCCTGCTAATCAGTGCTTGTCTCCTTTTTGTGGCTTACAACAGCCTATCCGTTTTGCTACTAGGCCTTTTCGGAGAGACCACTGTGGGAACATTAACTAGCTACGATAACTACTTGTATGAGAGTAATGCATCAGCAAATCGCAGTCGCACAGTGGTTAAGGGCTATAGTTTCAACGTACGGGGACGGGAGTATAAAGGGCATGTCACTTATGGGAGTGACGAAGCGTGGCCACGCCTGAGGGACGGTGCAATTGGCACAGAGCGCATCACTTATCTAGCGGTATTGCCAGGTATGAACAAGCCCACTCATCTGGTAGACTTCCGCGTCTTGGGTGTAGGAGGACTCTTCTTCCACACTCTCGGCATTGCTGGTTCGCTCTTTCTCTTCAGGCTGGTGCACGGACGACTTGGAACCGGGGTAAGGACAGCAAAAAAGCTGGCTAACAGGGAGTAAGTACAAGGAGGGAATTCATGTCTATCGAACAGAAACAAACTGGTTTAGTGGGTTGGTCGTTACACAGTAGTGCTCCGGAGATTTTGGAAGCGGCCAAAAAAAACAGAAAATCGGCCATGGGTTGCGCCTGGGCTTTACTGGTTGTGTTTCCCCTAGGATTTTTACTGGCTGGACTATTTATCGATGAAATGCCGCTCAATGAAGCATTCATCATTGGTACAATTTTGGGTGTTGCAATGTTCGGGATCAATCTTGTACGCATCAAGGACCTAAAGAAGCCTATATGGGAGGGCGTGGTGACCGCAAAGCTTCAGAAAGAACGTCGGGAGCACAAAAGAGGTGATGACAGTTTCAGGTATTATACCGAGTTCACCGTGGTGCTCAAAACAGAAGCGGGGAAAACAAAGCGCATTGTCGAAAGAGACAGCCGAAGGGAAATGTACGATTATTTGGCTGTTGGTGACCGTGTTCGGTATTACCCCGCTTTTGATTCTTTCGAGAAGTATGATAAGTCAAATGACAGTATTATCTACTGCAACGTTTGTCGGATGATGAATTCTATAGAAAGTGAGCGTTGTAAGCGCTGCAATAATTTGCTGTTTAAATAGGGAGAATCGTGTGGCGGTATATGCCATTTGATACGCTCTTAGGATACCTGCAGTTAAAATATCGGGAGAGGGACTTGCTATGTCGGTCAATAGCAATAGGCGCTATTACAAATGGATGGCTTGTACTCAAGTTGTGTTGGTTTGTTTGTTGCTCTTCAATCTATCTGCTCTTGCCTATGATGCGTGGCAATCGGATAATGAGTCAGTGGCAATTCAAGGTCTGGATAATATCCTGGAAGAGTTCGAAATTCTATTGACAAAAGCCAATACGAGTAAAGCCGCACATCCTGTGTTCCTAAGCGATTTAGAGGATGTGTTGGAGCATCTTAAAAGACAACGCGATATCATCGCCGATAACTGCGTCCCTACTTATTCAGATTATGCAAGTGACTATATCAGCCCCGGTTTCTCTTACCCCGAAGCAAAGGAGTTTATTGGGCCGGACGTGGAATATCTAGGTCTTGACGATGACAAGATTGGCCCGTGGTCTATTTCTAGTCATGATGGACAAAATGATGGTCATTTCCAAGTACGTGTGTATTTACCCAGGGAAGTAGAGGTGAAAAACCTCAGGTTACACAAGTCGAATCATCAGGGCGAAAAATTGGAGAGCTATTGGTTCAGCGACCTGACTGAGGCGTGGATTCTTGGGGTATTCCGAAACGGAAAAATGCTTAATCCAAATAGGGAAGACTCCCTGGGAAGTTTTAGCGATTGGGTGTTATTTGATATCTACGCGGCCGTTGAAGGCTCGTGCTTTGATGAAGGTGAGTACCTGTTGCTGGAGATGACAACAAGCGAAGGCGTTCTCACTAAATTATTCCAGGTTGGTGGAAATGTCCGATAATGACTCAACCGTTTCATCTATGAGAAAACCCCAAGCATTCTTGGGGTTTTTTGGTACGCCCAGCATGTCTCCGAGCCGATGGGTCGAGAGAAACCTTATGGCTCTACCAGTGTGAAGATAACCAAATGTCAAGAACGGCATCATTTTCAACAAGAGTCAGACTTTCTTGAGACGATGGGAGTTGAAAGCAATATCTACCAGGGAATACTCCAAAACCCTTCTGGTAGTGTGAGGTTCTAGTAGGTGATCGGGGGTTAGATCGAGAGTGAGACCTCTCGCGACATTGAAGCCGTACCCCCGTGAAAAGGAGAAGAGGTCTCCCTTAATCTGTTCCATTACCCCTTATTGATTAGCTGTTTCAAAAGTTCAATATCAGCTCGTAATTCCTCAAGCTCCACTTGCTGGTTCTCAAGCTCCGCTTGCTGGCGATCGATCTGCTCCTTTTGTTGCTGGTTTTCTATCTGTAACCGGTCAACTTTTATTTGGAGGCTGTCGTCAATGATCTCCCATTGCCCTGTCTCCGCTTGAGATTCCTTAGATCGACCTAGTTTGAAGCTCATACCAAAATTGTACATTAGGCCGCTGTTACTGCTTGCATTGGTGCAATTAGAGAGACCGACACCGAGCCGTACAGATTCATTAATGAAGTAATCGTAGCCAAGCGCGAAGGCTAACTCATCGCCATAAAACCCAGTTCCTATGGTGAGTTGCCCCTTAGCATCCGGATCATACCGGTGCGAGTTTGACGTTGCTAAGGCCGCTGCCATCGCTCCCACCCGGCTTAATTGGCGAAGGTTTACAGCATCAGTACCCACAGTACCATCAGCAACATTAGTAATCTGCCGTTCACCGCCAGTCGAACCCACCGAGATCGTATTCGCCCGATCCGCTACAGAGTTGGCTCCTAAGGCAACGCTGTTTTCAGCAGTAGCGGAAGAGCCGTTACCGTAGGCTGAGCTCTTACTAGCGCCGGCTCTGGCGTTAACGCCGACCGATGTGCTGTTATCACCACTAGCGACGGCTCCATGACCATAGGCCGTGCTATCAGTACCACTGGCAGTGGCCCCGCTGACGGAGGTAACAGCGGATTCCAGCCTGTCTACGGCCCCGCTCACAGAGGTAACAGCCGATTGCAGACTGTCTACTTTTGTATTGGTTTCAAGCAATTGTCCATAGGCTGCGGCATCGGTTGCTTTCGTACCATAAGCAACATTGGTTATTCTTCGTTCATTGTCTGCCGAACCAACCGAGACAGTATTTGTCTCGTCTGCTACGGAGTTCGCCCCAAGCGCTACGCTATTTTCAGCAGTGGCGGAAGCGCTAGAGCCATAGGCTGAGCTATTAGCACTGTTAGCCATTGCGTTAACCCCGACTGACGTGCTGTTATCACCGCTAGCGAAAGCTCCATGACCATAGGCGGCGCCATCAGCACCGCTGGCAGTGGCTCCGCTCACCGAGGTAACAGCCGATTGCAGCGCTTTCACGTCTGCATCGATTTCAAGCAATTGTCCATAGGCAGCGGCGTCGGTTGCTTTGGTACCATAAGCAACATTAGTGATTCTACGTTCCTTGCCTACCGAACCAACCGAGACTGTGTCTTCCTCATCCGCTACGGAGTTTGCCCCAAGCGCTACGCTATTTTGGGCGGTAGCGGAAGCGCCATGACCAATCGACGTACTTGAGATCCCATTCGCCTTAGAGGCTTCACCTATAGCTGTACTAAAATCTTTGCCAGCGGTAGAGTTGGCGCCGATCGCCGTACTATTCGAACCGCCGGCATCTGCTTCCCTTCCATAAGCCGAGCTATAGATACGAGTAGCCTTGGCGCTCACTCCAGTAACTGTACTATAATGACCTTCGGCCTTCGAATCTTGTCCGATCGCTGTACTCCTATAACCACTCGCCCGGGACTCGACGCCGATCGCTGTACTCTTGTAACCGCTCGCCCAGGAACCGCCGCCGGTCGCCGTGCTGCAAAATCCGCTCGCTACCGCTAATTGGCCCAATGCCGTGCTGGAATAACCAGATGCATTGGCGTTAGCGCCAAGCGCCGTACTGAAAGAATGCGTAGCTTTGGCGCCCGCACCAATGGCAGTGGTGTTATAGACATCTACTTTACAAGTAACTATCATTGCATCTGGGTCATCCACCTCATAATCCGGATGCGGCCGTTCTGCCTCCCCTATCTTACAGCCGGAGACAACATTCTGTCCGATGGCAATGCTGCCAGTATTATAAGCGATTGACCCGGCGCCATATGCCGCGCTGCCCTCACTATTAGCGGCAGAAGAGGCGCCAGACGCCGTGCTGTTCACGCCAGCGGCAAGCGCTTTCCATCCATAAGCCGCGCTGCCAACACCCCCGGCGGTAGAAAAGGCCCCAGACGCCGTACTGTTCGCGCCACTGGCATACGCTCCGGCGCCAAATGCCGAGCTATCATCGCCACCGGCATTCGCTGCATTGCCATAGGCAGCGCTTTTTGATCCGGTTGCTTTTACATCTCTACCGACGGCCGTACCGTTTTCACCGCTGGCTTGGGCAAATTCGCCAACTGCGGTACCATAATCGCCGCTCGCTTTAGCATTTGACCCGATAGCAACACCATAATGGCCTTCCGCTTTAGCATTTGTCCCGATAGCAGCGCTCCAATCACCGGAAGCAACAGCGCCCACGCCGAATGCTGCCGCGCAAGGCCCGGAAGCCTTGGAATAAGAGCCAACAGCAGTTCCCCTATTCGATATGACTTCGGCGTTCCAACCGATCGCTACAGCGTAGTCGTTCATCCTCGTATTACTTCCAATTGCAACAGATGACGTTCCCAGCACAATATTCTCTCCGATTGCAATATGAGACTCGTCAATGTTAATATAATCCTCCGTGCTGGATGCAGTAGCGCCCCCAGCCGTGAAACTATCAGCCCAGGCAGAACTTGTCACTGTCAACTGTAAAACAAAAGCGATCAACAGGACCAAAGTTTTTCGCGGTAGTTCCTTCATCAACATTGGAACTGCCTCCTTTAACCTGCATCCGGCAAGTAATGCTATCTAAACGTCATCTAAAGATAGACTTGCCTGATTGAGGTTTGGTAATTTTAACTGTTGGCAATTTAGAGGTTATGGTATCCGATCCGGTTTATTGTCCAAACAATGCTTCAATGGAGTCATCCCACTTAAAAGAATTTAGCTGCCAGCGATCCTTCGCTTTGTAAAAGACGAATTGCCAGCGAACCAAGTGTTTTTCGTATTTGATCACGTATGTATACCTCAGGCAGACATCAGACACTACCTCTTCTTTGACTAACCTGTAGCCACAGGGTTGCCCGAATCTTTCCTCCACAAACACCTGGTTCTTTTCGGCTTGTTCCCGGACTTGCTCTAGTTCCGCAACAGGAAAGGGCCATTGGGAGCCAAGAAGAACGAAAGCCTCTTCGATCCGGCCTTTCTCTACATGGTTAATGACCGCTTCACAATAAGACCTCGCTTCGATACCGTCTGGAAAACCAAGCCCTTGTCCCCGGCAAACCGGGATTATTAAGAGTAAGAGCAGCAAAACAATTGAGAACATCGCTTTGAACTTCATCGTGCAACCTCCATTCATCATCTAGGCCTATCAGGTTTGTTTACAACCTTACACATTTCTTGGCTTCCTGATATTACCGAAAACAGACACGTGTTGTCCTGTGAGAACATAATCTAAAGCAATACGTTTCGCTATCTTTTGTATAACTCCTGTATATTTATATATCTACTTCCAAATATAGTTTAGGGAAGGAATCCCCCCCATTTTGTATGTCCCATTGGCTGCTAATTGTTCACTAATGTGCAGCTTGTTTGTAAGCGTCAAATAGCCCCCACCTGGGATCACGCCGGTTAAGATGCGATAATCCCCAAGGAAACATAGATTCAGGGGGGGTCTTGCATGGCAAAGAGCGAACTCAGGGAGAAAAGGAGGTTTTCAAGCTCGATCCCTTCTCTCCTTGCCTATTTGCTTTCTGCAATCGCCGAGGGGATAAAATCAAGATCCTATATTAGGATCACAGTGGATTCCGGCTATACTACCGGCGTTTGGAGTTGAAGCGTCTTGTGCCTACGATGTACGAATTCATAGACATACCTGGATTCCTCTTGGGTCAGTCTGACAAGCATCCAATCGTCTAGAATTAGCAGATTGACTTTAATGACTTGCACCTCGTGTGAAGGCGTGTGTATTATCTTTATATAATAGGAGAATAAGATGACGGATGTAAAAATGAAAAGCACTAAATTGAGAACGCTTATAAGCTC
>JAAYRV010000294.1 GCA_012518595.1 Bacillota bacterium
TACGGATCTACCGATCGGCCAATAGACAGTTGGCTCACCTGGAAAGCCATTCGGACTGATTTGACTACTTTCATGCGGCTGAGTGGCTCTCGCTGAGAGCCTGTCCCAAGATGTCCCGAGGTGGTATGCCTTACATGCGTGGTTCCAAAATTACTTTGCTCTGCTTTCCATATTTCTTGCGCCCTTTTGTCTTTGCTTATGCATTTGTCAATCTTATGCACTTGTCTTCGCTTATGCGTTTATCTTCTCTTATGCGTTTATCTTCTCTCATGCGTCTATCTTCGCTTATGCGTTTGTCAATTGGTTCGCCTTAAGGTTAACTTAAGGCGCGGAGATTCTCTTTGCCTCGTTACTCGCTATGGTAATTCATCCCTTTGATTCCCTGCCTGAGTCATACGCCCCGTCGCAATGCCTTGCCATAACATCATTTTCAAGAATCCAACAACCTCTTCCAATTGCTCCATTGCAGGCTTTACAAGGCCTTGCGCCGGTTCACCACATGTTACGCTCTATGGCCTGCGGAATTCCTGATGGATGGATGGTGGTCGAGATCCTACTACTTCCTTGCGCAATATGGGTAAATATCAACCATCCTAAAAGGAAGACAGGAGCAGACCAGGCTGAAACGACAATCATACATTCTTTCAAGTTAGGACTATGAACTCTCATGAAGCAGCCGGTTATTTGGTTACTATGGTATCTTAAGGACTTCACCTGGAAATATGAGTTCCGGATTTCTGATCTTGTTAGCACTCACTATGGCGTCTATAGTAGTCCCGAAACGCCTGGCGATTGCCCAGAGACTGTCGCCGGGCTGAACCGTATAGGTACGGCCTGTGCCGGAACCTGATGTAGAACTACCTACAGGGCCCGGTGTCTGACTTGTGTCCTTCGGATCTTTCGGTTGAGGGCCGGCAGGATCCAAGATTCCACCCGGTTGTCCCGCCTGTCCCAAGCCTGCCCCTGCTTGCCCTGAACCTCCGCCAATCGGACTTGTGGGCTTTCCCAGCCCTGACCAGGATTGCACCGGCGCTACGATTACCACAACCGGCGTTCCCACGGAAACCATCTCATAAAGCTCTTCCACGTTGGGGTTATGCATCCTTACACATCCGTTAGAGACTTCCTGGCCGATGAGCTCAGGCCGGTTCGTTCCATGTATCCCGTGCATTTGATAGGTAAATCCGATCCACCTGGTACCTAACCCGCCCCCGGGATAGAGGACCTTCTCTAAGATTCTATGAGTGCCGACGGGCGTGGGAGTTGAAGGTTTGCCTATGGCAACCGGATAGCGTCTGATGAGCTGATTGTCTTGATAGAGTCCCAATGCGCGTTCGCTGAGGCTTATCACGATTGCATCATCACTTGCGCCGGTGGCCATGGCAGGCCTCGCTTCGGTAAGGCCTGCTACTGGCTCCCCATCAGCTGCAAGCCCCGCGTCAACTGACGCGTCAACTGACTGCCCCTGGTCAGTTGTGAATCCCTCGTCCGCTATAGATCTCTGGCCAGCTATGGAACCCTGGTCAGTTATGGAACCCTGGTCAGTTATGGAACCCTCGTCAGCTATAGAGCCCTGGTCGCCCATAAGCTCCTCATCAACTACAGGTACCCGGTCGGCCCTTGGCTGCTTATTGGCTATAGATTCCTCGTCATCTATAGACTGCCGTCTACCTGGGCCGATTTGGCCTCGCCTCGAATCTTCCGAGCCCTCATGCTCCGTAGCCGGTTCTTCCCCTCCGTCCTGAGGGCCCTTATTCTCTTCAGGATGCCTCTCTTGCTCTTCCGAGGGCATATCCTGATCCTCCAGGGGTATCTCTTGTCCCTCGATAAGAGTCGCAGGATATCCTTGCGGATCTGCCTCCTCATAAAGCAGCTTCAGGGTTTGCGCATCTATAATGCCGGTCACCGGAAGCCCGTACTCTGACTGAAATACCCTTACCGCATCTTCAGTCTTAGCTACGAACACCCCTTCAGGCTCACCTGGATCAAAACCAAGTTTAGCAAACATCTCTTGTATATCCACAATGAAGGGGCCTTTATCGCCCCGCTTAAACTTAAGTGGCCTTTTAAGCAATGCCAAGCCCTCCTCTGAGCTCGTTCTTTCCACGAATGGCTCACGGCTTACGCTCACATGATATGCATAATATCAGGTATACGCCACATTTAGTGACATGCCGTCGGCGCACTCATAACCTGAAATCATCAAGAGGTCGGGATGCCTGGAACCACCTAACCACATGGGAGAATCAAAAGCGCAAATCTGTCCGTCGCATGGCAAACATGCAGACCACGCAGATCATGTGGAGTACGCCGGACAAGTCAAACAGGCTGGATAGATCAAACATACTAAGCAGATTAAACACATTGAGCAGCTCGAAGATGTCGGATAAATCCAATACGCCTGATAGATCCATATGCAATGTAAATCAAGTATCCCTGATGGATGCACATGCCTGGCAGATCAAAAGAGGCCTCTCATAGTGAGAAGCCTCAACCATTTTCATTACTTAGGACAACGCCTCAAATACCCTAATCAAAGGAGAATACCGACTTGATCAACCCTGTCCGTGATTTGTTCAGATTCGCTTCAATAGCCTTCTTATAATCTTCGATCCTGAACTTGTGCGTAAGCAGTGGCTCCAAGGACGCCTTTCCTTCTTCCACCAAGTTCACAGCTGCTCTATATGTGGTCGTGTCTTTACCGAGATAGGTCTCACCGCCACACCAATACGATCCCTTGACCGTAATCTCATTAAGCCATATAGGTGTCCAGTCCACCCCTTTCGGAAAAGATGCAAGCCCAACCAGCACCACCTTGCCGCCGGCCCTCGTAAACCTTAACGAATCATCAATGCAAGTCGCGTTCCCTACGCACTCAAACACCACATCCGCTCCGCCTTCTATTATCCGTTTTCCGATAATAGGCTTTAGGAGTTCTCCGCCGAGGATTTCTGCAAGCGTTTGAAAATAATCAGGATCCTCTGTCAAGCACACTACCTCATCCGCACCGTAACTCCTGGCAAGATCCGCCTGGTGTCGGTATTTGGCAAGCACGACAATCCTTGCCGAACTTCCCAGCGCCCGCAAGCCGGCTACCACTGACAGGCCGATAACACCTGCACCCATTACAAGGCATGTATCATCATCTTTCGGATAGTTCCTCATGACAGGATGGAGCGCAGAGCAAAAAGCGTCTAAAAGGGCTGCATCCTCAAAAGACACTCTATCAGGAAGCCTTATGACCTGGGACTTATGGGCCACGAAGCTCTCTGACCATCCACCGCCTGTATCCCGGCAATAACCTATGGAGAAACCAGGTGAAACAATGCCTTTTCGGAAATTCTGGCACAGCGAAAAGTCCCCGCTCCGGCAAAACTCGCAAGGTTCAGAGATCTCCCGAGGAATACAAGATAGAATAGGGTCAACTACTACCCTGTCCCCTACCTTGATATTAGTGACATTTGCCCCTACCTCTGTCACATGTCCGCAGTTCTCGTGTCCGAGGGTAAGCGGAAAGGACACAAACGGTGACGAACTGGGACTATCCCGTAACAAGATAAGGTTTATGTCACTCCCGCATATACCGGAATACCTGGTCTTTATCCTAACCCAGTCATCACCTATGAGCCTCGGCCTGTCAACTTCACGGAGAACAGTATTGGACAGAGCAGAGTAGTAGGCCTTCTTCGTAAAAGCCCCACAAGCCATGGAAAAGACATACCTGGGAACAGTGCCGAGGAACTGCACTGCTTTCATACTGCCTGCCCCCTTGATCCTTGGGGATTTATGATTCCCAGTTTGAGGCCTGCTCTTTTCAGGCAATCAAGGGCATACTTTATGTCCTCTTCTGTATGGGAAGCGAGGACGTTCGCTCGCAGGCGGCATGTTTTCCTGGGCACTGCAGGCGGGAGAATCGGACAGATGAAGATACCGTCTTTATGAAGCAGCATGGTAAGGTTTAAGGTCGTCTCTTCATCCCCTGTGATAATGGGAATCACCGAACTCTCCGTGTTCATGATGTCATAGCCCAGCTCTCTCAGGCCGTCTGTGAACATGCGGATGTTTTTGCGGAGACGACTGATACGCCACTGTTCTTCTTCAATGACATCAAAGGCCTCCTTGGCAGCTGCTACAGCACCTGGACTCAGAGCTGCCGAGAACACAAACCCCCTGGCTGTGTGGCGAAGGAACGAGATGAAATCCTGCCTTCCGGCTATAAACCCGCCAACAGACGGAATAGTCTTGGAAAGTGAACATGTAATAATATCGATTTCACCCGGAGAAATGCCAAAGTGTTCCTGGATTCCGTGGCCTGTCTTCCCCAGAACCCCGAGGGAATGGGCTTCATCCACAAGAAGCCACGCCCCGTACTTCTTGCACAACTCAATGAGCTGAGGCACAGGAGCAATGTCCCCGTCCATACTGTAAACACCGTCCACTATAACCAGCTTGCCACGGTACTTATCTTCCGCGTCTTTCAAAACCCGCTCGAGGTCGTCCAAGTCATTATGTTCAAACCACAAGAACTCTGAGCCGGACAATCGGCATCCGTCGATAAGACTCGCATGGGAAAGCTTATCGCTGATTACAGCGTCTCCTCTGCCCATGAAAGATGAGATAGTGGCTACATTCGCCAAGAACCCACTGCTGAAGACTATTGAATCTTCAGCATCTATGAACTCAGCGATTCGCTTCTCCAAATCCACATGGAGCCTGGTGGTGCCTGCAAGAATTCGCACTCCGTGAGTGCCTGTGCCTAATTCATTAGTGGCCTTATTGGCGGCCGCACATATCCTGGGATGATTAACGAGACCCAGATATGAGTATGATGAAAACATTACCTTGGATTCGCCGTCTATCGTTACCCTTGCCCCATCCAAGGAGTCAATTTGCTGAAGGTAGAAATAGAGATCCTGTTCTTTGATTTTTGATACTCTGCTTGAAAATGCGTCGATTCTCCTCTGTAGAGGAGCTCTGGCTGTAGACATAGGGGTTGTTCCTCCTTCCCATGCAAACGCATGGCGACTGTTGTGTAGACTGTCTTCCTGTGTTACCCTCTAGCAACTGTTGGATACTGAAGATAGTCTATCAACGCCGGAGAAGGATGTCAACATTTTTGTGCACATGCCCGCCTCTTCGGATTTATGCGCCCAAGAACTCAGCATTGCCTTCTTTGATACCCTGGATATACCAGTAATAAATCATTATCTGCAGCAGGATTCCCAGAAGAGCTCTCAACCCTCGCCTATCGAGCCAATCAATAAGTTTTGCTGCACACGGCTTGTCAGGCCACCCCCCGAGAGTGAGGAGTCCTACCAACCAATAGAAAGGCCGTATCATCGTGGTGCTCATGCGGACACTGGAGGTAGGATGTTTCATGTAGTA
>JAAYRV010000295.1 GCA_012518595.1 Bacillota bacterium
AAGTACGTGTGCCGTGACGGTCCGGTATTTACGTTGAAGCAACTGCTCAAGATGCCTGAGGAATACTGACGTAGTCAGAATCCCACATTCTTTAGGTTTTCCCATAACTTCTTCTACCTTTCCCTCATACGATTTGCTTAAAGAGATATACAACATGCGTCCGGTGCGCGCTATTGAGAATTACACTGCAGTCCTCTTGGAGCCGTACGAAGCCAGGCTCTTAGATCAGAAGCAACGACAACCGGCTTTGGCTGCGGAAAGGATTACCTACTTAGCGGACAACCGGGCGTTGGAATATGTCTCTTCAATCTTGAGGGCAGATAGGTATACCCTCACTGTGGAACTGCAAGGGGAGTGAAGCGCTCAGACTGAGAGGAGCGCAAAACCATTCTTTTGGAATAGAAGGGTGGTGCAGGCCAAATCATGAAAGAATACTTCATTTGGCATCAAGGGCCTGGGCTGCGATTGGTCTTATGTTCAGCTCTCATCTTCCTTGTGCTGCTTGGATGGGGCACAGAAAGGAGCGGGACGAGTCTTGCTGCGTCTCCGGTGACTGCGGTCGTGGAATGTGATGTCAAGACCGGAACTGTAAGTCCCCTCTTGTTCGGCATCAACAGTGCTTGTTGGGATGAACAGCTTTTCCCGGGAACGCTCGAGGACTGGCCGCTCACTTTTGACCAGATTGCGGTAAACCGCATGAAACAAGCGGGAATACGATTTATACGCTACCCGGGGGGTCGGGATTGTGATGACTATATCTGGAACGCTCCTCATAATTCCACCCTCCGTATGGATACCGATGAATTTATGGTCCTTTGTCGACTCACCGGGGCTGTCCCGTCAATCACAGTTAATTATACTGCTTCTCCGTCCCTGGCTGCGGAGTGGGTTCGCTACGCCAATGTGGAAAAAGGTTACGCTGTGCCTTATTGGGAGGTAGGGGATGAAGAGTACTTTTTGGTGGACGCCACTGCGTATGCCAATCGCTTCCTGGAGTTTGCCCGCGCTATGAAGGCGGTGGATCCCTCGATCAAAGTCGGCGCGAATATCTCCCCGTCCCGGTTGGACTGGTCTCGAAAGGTGTTGCAGAAGGCCGGAGCGGAGATTGACTTTGTCGTGCATAACTGGTATCCGCAAGGACCCCAAAAAGAAGATGATAGAAGCCTTCTTAAAACCCCGCGTCAACTGGAGAACGACATCGCCCTTATCCGAGGGTTGTTGAAGATGGAGGCGCCGGAACGAGCTGCAAAAATTGAGATTCAAGTAGGAGGCTACAACTCAGTCAGCTACGCTCCCGGGCCGCAGACTGTATCCATGGTCAATGCTCTTTGGGCTGCGGATACCCTCGGAACTATGGCCTCATCAGGGGTTGCGGCAGCCGGCTATTGGGCTTTACATAATGTGTACCCACCCCGGGGAGGGGATTACGGCATAATGACCTCAACCCCGGAGAATCAGCCATACCCTGTTTTCCATGTATTTCAACTGTTTAAGGAACATTTCGGATCCACTCTTGCGAAGACTACCGTAGATGATGAGCGGATTTCCGTCTACGCCTCAACTGATGGGAAGGCGGGCGAAGAGAGGCTGCACGTGATTATCGTGAACAAGGCGTTCAATGAGGTGGAGACACTGCTCGACCTTGTCGGGGTTCGCCCGGAGATGTGGGGGGAGGTATGGCTGCTATCTGACGAAGGTGGTCCCAGGCGGCGGCAAGACTTGATCGTAGCCGGAGGCAAAGGCAGGCTGAAAATCCCTGCCCACACTGTGACAGCCGTTACCTTCTATGGCCCTCATAGCGCGCAACCTAATCCCAGCAATCTGGCCAGAGGGAAACCTGTGTCTGCCTCATCCACAGCTGAGGTAGACGGGATGTTTCGTCCGGAGAGCGCTGTGGACGGGAGGATGGATACAAGGTGGGCCTCACGTATCTGGCAAAAGGTTCCGGAATGGTTCCAGGTTGATCTAGGCGCCGCGGAAGACGTGGAGAAGGTCGTCCTCCATTGGGAGCTGGAGGCTGTGAAATTCAGAGTTAGCTTGTCTCAAGATGGGAAGAACTGGCGAACCGTTGCTGAGGTAACGTCTTCTGTCGGGCACGGTCCTGAAGTAGTGTCGTTTCCCGCTTCGAAAGCGCGTCTCGTAAAGCTGGATCTCATGGAAAGGCCGGAAAAGACAGGAACGCAGTACGGCCATTCCTTATGGACCCCTTGGGCGTTTTCCCTCTGGGAGGTAGAGGTCTACGGACCTTGGCAAAAGTGACTGACGCTCGATAGAAGAGGGAACCTGCTTGCGCTGAGCGCCGGCTGAAAAGGGAGGTGGTTGCCGGTAGCTGTCGCAAAACCGTGATTGTCAAGAGTGAAGCCGAAAAGAGCGAGAAAAAGGGAGGATGATGACGTGAAAAGAGCGCTCACTATTGCACTCTGTTTGTTGGTTGTCATGGTTCTTGCTACCGGAGGAACTCAGGCTGCTAAAACCCGACTGGTGCTCCAGACGCACTGGAGCGACTTCCAGCTCGAAGGCGTGGTGGATGAAAACGGGAAGTTAGTGAGTAAAGGTTTACGGCAGTATGTTGAGGAGTACATGAAACTTAAGCCGGATGTGGAGATTGAACTCCAGTCTGTGCCGATGGAGGAGTACCTCCAGAAGATCCTCGTTTCCAGGTCTGCAGGGGTGAGCCCGGATATCTACATCATTCGATCCCTATGGGGAGTGCAGCTGGAAGACAGCGGGATTATTGAGTCGCCTCCTCCTGCGCTAATTGAGGACGTCAAAAAGAATTACGTTCCCGCTGCTGTTGAAGGCGCTACCATCAACGGGAAGATTATGGGGATTCCGGTGGAGGTAGGCAACTACTGCCTGGTTTATAATAAGGCCCACCTGGCGGAGAAGGGATACAAGGCGCCGCCTAACACATGGGACGAAATGGTGGACATGGCCTCAAAGCTTACAGTCAGGGACAAGACAGGCGCAATCACCAGGTACGGGTTTTCCTTCCTTGCCGGCTGGGATTCTGCTGTTGTGCATCCGTTCCTGGGATTGCTGTGGGATATGGGCGGTGAATATCTCTCCCCGGATTACAAGAAATCCTTGCTTAACAGCCCGGAAGGGATCAAGGCGCTTGAAGCCGAACTGGAACTCTTCAGAACAGGCGGCACGGACATCTCCGGCAGTGTCTGGGAATTTCCACAGCAGAAGGTTTCTATGATCATTATGGCTTCTTGGTATGAGAATAGCTTGAAGCAAGGACTGGGCGCAGATTACGAAAAGGTTGTGGGAGTAGCTCCAATCCCCAAAGTCAACAAGAATATCAACGCTATGTATACATTCTTTGCCACAGTGGACAGCGGCTCCCGGCACAAGAAAGAGGCTTGGGATTTCCTCGCCTGGTTCACTGCGGAAGAGACCGCGAATAAAACCACCAGGCTGGGAGATTTGATGGTCGAGACAATCGGCAGCGTCCCGGCGCGTAAAACTGATTTGGAGAATCACCCTAAGGATCTACAGGATCTCTACACTAAGACGTTTATCGATGAACTGAAGAACGCCAAGCATGAGCCGAACATGGCCCAAGCTGCTGAGATCAACACTATTCTAATGCAGGAAATCGTTGAGGCGTGGCACGGCAGTAAAACGGCTAAACAAGCCTTAGACGACGCTACGAAGAAGATCAATGCAATCTTGGCGGAGTACTATTAGAAAAATACTCGCTGCTCTCTAAGTGCGGCACTTTCGAGCCGGTTCGCAAGGGGCGCCCGCCGTGTAGTGTACTATCCAGGCGGGGCCCCTCCCTCCTCTTGAAAATGAGGGAATTTAAAGCGGGGTGAGTGGATTGCCCTCTGAGTCTTCAAGAAGACGATCTGTGCAAAGAACTGTCACCGGGTATCTGTTTCTTTCCCCTGCCATTGTCTTCTACCTGATCTTTTTGATAATTCCGGTTGGAATGTCAGTCTATATTTCCTTTAGAAAGTGGAATATGCTTGTACCCCTTAGTTCTTCTACTTTTATCGGCTTAAAAAACTATCAGGATCTCTTTAGGGATGAGCTATTTCTGTGCGCAGTCAAAAATACTCTGATCTGGGCAATTGGCACGGTTTTCTTAGGGATGCTTATCGCTCTTGTAATTGCCCTCTTGATTTTGAATATAAGGTGGGCGCCGTTTTGGCGATTTCTGGTTTTCGCTCCGGTAGTCACTCCTTTAGTGGCTGTGGCGCGGATTTGGGGGAGCGGAATCTACAAGACGTCCGGAGGGATGCTAAATTCCATTCTCGCCATGTGGCAATTGCCCCCTCAACACTGGTTGGCTGACAGCAGGATCGCCCTCTTCTCCATTATGTCTGTGGCAATTTGGGCCTCTATCGGTTCAACGGTAATAGTTTTCACTGCCGGTCTCAAGGGAATACCTGATGAGTATTATCAGGCAGCCAAGATTGACGGGGCAAGCCCCTGGCATGAATTTCGTCATGTCACATTGCCGCTGCTTAGGCCGACCATTCTTTTTCTATCGGTTACCGGGCTCATAGGCGCCTGGCAAGCATTTGACCTTGTCTTTCAAATGGGCGCAGGCGGAACCCAATCCGGGGTTTCAGCAGTGAAAGCCATCATTCTTCTAAACGTCTACCTGTATCAGACCGCATTCCAGAATCTCAGGATGGGGCGGGCGACAGCAGGAGCCTTTGTCCTCTTCCTGATTATTCTGTGTTTCACCTTTGTGGTGCTCCGAGTCTTACGGGAAGGTGGGGTGGAATCCTATGAATAGAACCCGGAACAAGGTCTCCTTAATTCTCAATTATTTTCTGCTTGCCTTAATCGCGTCTGCCATGTTTCTGCCTTTTTTCTGGCTGGTGTCTGCCTCCCTTCAGACGTACGAGGAAATCATCTCGATCCCCCTGACCTGGTTGCCGTCCTCCCCGCAGTGGTCAAATTATTGGGAGGTATTAACCAGCCCCAATGTAAAACTGGGTTTATACTTCAAAAACAGTTTCATCGTTTCCACCGTAATTACGGCTTCGGTCTTGCTCACCAGCTCCATGGCTGGATACGCCCTGGCAAAACTGAGATTTCCCGGGCGAGACCTGTTCTTCACGTTCACTTTGTCAACCATGATGTTTCCTACCTTCATCTTCCTTATTCCCGTCTACTACATACTGAGGAGATTTCCATTCTTAGGCGGGAACAACTTTCTGGGCCAGGGAGGGTCCGGAGCTCTTTCATCCCATGCAGGTTTGATCCTTCCTTTTGTGGTATCAGCATGGGGCATATTCTTGATGCGTCAATTCATGATGACCATCCCTGATGATTTTGTCGATGCTGCCAGGATAGACGGGGCAAGCGAGTTTCGTATCTTCACCACGATTATTGCGCCGCTGGTGAAACCGGCCTTCGTCACCCTGGGCATCTTCCAGTTCATCGGGAGCTGGAACTCGTTTTTGTGGCCGCTCATTGTCACTACTTCTGCCCAACATCTCATGACTCTGCCTGTGGGCTTACGGATGATGGTCACTGCCTACAGCACTACTACAGTTCAAAATAGGCTCTTTGCTGCTACCGTTTTAGGGATTATCCCTACCATCGTCATATTCTTGGCTTTGCAGCGGCATTACGTGAAAGGCATCACTCTTAGCGGCATTAAGTAGGCGCTGGACTTATACCTGATTTATTAAGAGGAGTGGGCGAAATGCTAAGGTATTTTCCGATGGCAGTTTGGTACGGAGGGGGCAAAACCAGGGCAACCATGATCAGGCATCCTAAAGCAGGCGCTGGGGATGAATGGCAAAGGGATCTTCGGCGGATCAAAGATTGCGGTTTCAATACGGTTAAGATCTGGGTGGACTGGGCGGCAAGCGAGCCCGCTCCAGGTGAATACTGCTACGAGGCGCAGGACTTGATCATGGAGATTGCACGGGAGTTAGGGCTGCGAGTAATTATCCAGCTTTACTTAGACTCCGCTCCTGACTGGTTGTTCAATTTCTACCCGGACAGTAGATACATATCAGCCGGCGGGGACGCTATTGATTCTCAAGGTTCGCCGGGATATTGCTATGATCATCCCGGGATTAAGACGAAGGCTGAAGCCTTCATGCAGGACGCTGCGAAGCATTTTAGAGACAGGGAAGAACTAATCGGTTGGGACCTTTGGAGTGAACCCCACATTGTGCAGTGGGCGTACTTTGATTACCTGCCTCAGCCTGCCGTTTTTTGCTATTGTCACTATACGGTTCAGAGGTTCAGGGATTGGCTGAAAGCTAAATACGGATCGATTGAGGCCCTAAATACCGCCTGGTACAGGACATTTTCCAGTTGGGATGTGGTTGACGCCCCGCGTTTCATTTCGCTTATGACATACACTGATGCCTTCGATTGGCAAGAATTCATTATGCATAAGTTAGCTGAGGATCTCCGTTGGAGGGCTGAGACGGTAAGGCAGGTTGACCCCTTGCATATAATGGCCAGCCATTCAGATATCCCCTGTCTGATGACGTTGCCCAGATCCAATCAAGGCGCGCCGGACGACTGGCGGATGGCAAAAGTCGTGGATATTTGGGGAACCTCTTTCTATCCTAAGCATGTAGGCGCGAGAGAGACTAACGACCCGTCGCTCCGTTCCGCTGAACTTGCCCAGATTCGCTCGTCTTGCACTGCGGCAGGCAAGCCTTATTGGCTTGGGGAACTCCAAGGAGGCCACGGCTATGTCGGGATGTTCGCTGCGGAAGCGACTGCCCAGGACGAGTTGGAGTGGACCTGGCAGCCTATTAGCCATGGGGCTAAAGGCCTTTGTTTCTATGCCTGGCACCCTATGAACAGGGGTTATGAGTCCGCAGGGTTTGGCATGGCCAACCTGGACGGCTCTCCCAGTGAGCGAGCAAAGGTGGCAGGCGCAGCCTCCAAAATCGTTACTGCCAATATGGACCTTTTCTTTGAGGCTGAACCTGTTCCGGCAGAGGCTGCCATTCTGTACAATGTCAACTCCAATGTCATGTGGACCAACATGCGGGAAAGATCGTCCTATGTGCCTTCCAGGTCTCTTCTCGGCGCATACCGTGCTTTATTCGAGGAGAATATCCCTGCGGACTATCTGCACATCGAGGAAATCGAAAAAGGCCGGCTTTCTGATTATAAGGCCTTGTACATGCCGTTTTCCCTGACGTTTACAGAGGAAGCCGCAAATCAGGTCAGAGACTTTGTCCGCTCCGGGGGGACGGTTATCGCTGAGGCCAGAACTGCTTGGAACGATGAGACCGGTGTCTGTGGGGAAGTGATCCCCGGGTTCGGTCTATCCGAGGTCTTTGGCTGCCGGGAGGTGGGGGTATACAGCAGGCCGCAGATCCACGAAGCCAAGGAGGAAGATATTATTCCTATCACTTTGAAGATAGCGCCTAATTGGCTTCCGGGGCTCGAACCCGGTGATGAGCTGGCAGGATACGGGGTTCGGCAGACGCTTGAGGCGACATCAGACTCAGCTGTCGTCATAGCTGAGTTTGCCGACGGCCGGCCTGCGATTGTCGCAAATCGTTACGAAAAAGGCATGGCGATTTTAATCGGGACCTTTTTTAGCTTTACTGCTGAGGCGTTGCGCTACCGGACTAATCTTGATTTTCTTAAGGCTGTTGCGCGCGCAGCAGGTGTAGTCAGTCCTATCAGGGTGGAACCTTCCGGCCATAACGGGAAGATTGAGGCCCGGCTCCTCCGGACAGAATCCGGGCTTGGCGAGCCAAGTCTTGTTTTCGTCTTCAACCATTACCCTGACGTTCAGGAAATCACGATCACTGCCAAACTGGGGCAAGCGGGCCCTAGTGCCGGGGAGGATACTGGAAAGGGCGGAAACCCCGATGAAGATGTAGATGCCCGAACAGATGACGATACCCATGAATGTAAAGACGCACGTGGAGGCGCCCGTTCTTGCGGTGACGGGCAGGGGAGACTCTATGATTTGAACGCAGAATGCGAAGTCCCCGCGGAATGGGGAGAGGGTTATGTCCGGTTTACTCGACACCTCGAGGGTGGAGGGGTCTGGGTAGGCAAGATTACTACGAAGTGACAGGGTTTGGATGTAAGGGGGTGACAGGGCTTGCCCCGAAAGGAAATCGCTGCTATCGGTGTTGACGTTGGCGGCACCAAGATAGCAGCGGGATTGGTCAACGGGCACGGAGAG
>JAAYRV010000296.1 GCA_012518595.1 Bacillota bacterium
CTTCCTCATCAGACACTTGCTTAAAATCTTCATAGAATTGCCCTACCGCAACAAAGAAGGAAGGTTGGGCTACAGTAATTACCTGACATCCTGTCGCCTGTTCAAGCTCATAGACAGACTCACGCGGAGCAACTGGAACAGCTATGACCAACTCTTCAGGGCATTTTCTTAAAGTGGCCCGAGCTGCTGCCAACACTGTATAGCCGGTAGCAATACCGTCATCAACAATAATCACAATTCTGTCAGTAATCTCCGGGATGGGCCGTTTCCCACGATATCGTCTGATATACTCTGCAATTTCATTCTTAGCCTGATTTATCTTGCCGTCTATGAAACCGTTCTCTACACCAAGCGCGGCAACAAGAGAATCATTAAGGAGGACCGTGCCGTCACCGGTCACTGAGCCAATTGCCAATTCCGGATTTCCAGGTGCACCGATCTTTCTCGTAATAACAACGTCCAGTTCCGCATTCAACGCAGAAGCCACTTCAGCTGCAACGGGAACTCCTCCGCGAGGCAACGCCAATATCAATGCATTTCTGCCTTGATATTGCCGGAGTTTGGCTGCCAGTATCTTTCCTGCTTCGGTACGGTTCTTAAAGACCATTTCTCAGTTACTCATTCTCTCCATTATCATCACCTAATACCACCACTTCAGACACTTCACCTGGCAGAAGCTTTGGACATTCCCGCTCTTCTAACATTTCGCATGAGCCCCTGAATATGGCGCCGTCTTCGATACGCAGCGCGCTCGCCTTTACTTCTCCATATAGCCTCCCCGTTGAAGCAATCTCCAGCCTGCCACTGGCATGAACATCCCCTTCGACCTCGCCTGCTATTGTTACGTTTACCGCGTGAATTGCTGCCTTCAATCTCGCGTTTTCACCGATAGCCACATCCCCATCGGCCTGAATATCCCCATCAAAGCAGCCATCCACACGCATTGAACCGCTCACTTCCATTCTCCCGTTTGCCTTAGTGTCCTTTCCAATGATTGTGTCAACCTTCTTATTCTGAGGAGTTTGGGGCCTCCTACCGAACATCTAACTACTCCCCCTTCACTTGCGGCTAAAACAAAAATGTCTGCTTATGATTGACTTGTATCAGAGATCTCAATAACGAAATAGGTAGAGACAGAAAACCTGCATGCACCGGCTAATGTCTGTTCCTACTTTGTGGGACTACTTGTCAAGGTAAAGAATTAGCGCGGAGGTAAGCTGCCTTCAAGATACTTCCGAGACAAACACTCTTGCCTCGCAAGAATGTAGAGCTAATGCATACCCCTTAAGGCGCATGAGGGTTGCCAGATGAGCAAAGGCAATGGCGGAACCGGTCTATGAATGGGTTAGTTCATGTATGACCATGGATTTACCGGCTTTCCCGAGACACGAACCTCATAGTGAAGATGAGACCCTGTGCTTACGCCGGAACTCCCCACATATGCGATAACCTGTCCATGTTTGACGCGTTGACCAACGCGAACAATGATTTTACTGGCATGACCGTATAGTGTCTGGAATCCATATCCGTGGTTTATAATCACTGTCCGTCCATAGCCTGCACGTGACCCGCTAAACAGCACTACACCATCGGCGGTTGCCACAATTGGTGTGCCTGTAGGAGCAGCTAAGTCTATACCTTCATGTATTTGAACTCGCCCGGTAATTGGATGAGGTCGGGATCCATACCTGGACGTTACTCTTCCTCTTGTGGGCATGCCACGAGGGGTATGATTCATTCGGTCTTGGTACGAAATGGCTGATTTCTTCAAGGAGACGAGCTGAGTCTCCATCTTGTCCACAGATTCCTGCAATTCGTCGATTCTATTCGTTGCATGCTCAAACTTTGTGGCCTGTCCATGTAAAGACAAGCCCTCATCCGAGTCGGTGGCCAATAGGGTCATCTGTGACTGCTCCCTTAGATACCCTGGAGCGGCTCCCCGTTCATAGTCGCCTCTGCTAGGAATCGATGCACTGGCACTAGGGGGCTTGTTCCCCTTTACAATTTCTGTGATCTCGCCACTGAGCGAATCAAGATACGCCAGATTCGTTTCCAGTTGAGCC
>JAAYRV010000297.1 GCA_012518595.1 Bacillota bacterium
ATGAACTGACACGACTGGTTTCGTCCATTAATTCATCGTACCATGCCAAATGGCTGCTTAAACACCAATCACCTCCTCATGTTCAGGCCCTGTTTAACAATCGCCTGAATGACATCTATAGCAACACTATGCCTGACTTCTACGGTCAATTGAAGACCATGGGCTACGACACTACGAATCTGCGCTTTTGCACTATGCGTAATGCCTCCAATGTCGGCAGTGTAGGTATGGATCTGGATTTGGCTTTAGATGAAACTTCAAAGGTGATTATTTCCAAAAACGGAGAACAGGTAAGCCGCTTCGTATTCATGGATGATGCTCAAAAAGCCTGGAACCGGGCGTACATGCAAAACACAGGTTATAGTGCTGTCCAATCTGATATTCTCATTACCACCGGAGCACATCGCGAAGCTTTTGCTGATACTGCCCTACTTAACAAGAACATTGACTTCGGTGCCATTAAGTCCGGCCATATCCAACAGGCAGGTGATGTCTTCAGGACCAAAGTGCAACACAGCCTGCAATCCGGCACATCAGAGATAGGCAGAACTCAAGCTGTCTGTCGGGATATTGAAAAGGAGATGCGGACCAAAGTCTTGCCATACATGGAGTATAGGATCAAGCAAGAGGCTTTGCGAGGGAATCGAGTCAATGTTAATAAACTTCAAGAAACGAATGCCTATTGGAAGAAGGTCTATGAAAAGGTAGATACCATCGGACGGCAAGAGACCAATCCTTATAAGATTTGGCAAATGCAGCGAGAGCTGGAGACAATGACCGGCCACAAAACCCATGAAGTCATAGATCAATTAGCCGGTCATTTCCAGACATTGGGCAAATTCTATCAGTGAATTAGCTAAGGGGCTCTGATACCCAAAAATAACTATAGGCTTCCTCTGAAGGATACACTAACCCCCAAGCAGATCGCCATAAGTAATCGCTGGCTCTAGTAATGTACGTGCCGTGTGGGGTGGCCCCGCACGGTACGTACGTTTTCTGAGGCCGGTGTTGCACTCGGGGACGGCGCCCCAAGCGGGTTGCCTTGACAAAATCCGGCCCGTAGGCCGGTGGCCGGATTTTGACACCCCTCGTTGCAATCACCGGCCACCCAAGACCTCAGAAAACGAGCGAAAACTAATGAACAACTCATACCTAGACTTCGAAGATGGAGATTAGGGGTTTAGTGCATTGCCACAATATTATGATCTGTCAGTCACGACGCATGCGGCGCGGATGAGCAGGAATGATGCCGGAAGTGTTGAATCAAAGAGGAAGCGCCGACGAGGAGACACCAACGTCGTTGCCGGGGAGGTATAACCTGTGAGATTCATTTTAGCCGCCATTGCCGGCTATTCTATAGGCTCGGTATCATTTGCTGTGCTCATCGGCAGGAGGGTGGGAGATATTGATGTCCGCCAACACGGATCCGGCACTGCCGGAGGAGCCAATGTCGGTAGTTTGCTGGGCGTAAGGTATGGCGTGCTGGTCGCCTGCTTAGACATAGCCAAGGGAATGCTTGCCGCAATCGTAGGCCGGGTGATAGGGGGAGAGGCGGGTCAGATGGTGTCCGGGGCAGCCGCGGTGATCGGGCATATCCTGCCTGTCTGGTTTAGATTCGTAGGCGGGAAAGCAATTGCCACGTTTTTCGGCTCATGCGTGCTCACTGCGCCGGTAGTGGTAATACCTGCAGGCATACTGTGGCTGGTAATGTATTTCTTTTCCCGCCGCGTCGCGCAGGCCTCTGCGATAGCGTCAGCATGTCTGCCTCTTATAGGCTTGATATTGCGGCTTCCATGGCAGCACATACTATACCTCGGGGTTATGGGAGCAGCCATCTGCCTGAGGCATATCCCGGACGCGCAGGCCGGGTGACGGGCGGCACTCCGAATTCAATTTAAACGCAAAGTCATGAGATTATCATCGTCTCGGATAAATTGTCACGTACAAGCGCCCCGTTGTAGTGACAAGATAGGGGTTTTCTACTTGGTGAGAGTGGCACGGGCTATGACGGTTTTGCGGACGGAACCGGAGAA
>JAAYRV010000298.1 GCA_012518595.1 Bacillota bacterium
AAGTCCGGGATGACGATTAGACGGCCGGAGCTATCTATCGGTAGCTCTACCTGCGATGAAAGCGTGCAGACAGTCATAAACGAAGAGGATGTGGCCTGCATTGTAACAGCGGTGAAACGAAAAACCACAATTATTTTTCCCATTTAAGAAGGAATTTGTAAGTCTATACAGAACGGAGATAGTGATTATAATAACATAGTCACTTATACAGAATGATTATAATGATATAAGAGGCTCAGACTTCCAAAGAAAAGTCGATACGAATTGGGAAAAGAATCACATGAAGCGGGAGAGTTGTGGCGAAGATGCATATTGCCGGAGTTGACAGGGAAAGCAGCATACCTCTTTATGTTCAGGTCGCGGAATACTGGCGTGCAAAGATTGCTCAAAATCATCTCAAACCAGGAGATCAGCTTCCGACAGAAGCCGAAATGGCTGATTTTCATAGAGTCAGTAAGATTACGGTAAGACAGGCCGTTCATTTGTTAGTGAATGAGGGCTTGGTCGTGACACGCCAGGGTAAAGGCACGTTTGTGCGTGCCGCTAAACACCAATGGGATCTGTCAAAGCTCTACAGCTTCAGTGAGGATATGGAAATGAGGGGGTTTACCCCCGGCGCCAGAGTCCTAAAGAAAGAGATAGTAAAAGGACCTGTTGAGCAGCTAGGGCTGGATGGCAGCAATGCTCTTATAATAAAGGTGGAGAGGTTGAGATTAGCCGACAAAGAACCCATGGCAATCGAACTCCTACGGATGCCCTATGAACCATTTGCAGATATCTATGATGATATCGTAGATAACGTTTCAGTATACAAGCTCATAGAAGATAAAACCGGCATCGAACCAGGGTACGGCACTCAGTTTATCGAGGCGGCCTTGCCTGATAGACGCGAACAGAGGTTGCTTCAGATCGGCGCCCAGGAAGCGGTTCTCAGGTTAGAACGTGTATCGTTTTCCAAAGAAGGTGTACCAATAGAGCACACTATCTCAATATACCGAGGCGATCAATATCGTTTCAGAGTCACGCTGGAGCGATAAGGCATAAGGGGAGTCACAGGCAATCCCTTAAGGCAATTAACAGGCAAACCTTCAAAGGCGATAATTGGCAATCCTCATGGAGAGGCTGATTCCCTTATCATGCTTATGCAGAGGCAGCCAACGGAAGGGATGGTATGATGAGAAGTCTTGATGGAAGCCGACGCCAGGTAAGACAGACATTAACAGCTTGGTCCTTCATTCTGCCGTCTCTCATCGGACTTGGGATTTTCGTTTATGGCTCTCTTGTGTACTCACTCTACATATCCTTCACAAGCTGGGATCTTCTAACGCCTGCCAAGTGGATTGGATTTGCCAACTACGCCCGGGCTTTCAGAGACGAATCATTCATTCAATGTCTCTATAATACTGTCTACTTCCTCGTAGCTATAGTGCCTCTTGGCATAGTCTTTGCCATGGCTATGGCAATGGCTTTGAACAGGCAACTGCCGGGGATTGGATTCTTCCGCGCAGCATATTACATGCCGTCTATCACATCGACTATTGCTATTGGCATGGTCTGGCTTTGGATATTCAATCCGGATCAGGGTGTGCTTAACGCTATACTAAAGCTAATCGGGGTAAGCAATTTGCCACGTTGGCTGGAAAGCAGGGTGTGGGCGAAACCCGCTCTCAGTATCATGCGGCTTTGGCAAGTTTCCGGTTATTACATGATCATGTATCTGTCCGGCCTGCAGAACATCCCGAATGAACTTTATGAAGCAGCGGAAATAGATGGGGCTACAGGATGGCAGAAAACAAGATATGTCACTGTTCCGCTTCTATCCAATACCACCTTCTTTGCCACAATCATGCTGATTATCGAGGTCTTCAACCTCTTTGAAGCTGTATACGTCATGACTGAAGGCCGGCCCGGCGGCAGTACTAACACAATTCTTTATTACATCTATGCCCAGGCGTTTCAAAGGTACAGAATGGGGTACGCTTCCGCAATGGCATGGATCCTGTTTGTGATACTCTTTGTGATAACCCTGATTCAATTTGCTGCAAGGCGACGGAAGGAAGAGATCGGTTTCTAGACTTTCATAGGGGAGGAAACAGTGTGAAGCGTAAGAAGAGGTTACACATTGCTGTCCTATATGCGATCTTGATTCTGGTAGCCATCGTCATGATATTTCCGTTTGTCTGGTCAGTCACAGCCTCATTTAAGACCAGCCGCCAGATATACAGCGGTAACCCTTTGGATCTGATACCTAATCCGGCTACCCTTAACAACTATCGAAAAGCTTTGAGTGTACTTCCGTTTCACAGGTTTCTCTTAAACTCACTCGTACTGGCTACAATAGTGCCTGTAATATCAATCACTCTTGCCTCCATGGCAGCGTACTCCTTTGCAAGACTTCAGTTTAAGGGTAGGGACTTCATATTCATGTTGCTACTTGGGGTAATGATGCTGCCAGGCCATGTTACTCTTATCCCCCGGTACGCTTTGGCTCGAAAGCTCGGTTGGATCAACAAGTACACAGCACTTATCATCCCGCCGATCTTCAGCGCTAGCTTGGTATTTAACATCTTCTTTATGAGGCAGCATTTCCTCAGCATTCCCCGGGAATTGGAAGAAGCAGCGCTGATTGACGGGTGTTCACCTTGGGGCGTCTGGCGGAATATCATCATGCCCAATTCCAAGCCCGCCATAGCTACACTTGCAATTATCGGCTTCAAAACTGAATGGAACAGCTTTCTGTGGCCTAACGTAGTGATTAACGATTTTCTGAAAATGCCTATTCAGGTAGGCCTGACGTATCTCCAAACCAATGTGCAATCGAGTTGGGACATTCTCATGGCTGCAACCACACTATCCATCATCCCTCTTATAGTGATATTCATGTGCTTCCAAAGGTACTTTATGGCGGGAATCCTTACCTCCGGCTTAGGAGGGAGATGAATTCTCAAAGTCATAGGTGACAGGCGCCGCCTGGACCGGTTTCTTTGTTCAACGTCAATAAGCAAGACGAGGTGATACATAAGTGCAAAAGGCCTTCACAAGGCCACGGGGGCCGTGTCATCCGCAATAAGATTGACTGAATCAAGAGGGAGGAATGAAGAAAATGAGATCTTCTGTCAGAAGGATGCTACTTCTAGTAGTTATCCTGACATTTATGATGTCCGTGTGTGTGGGGTTGGAAGCTGCGGCTAAGAAGACTAGGGTCCAAGTGATCTCATGGTGGGATTTCACTACGTCTCAACCACTGATTCAGTTGAAGGCTGAATTTGAGAAGCTGAATCCTGATCTGGAACTGGAGTATCTTCAGATTGGAAGCAAGTATGCTGACAAAATACTTGTAATGATTGCCGGAGGCGCTGATCTCCCCGATGTGATGATGATCGCTATGGACAAAATACCGATTTTCGCTAACAAGAGCGCTATCATGAACATCGATCACTATGTCAAAGAAGACTACAAGGACGAGATGGCAAAGGTCTACCCTGTAGTCTCAGACGCCCTTACGTATAACGGCGAGTTTTATGCGATGCCAAGGGATATAACCAGCAAAGTGATGTTCTTCAACAAGACGTTATTTGACGAGGCGGGTGTCGCCATACCGGATCCGGATTGGACATGGGACGATTTTAGGGCCATTGCCAAGAAAATGACAAAAGACTTTGACGGTGACGGACACGCTGATCAATGGGGATTTTACTTTAGGAAGTACATGGACGCATTCACTGACTTCTTGATGCAGAATAACGGCGGGCTATGTACTGTGGAAGGGCAGTCTCTGTTAGGTATGCCTGAAAGTATAGAAGCTGTCAAGTTCCTCCAAGAGATGTGTGTTGTTGACAAATCTGTCCCCACTGAGACCCAGGCAATGCAGTTCGGAAGGCCCCAATCCGCGCCTTTTGTCGCAGGCAAAGTCGCAATGCTAATGGGCGGGCTGTCTGCTACAGTAGATCTTGTGAACGCAGACATAGACTATGTGATTAGACCGCTTCCAAAGGGAAAATCCCAAGTAAATGTCGCCTTTGTCAATGCTTGGGCTATTCCTTCAGGCGCCAAGAATCCGGATCTGTCCTGGCGGGTGCTGAAATTCTTTGCAAGCAAAGAAGCGCAACAGGTTGTCCTCAACACAGGTATGGGCCTGCCATCGAGAAAGGACGTTGATATTACTGATTTCGTGAAGGCGCGTCCTGATAACAATTACTTCATCGAAGCCCTGGATTACAGCAAGCCATTCCCAAGTCCTGTCTACGGCGTGGACTTCTTTGCCCTTGTGGAGCAGGAGTTTGACCTGATGTGGCTGGGTGAACGGAGCGTGGATGATGCCATAGCAGCTGTTGAGAAAAAGGCCCAGGATGTGCTGTCAGGCAACTTTTAGTTCGGTATGGACGGTGAGTTTTCAGCGAGGCGCTTGGGTTCTCCGAGCGCCTTCCGCTACCCAGTCACTGAGATTTGCGGAGAATGCTTCGCCAATGATGGTAGGATAGGAGCTGATCCTTTAGTGTATGTCATACATAGAGAGTTACAGGCAGTGTGTTCTGGACCTCCTGGATAGAATAAACACCACTCAGCCATTAGCTATCGCTGAGGCTGCTGATTTTGCCGCAGGCTCATTGCTTGAAGACGGCGTCCTGCACGTGTTTTCCACAGGTCATTCTCACATGATAGTTGAGGAACTGTTCTATCGAACAGGAGGCCTCGTGCCTGTGAACCCTGTTTTTGATTCAGGCACCATGTTGCATGAAGGCGCTCTGAGAAGTACGAGGCTTGAGAGACTGCCCGGATATGCCGACGTGATTTTCCAAGGTCTCGACGTAAGGGAAGGGGAGCCGATGTTGATTGCGTCGAACTCAGGAATTAACCCTGTTCCCATTGAAATGGCGCAATTAGCCAAGGAAGCGGGGATGAAGGTAATCTGCATAACATCCAAGGATATCAGCAAGGCCCTAGAGTCAAGGCATGTAACAGGCATGAAGCTCATGGACATCGCTGATGTAGTTATAGATAACTGTATCATGAGGAATGACGCTGCCGTGGAGTTGAATGGGACAGGGCAACGGGTGGGCGCGCTGTCGTCGATTGCAGGAATATACATTGTGAACTGCTTGGCAGTGGAAATCGTCACAAGATTCGCGGACGCTGGAGTTGTGCCGCCTGTCCTCATGAGTTCGAATATGCCGGAAGGAGACGGCTTTAACAGCGCGCTCTTAAGGAAGTACGGCCAGAGGATAAAGGGGTTCTAGGTATGAAGTATCTCATAGCTGTAGACGGAGGGGGCACCAAGACTGAGGCTGTCCTTGCCGGTTGTTACGGGAATGTTCTTGCGACTGCAATAACCACCGGGTCAAACCCGCTCTTTGTCGGAAATGAGGAAGCTGTTCAGGCTGTGGCAGGTTCCGTCGAGACAATTCGCGGAGATATCGATCCTAAGGACATATGTCGCATTGTCATAGCTGTCCCAGGTATCCGAGGATGCCGAGAGCAGATTGCTTCTGAATTGGGCGTTCCCCGCGAGACGGTTTCGTTTCACCCGGACGACTTCAGCGTATTCTATGGCGCTCTCGCAAAAGACCATGGAGTTGTAACGTTGGCAGGCACAGGTTCATTCACTATAGGTGTTTCGCTCTCCGGACAACAGGCAACTGTCGGAGGATGGGGCCCTATCATAGGCGATATGGGAAGCGGGCAATGGATAGGGACCAAAGCCTTAGAGGCAGTAACCCGGGAATTTGACAGGCTGGGACCTGAGACTGACCTCACCGAGAAAATCCTTGAACACTACCGGATAGAAAAGGTTTGGCAATTGAGAAGGTCTGTTACGCCGGGAGTTGCGTATCTTGCGCCGCTGGTGAAAGAAGCTGCGGAGGAAGGTGACGATGTGGCGCTCTCCATTATCGAGGGGGCCGCAAAAGGCCTGGCGGAGATGGCGGTTGCAGTCATAGAGAGATTGGGACTAGATGACGATTGCTATAACCTGGCGCTTACCGGGGGTATTTCCGAGTTCGGGCAGATCCTACTAGGCCGGTTTGAAGAGTACATACGTAGATCATGTCAGGAAATAAGTATTGTAAGGCCGAGGTTTCAGCCTGTCATAGGCGCCCTCCTCATTGCGATGAGAGAGACAGGGGTTCTATGGACCGAAGAGACGCTAAGGAACCTTGAGGCCTCGTATAGAGGTGGTAAGCAATGCTGACTCAAAAGTACTTCACGAAAATGAAGGAAGTCCTTGAAATGATAGAGGCCACTCAGATTGACTCGATATATAGAAGCGCTTCTGTCATTACTGATGCACTCGTCAATGACGGGGTATGGCATATTATGGATACCGGCCATATGCTTATGTATGAGGCTATCGGACGGTCAGGAGGATTAATGGCTGTAAGGCCGGTGAGAGTCTCATTAAATGTAGAAAACCCGGTAAGGCCCAGGGCTCGCAGCGTGTCGAAGAAAAGAGTTTTTATGGATTCCATTCAGGGTTTGCCTGGGTTTGTCGTGGATAAGAGCAACATGCTCCCTGGGGATGTCCTGCTTATCGGCTCAGTTTCCGGGATAAGTGTTTTAGCTGTGGAAACGGCCATTTGCGCTCGTGACCGGGGAGTCAAGGTAATAGGGCTTACATCTCTTGAATACTCCAAGCATCTTCACTCTGTGTATCCTGGTGGTAAGAAACTGTTTGAAGTATGTGACATTGTGATAGATAACTGCTCGAGTATTGGAGATACCCTTGTGCATGTAGATGAGCTGGGACAGGGGATCTGCCCTTCTTCCGGAATTGCTGCATCATATATCGTCTGGGCCATACAGGCCCGTGTTGTTGAGTTGCTTCTGGAAAAGGGGAAGAAACCGCATGTTTACATGAGTA
>JAAYRV010000042.1 GCA_012518595.1 Bacillota bacterium
TCTCACACACACTGAGGGCAGATTCCTACCCGCACTGAACGCAGATTCTTACGATTACTGACTTGTCGAATCCTTACCGCACCTAACCTTCAGGATAAACCTCCCGCCGATCCGCAACCCGCCTGGCTTTCCCTTCACTCCTTGGGATGGTCCTTGGCTCAACCAGCTTCACACGGACGGAGATGCCCAAGGCGCTTTCAATAGAGCTTCTGATTCTTTTGCCCAAATCCTCCAACCGCTTGACCTGGTCTGAGAATAACTCGTCAGACACTTCCACCCATATTTCAAGCTCATCTAAGTTGTTAAGCCTGTCTACGATGATTAGGTAATGGGGCTCTGTCCCGCTGATTTCCAGGAGCACGCTTTCAATCTGGGACGGGAATACGTTAACACCGCGAACCACAAGCATATCATCGGTCCGTCCAAGGACTCGATGCATCCTGACATGGGTCCTTCCGCAAGCGCATGGTCGGTAATTGAGAATGCTTATGTCACGAGTCCGATACCGGATAATCGGGAAGGCCTCCTTTGTAAGGGACGTAAAGACAAGCTCTCCCCTGGCGCCGGGCGGCAACACTCTGCCTGTATCAGGGTCAATAACTTCCACAAGGAAGTGGTCCTCGAACACATGAAGCCCTCTGTGCTCTGAACACTCAATTGCAACCCCCGGGCCTATGACCTCAGACATGCCATATATGTCGAATGCCTCAATCCCCAGCTTCCCTTCAATTTCCTTGCGCATATTCTCAGACCAAGGTTCAGCCCCGAGAATGCCTGCTCGAAGAGACAGGCCGTTGATATCCATTCCCTCGTCCTTTGCAGCTTCAGCCAGGTACAGGGCGTATGAAGGAGTGCAGGCAAGGACAGTTGTGCCGAAATCCCGCATAATCTGCAGCTGCCGCCTGGTATTGCCGCCGGAGACCGGGACCACTGTAGCCCCGATGAGTTCACCTCCGTAGTGGACGCCGAGCCCACCGGTAAAGAGCCCGTAGCCATAGGCAATATGTATCAAGTCCTTGGACGTCACCCCGCCTGACGCAAGCGCTCTTGCCATCACTTCAGACCATACGCTGATATCGCCCTTTGTATAGCCGACTACAGTCATTTTGCCGGTGGTGCCTGACGATGCATGGATTCTCATAACCTCTTCCACAGGCACGGCAAATAATTTGAAAGGATAGTTTTCCCGCAAGTCTTCTTTAGTCGTAAAAGGGATATGCCTTAAATCTTCAAGGGAACGAATGTCTTCAGGCGTCATCCCTGCCTCATTCAGGCGATCCCTGTAGAAAGGAACATTCTCCCCGACTCGTCGCAACGTTGTCTGTAAGCGTCTGATTTGCAGCTGCTCAAGTCTTTCGCGGGACATACACTCATACTCCGGACTCCATATCATGCGAATCCTCCTCTCTCCTACCTCCTATTGCATGATGCCGAAAAATAAATATGCCTTTCGCTCATAAGAGACGAAAGGCGCAATCCTCCCGCGGTACCACTCCGCTTGGCATAAATGCCCGCTTTACCCCACCCCCGATGGGTTTCCCACATAACGGTGGAAACACCGGCACTACCTACCACCTATGCATCCTCGACTACGAGACTCAATATAAGAAGCACAGGCTTCAGCAGGCAACTCCAAGGCGAACTTCAGCTCGGCCACCAAGGCTCTCTCTCACCGGTCAGAGCTCGCTCCTTACTCTTTAGCCGGCTTACTCCTCCTCTTCATCGTCCTTGTCTTGGTCCATGTTATTGGTTTATTCTATGATAGCATCAGCCTAATGGTAACTCAATACCGTTACAGGCACATTTTCAGGTTTTTCAACATAGCGGTAAACAGAATGCGAAACTCTTTCTCGTTGGGTATGATACAATAATAACTGAGACTGAGCAATGGCATCAACATGAAAGAGGGTGATTATCCTGCTAACGATGAAAATTCTCGGTATCGCAGCAGGCCCCGACAATGAGTTCTCAGTCCTCTTGGCTGATTCTGAGGATAAGTTTGTCCTTCCGATAGCGATTGGCCCTTTTGAAGCACAGGCTATAGCTATCCCGCTTTCCGGAGACACGCCTCCTCGCCCCCTAACTCATGATCTGCTAAAGTCGGTTTGCGATGCTATGGGCGGAGTAGTCCAACACATTATCATTACCGGGATCAAGGAAGGAGTCTATTACGCAGAAGTACATATTCAACA
>JAAYRV010000318.1 GCA_012518595.1 Bacillota bacterium
AGTGCTGCTCATCTTCTCTGTTTTGCTTATGGCCCTGGTAACCCTGTATGCCTATAGAAAGAAGATGCTTTTTGCCCCTTGGGAAATCTTTGCCAATCTCAATTTTCCGGTATTATTCGCCTTCCTCAGTATCAACGCGATTGGCATCTTCGCTGCGATCCAAGGTGGTATAGATCGTGTATTAAAACAAGACATTATGGAATCACTACGGGAGAACTAAACGCTGCGATAGATGAATAAGGCCCGATCACGCGGACAAACCGGCTCCGGCGGCTCTAAGTTGAGGATAAAGCCTGATCTCGAAACAACTGCCGGAGCTCCCGCTTTCCACCTCAAGGCTGCCTCCATGTCCCTCAACAATTGATTTGGCCATGGATAAGCCAATGCCAAAGCTCTCTTTTTCAGCGTTTTGGCTCTTAAAAAAGCGCTCAAAGATATATCTTAAATCTTCTGTTGGAATACCGGGTCCATTATCCCGAACTGCAATGCTCAGGTAAATATCAGTTTCCGAAAGCCGGATCTCAACAATGCCCTTTTCTTCAACTGCCTCAACAGCGTTTTTCACGAGATTCAAGACTGCTTCCATAAGCCACGAGCGATCCCCATTGATCTCAAAGTCCCGACCGGTCAATCTTAGATCGACCTGCTTTTTCTGTATCAGACCTTCAACCGGTTGAATCGCTTCATAAATCATGCTCTCAGCGCCAAAGCGTTCACTGCGAAAAGTGATCGCACCTGCGTCGAGGGAAGAGAGTTTTAATAAGCTGGAGGTCAGCCTGTTCAGTCGATCAATCTCCCCGTCAAGACGGGCGATATACTCCGCCTGATTGGCGTCGTCCTCTTGAATTAGGTCCAGCATGAGCTGAATTGTGGTGAGGGGTGTCTTAATCTGATGTGTGATATCCTCAATATTTCTCTTGAGAAGCGCACGAGCAGCTAATGCCTTTTCCCGGGATTCGCGCAGAATCAGAACTGTCTTATAGAGATCATCGCGTAGCTGTCCAAAGAGATCATCGCGCAAAATGATCTGATCCTCTCCGAGGTGCAAAGCTCTGAGATAATCGGAGAGTTCAAGCAACTCCTCCTTGAGTCTCTTTTCTTCTCCGGCGCCCTGCAAAAATAGCATGAGCCCTCCGGCAAAAGCCAAGGCCAGGTTCATCCATATCAGCTTATATCGGTTTATATAAGCGTTATCGGGCAAATAGCCATGGCGGTATAAAAACCTTGTCCCATCGGTTATCAGTTCATCCGGTCTCTCTTTTAAGATAACCGCCAAATCCGCATCGGCCGCATCCGGTGCATCTGGTATATCCGGTGTATCCGGTGTATCCGGTGTATCTTTGGCTAAATGATTGATTAAAGCTGCCCCTGCAAAAAGGCTAAGAGTATTACTTCCTTCTTTCAGGGCGAATCCTGTAGCCAGGGATAAGAGCAGAAAGAAGATGACAAAGGCAATGCCTCCTTTAGCAATGGCTTTCCTCATCCGGCATCTCTCCTTCGTTCCAGCGATAGCCGATGCCACGAACCGTCCGGATCCTATTTCGGTAACGCCCCAGCTTCTGCCTGAGTCGCCGGATACTGACTGACAAAGTATTGTCATACACAGAATCTGAATCAAGACCCCAAACAATGTCGATAATAAGGTCTCTGGTCAGCGTCCTGCCTGGATTCTCCATGAAAAGACACAGGAGTTGAAACTCTTTGAGGCTGAGGTCTTCCTCTCGCCCATCAATGAAAACCTTTTTCAGATTCTTGTCCAGCATTACGCCGCCACTTTCCAAGATGCTCTCAAGTTTCGGGTCCTTCTTCACCCGACGTAGAACTGTCTCAATTCTCGCCTTCAGCACCGGCAATTTGAAGGGCTTCGTGATATAGTCATCTGCTCCGGATTCCAGTCCACGGATAACATCCCTGTCACTGTCTCTGACTGTCAGACAAATAATCGGGATAGAACTCTTCTTTCGAACAAAATCAAGAAAAGCAAAGCCATCTCCATCCGGTAAGTTCAGATCCAAGAGAATCAGATCCAAATTATCCTGGAAACATGTCTTTGCCTCGCTTAGCGTCGAAGCCGGAAAAATTCGATAGCCTGCATTTCCCAGATATCGCTTGACTGCAAAAAGGATATTCTCTTCATCCTCTACCAACAGGATGTTCTTCATGGCGAAAACTCCTATCCATGAATCAACTCGGTGAGATGTGCAACTTTACAAAGGGCAATTGCAGACGGCTTACTCTTCCTGAGTTCGCTTCTATATAGACACATTCACCATAAGGAACTCGTATTCACCACGCTGATTCTTCGACGGTGAAGGCTTCTCGTCCTTCTTTCCCTATATGCTCCGCAATACAGATCATCAAGGGACTTCCTGGGATCGGCATTAAGAATCTTGAAGGAAGCTTCTATCGTGATTTCATCACCGAATTCCCTGAGGACCTTTCCCTTTGCTACGGCTACAGAAGCGTATCGGTTCATCCACTGAACGGCAGTTGCTCTCTGTACATGGGGTGTCAATAGATGATACGGTCCCTTCTATAGGATTCTTCAGACTTTCAAAGAACTCCATTATTAGTCTGCTACATAAGAAACATTCTCTGCATTGTGATAATATTCAAGTATGGACAACATGATGGATTAAGGGGTGTTCCTATGACTGTCAAACGTCTGAATGAGAGGATGGAAGTCTACCGCAAAGCTGTTTCACGACTTAAGGAGGCCTTGGACGAAGACACGTCGAATCCCCTCCTCTATGATGCCGTGATACAGCGTTTTGAGTTTACCTACGAATTGGCCTGGAAGCTCATGAAATCTTATCTTGAATATCAAGGCATAGCTCTCATCAACTCACCCCGTCCAACCTTCAAGGAAGCCTTTGCGCAAGGCTTGATTCTTGATGGTGATATCTGGATTGATATGATCGAAGCTCGTAACCTTACTGTCCACACATACAGCGACCAGATGGCGAAAGAAATCTATGACAGGATTAAGAATCGTTATTATCCTTCTTTTGCAGCCTTCGCGGAGAAGATGGGAGCGGCACTGAAATGAATTTTGGGCTGCCTGAACGTATTTTGCAGGCGATAATCGAGAAGCTGGAGGAGAAAGAAAGTGTAACCCGGGCAGTAATTTTCGGCTCCCGAACCCGGGGAGATTATGCATACAATTCGGATATCGATCTTGCTGTCTACTGCGAAGGGGAATTGCCCGCAGGGTTAAGGCTGGATCTAGACGAGGCCGCAGGTATACACAAGATCGATGTCATAGATATGAACGACCCGCTGGATGATACGTTACGGCAAAGTATTAAGGAGCAAGGAGTTGAAATATACCGAAGGGACTGGATAGCCTAAGCTTGTACAGGCTACAGGATATTCTGATTGATGACATATCAATATTTTGATATAATATGCATATACATCTTTATGCAGGAGGTGTCATCTATGCCGATAATCAGACCTAGCTCTGACCTTAGAAACAGATATAGCGAGATTTCAGAGTTTTGCCATGAGCATTCCGAACCTGTTTATATCACTAAGAACGGACACGGTGATTTAGTGGTCATGAGCATTGAAACCTACGAGCGCCTTGTGGGGAAATGCGATCTATATAAGCTGCTTCAGGATGGAACAGACGCGATGAAAGCTGAAGAAGTAAGACCATTTCGTGACGTGTTGCCGGACATCAAGAACAAGATTTCAAAATGAAGAAATACCAGGTTAATATAACCCAACCCGCTGAAGAAGACTTAAGAGAAATTGCCGACCATATCTCAAAAGAGCTCTTGGAACCCCAGCTTGCAGAGAAACTCATAGATACAATTGCAGAAGAAATTTCATACTTTGAGGACATGCCCTTTCGGCATGGACTGGTTAGAGACGAGAGATTAGCTGCTCAAGGCTTTAGAAAGCTAGTAATGGATAACTACATAGCATTTTATGTTGTATCTGAAAAAGAACATACAGTTACGATAATAAGGATTTTGCATGGGAGACGAGATTGGATTAACTTGATTTGATTATTGCGGATCGAGGTTAGAATAACATTGATCGAAAAACCGGTTTACCAAGCACAACCCTTCATCAAATGGGCAGGCGGGAAAGGACAACTCCTTTCCACTTTCCAAGACTTCTATCCGCAATCGCTCACAATCGGTAAGATAAGACGTTATGTTGAGCCATTTGTCGGTGGCGGAGCGGTTTTGTTTGACGTCCTTCAAAGTTTTCCTGTGGAAAAAGCAGTAATCATTGACATAAACAAAGACCTTATTAATACCTACAAGGCGGTCAGGGATCATGTTGATTGTCTGATCGGGTTGCTTCAAGATATTGAGGTCAAGTATCTTGCGCAGGATATGAAGACTCGGAAGAAAATGTACTACGCTGTCCGAAAGGAATATAACTCGAAAAGAGTCCGGGCTGACCAAGTGGATGTTGAAAAGGCGTCACAGTTCATCTTCTTAAACAAAACATGCTTCAACGGCTTATACCGCGTGAACAAATCCGGGGGTTTCAACGTTCCATTCGGTGATCATAAGAACCCCACAATATGTGATATCAAGAACCTAACCGCAGCAGCCGGACTGCTAAAGAATGTGGAGATTCTACACGGAGACTTCAGGAAA
>JAAYRV010000299.1 GCA_012518595.1 Bacillota bacterium
GCGTTTATGCCGGTTCTTCAGGCATTTGAAGAGGAAACCGGTATTAAGGTGGACTATCAGATCTATCGAGCGGAAGACTTGGCAGTCTTGCTTCCTGCTCAATTCGACGCGAAAACAGCACCTGCTGATGTTATCTTCATGTGGGCATGGTTTGTTGCCAAACACGCCGAGGAAGGACATGTCCTTGACATGACCGGACACTTGAACGAAGCGGACTTTATCCCCGGTGCCTTGGATCCTGTTAAGGTCGGGGATAAATTATATGGCGGAGTGTATACCGGGAAAGTAAAACCGGGATTTTGGTATCGCAAATCCTTCTTCGAGAAGCACGGGCTGTCAGTGCCAAAGACTTGGACCGAATTTACCGCGCTATGTAGCAAAATACGGAGGATCCCTGGAATCAACGCTCCAATTGCCAGCGGAAACGGAGTCGGCTGGCCTCTTTCAGACATCACTGAGCATTTTATTGCCAGCTACGCCGGGCCTGATGTGACCCATGCGCTAATTGACAAGACGATATCGTGGGAAGATCCGGTTGTCGCTTCCGTGTTCGAAGACAAGCTTGTCCCACTTCTCAAGGCAGGCTACTTCAGCGAGCCGATAGAGTGGACCATGGCTCTTGATCTCTGGTGGGGCGGAGACTATGGCTTGTTCTTTATGGGCAGCTGGATTACAGGCATGGTGGAGGATCCGGATGATCTGGGAGTCTTCTCGTTGCCTGAGTGCAAGGGCATAGTGTTCGCACCTGATTATGCTTTTGCTCCGGCTTATACAAAGTATCCGGAAGAAGCCAAGCGTCTCCTGGCGTTCCTTTCCACCAAGGGACAGGAGGTTCAGGTCGCTGCAGGCGGTCACATTGCTACATACGCAAAGGTTCCCCTAAGTGTATATCCTGATGTCGATCGGGGAGTAGCTGAGCTTCTTGACGGTGTGGTCGCATTGCCTGACTTGGATGATACCATAGGCGGCGAGTGGCAACCTGCTTTCTGGGATCAACTCAAACTTCTTTGGGTGAGCCCGGGAAGAGTAGACGAAGTCCTAGAGACACTCCAGCGTAAGGCTGAATAGAGACAGGTAGATGAGCTCCGGGGTGATATGTGAGGCATGATGGAAGGTGTCTCCGCCCCGGAGCGCCCCAATTGCCGATTCTAATAACCTGTCAGGGAGGTGATAGTGTGGGACAGACTCGAGGCAGGATCTTTTTTTTCTTGCCTGCGCTGATCTTACTGGCAGCTTTCGTCGTTTATCCGGTGATGAACACAATTTGGCTGAGTTTTCAAACCCCCGAGGGCGAGTTCGTGTTCCTTAAGAACTATGCTAAGATACTCTCTGAACCCGAGATGGTTGACATGCGAGGGTTCAAAAGGGGTTTCCCATTCGGCGCTCTGATTCACAATATCATATGGATTGTCATTCACTTGCCCCTGACTGTCATGTTTGGCTTGATGCTTGCAGTGATACTCAGGGATGTCAAGGGCGGCGCAGTAATTAAATCCATCATTTTCCTGGGGATGGTAACTCCTATGGTTGTCGGAGGTATTATCTTGAGGTTTCTTTTTGACGGAAGCGTCGGGATACTCCCTTCATTCCTTAATTTGTTCGGTGTCGCGAAGCGAACCTTGACTGCCCACCCTGATACCGCGTTGTTTGCGCTGATACTCGGATCCCTTTGGTTATGGACTCCGTTCAGCATGGTTTTATACTCAGCAGGTCTTGAAACCATCCCTGACTACGTGTATGAAGCTGCTGTAATTGACGGGGCCTCGCCCTTACGAATTTTCTTCCTGATTACCGTGCCTCTTCTAAGGCCTGTTACCGGTGTTGTGGTCACTATGACTTTCCTCTGGGTTCTGAAGATTTTCGATATTGTTTATGTGGCGACAATGGGTGGGCCGGGCGGCTCGTCCAATGTATTAGCCTTGCAAATGTATATGTATGCGTTCCGTGAGTTCAACGCAAATGCTGCGGCGGTTGTGGCAACATTTCTAATGATAGTCGCGTTGGTCGTATCAATTCCTACATTCAGGGCCTTAAGGGGGGATGAGTCTTGAGAATGGCAGGGCGAAGCAAATCCGGAACCTTAATGCTCAATGCATTTGCCTGGCTCATAGCTCTTATTTGGTTGGTTCCGTTCTTAGGTGTGCTTATGGCTTCCATTAGGCCGTTATCTGAGATCAGTCGTGGGTGGTGGAGGTTTAACTCTTTCACTCCTACTCTTAAGAACTACCTGGGCGCATGGAATCACCCGGCTGCACCTATATCCCGTGGTATGATAAACTCTTTGAAAGTCGCGATTCCTGCCACGATATTTCCTGTCCTTGCTGCGTCTGTCGCAGCATACGGGTTTGCCAGGTTTTCATTTCGAGGCAGGGATTTCCTGTTTATCGTGATCGTGGCATTGATGACTCTTCCACAACAGATGATAGCGGTACCGCTTTTTCGGATCATGAACAAGCTGGGAGCGGTTGACTCTTATGCCGGGCTTATGGTGGTCCACTCAGCCTGGGGCATTCCGTGGATTCTCTACTTTATGAGGAACTACTTCAGCGTCCTACCTATTGAAGTGGAGGAAGCTGCGAAAGTCGACGGCGCGTCCGACTGGAGAATTTTCCTCCAGATAGTCATGCCGATGGCTCTTCCTGCTGTCGCATCATCATCAGTGCTGCAATTCATGTGGGTTTGGAGCGATTTCTTTCTCGCGTTGATCCTGATATACTCGCCTGCAAAGCTTCTTGCCACCCAGCGTGTGCCTTTGCTCCGCGGTGTATACCACGTGGATTGGGGCATCCTCGCTGCAGGAAGTATCATTGTAATGGCTGTGCCTATTATTGTATTTGCTCTGATGCAGAGGTACTACATTCGGGGCATGGTCGGATGGGTATCGAAGTAATGACAAAAAGGGATTCCTTTGGGGGGGGCTGCGCATGTTTCGTGAAGTAGAATTACCGGAGAAATTGCTAAAAGATCAGGCGCCACATGCAGGGGAAGAGGCAATAAGAGAGATTAGACGGCTGGCTCAGGGTATGGAGAACCTGAGCGTGCTCCATATCAACTCTACTTCCTATGGTGGCGGAGTTGCCGAGTTGCTCTATACCATTGTTCCGCTAATGCGTGATGCAGGTCTCGATGCCAGGTGGTATGTTATGGACAATGTGCCTCCTCAGTTTTTTGAGGTCACAAAGAAGATTCATAATTCACTGCAAGGCGCAAAGACTCCGTTAACTGATAATGAATGGGAACTATACGGGGACATCAATATGAAGCTCGCCAAGAACTTCCCGCCCGGCCCGTGGGACGTGGTGATAATCCATGACCCTCAGCCTCTGGCTACTCTGGCTTTCTTAGATGATCTTCCGGAGAGCCAAAAACCTGCTGTGGGCAGATGGTTTTGGCGTTGTCACATTGACCTGTCCACGCCTTTTGCAGCTACGTGGCAGAAACTTGTAGGTTATGTGAACAGGTTTGACGGCGCAATATTCACAAGCCGAAAGTATGCGCAAGACGACCTCAAGATTCCTGTTACCGAGATTACCCCTTCAACAGATCCTACCAGTACGAAAAATGCCATTGTCCCTGATGAGGAAGGGAGAAAGATAATAGCCTCTTTTGGCATAAACCCGGAAAGGCCCCTTATGGTGCAGGTTTCCAGGTTTGATCCATGGAAGGATCCCTTTGGAGTGGTAGACGCGTATTGCATGCTAAAGGCAGAAAAGCCTGACTTACAGCTGGCTATGGTCGGCTCCATTGCGCATGACGATCCGGAAGGTGTTGAATTGCTCGGAAAGCTGAAGAAGGTGGCTGAACATGATCAGGACATCCATGTGCTTTCTAACGAGGACGGTGTCGGTGCGGCTGAGGTTGCTGCTTTCCAGCAGCTAGCCACTGTGGTTGTGCAAAAGTCTATCCGAGAAGGGTTCGGCCTTACCATAACTGAAGCCATGTGGAAGATGAGGCCTGTTGTGGCAGGGAATGCCACCGGTTGTAGGCTGCAGATTACAGACGGTGTGGACGGCTTCATTATAGGCAGCACAGAAGAGTGCAAAGAGAAGGTCAACGAGATACTCGAAAACCCTGATCTTGCTCTTCGACTCGGACGCGCGGCCCGTGAGACGGTGAGAGAGAAGTTCCTCTCCACTCGTCATGTCGCCAATTATCTTAAGCTTTTTGCCCAAAGTCAGTAAGACATCGGACAAGATTGATATAATATGGGTACTCTGTGCTCCAGGGTGGAAAGATCCCTCTGGGGCATTTTTTATGCTGAAAGGGATTTGCTTTACATGCTTTACCTCATGCCTTACTTGAATGGAAAATAACAGTTCTTGAGTTAGAGGGAAAGATTTGCTACAATTGGAACAACATAAGTCCCAAAAGGAGC
>JAAYRV010000319.1 GCA_012518595.1 Bacillota bacterium
AAACCTTCATCCAGGGAATCGATCACACAGTCCTGCCATACGTCATGGTTAACCAGATGAATGATTTCATGAGGATTGAAAGGCTTATGGAAGCTTGGATCTTCGATGCTCATCGGCACAGGCAGCGAGTCACGCACTATATTTGGTAAACCAAAGGTTCCAATAGACAGAAATGTGCTTTCCACAAACTCGTACTGGATTTGGCGTGGGAAAGTGTATTCCAGAAAACCCTCCAAGTAGCAAATAGATTCTGTGATTCTCTCAAGTAGAAGCTCTTGCACTTCCCTGGGAATATCAAGACCGTCAGGAAAACGAATTGCTACGTAATCATTGGCGATTTCCGTCTGAGCGGCGTTCACAGGTACCCCGCAAAAAATACACACGAGAAAAACCGGCCAAGCAACAATTCTCAAAGTCGATTTCGCCCGCATGCTGTTGTCACCTCCGTCGCCGAGATAGCTTGTCTCCTCTTCGTGCATACAACCTCACTCGGAAGTTCCAAGCATGGCGCGGCACATCTCGTCAGCCCACTCTGAGAGTCTCCTTATACGGCCTGACAATTCGTCGCGACATACGGGTTCTCCCCATCCGTACCTGTCTATGTCAGTCAGGATAGACTGCAGTTCCTCACGAAATACTGGATCTATCTCCACACCTAGATGCTCACTCAACATGCGAAGCCGAAACAGCCCGGCATCTGCAAGCTCATATGACAGCTCGATAGTAGCAATAGGCCGCTCGCTCACTTCCATAGCGCCGAGCATCTTGCGCCATTTTGATTCAAGTTCGTCCAGTGGGGTTGCGGTAGAGTCTTCGATGAGCGCGAAGAGTCTCTCTGTACGTGAGCTAGCTGTATATGGGGGGATATTGTTGTATACATGAATCAGCACGTCGTAGCCAAAGTCCTCGTATATGAAACCCAGAAAGGATGGCATGCAACTGTACAGGTAGGGGATCCATTCAGACTCTAAGGCAGATTGACCCGTCGTAAGCAATGTACGTAAAGGCGGAAGCCTGTCCATCTCATGAAAGGCTGCTGCAGTATCGTGGAGCGGATGTTGGGCACGCAGCATAGCTACAAGTTGCGCATACCCTTCACTCACCGAAACAAATGAATAATCTCCCCATGTGCTAAAACTGTGTAAATGTACAAGTTCATGAGTGACTAACGAGATACAGCGCTGTTTTGCCATCTCAACAGTCGTTGGGACGCCCCCCTCATCGATGATTTCATAGGGGGGCCTTGCCTTGGCCATCGCATAAAATCTCCCGCTCTCAGCGAACACGTACTGTACCGGCTTCGGAAGAGGACTCCCAAAGAATCCCTCAACGTACCTGATAGAATCCGTCACCCCTTCAAGGAATGCCTTTTGCACATCAAGGGGAATATCTACGTCCTCGGGGAAATGAACGACTACCCAGTCATTGAATATCTTGCTTGCCTCAGTCTGCCCGGTTGCATGAGCCGACCACCCCAGGAAACTGACAACGAGGAGAATCCATGCGGCAGTCCTCAGTGTTCTGGCCTTCATACGGCAACACTCCTTCACTCAGATCTTTCAAATCCCGCGTATGCGGCTGCGCATTTCGGTAGCCCATTCCCGCAAGGCCTCTATTCGATGTCTTAGATCATCTTCCGTAACACCGCTGTCCTCACCTGCGCCATATCGCGCTATACTATCGATGAGGTCAGTATACTCGGTCAAGAACTCACCATCGATTTTCCTTCCGGTCCGGTCAGATAACCAAAACAACGAATAGAGATCGATATCCAGCTCCTCTCGGAGAAGAAGCGAGTTGATATATCGCTGACTGACTTCGACTGCGCGGAGGAAATCGTGCCATTCCTTCTCTAAACGATCCAATGATGTCAGGGTGCACTCTTCTATTAAGGAGATGAGCTTTTCTTGGACTCTTTCATCTGTTAATACAGAGCAATCCGGCACTTCTTTGAACAAACGGAGAAGAACGCTATGCCCATGCGTCCCTTCGATGAAGCCAAAACATGAAGCGTTGCCGTAATACATCATAATTGCGTCAAACCCCAAATTTCCATAGCGCATCGCAAGTAACTGCTTCAGAGACGGCAATCGTCCTGACGCAAGCAGCCCAGCGGCAACACGGTGATCTGAGGCTGAGACAGCGCGATTTGCGACAATTACGGCTACACCCTCATGCACAGATGCAGGGGGTGTTCCTTTTACGCATTCGTACGCGACCAGATGCGTGAATTCATGCGCAAGCCGACCCTTATAGCCTTCCGCTTCCTTGACAGTAAGAGGCGGTGCTGCATTTAGGATTACCTGGCCCGGTTTTGCAAACATCGGCGCAGTCCCTGACGCAGATCCGACCCATGAGACCGTTACCGGCTTTTTGAGAGTATGCTCGAGAAAATCCTCTGCAAAGCGAATATCGTCGCGTACTACTGTCAGCAAGGCAGATACAACATCGTGAGTTACCGTTGTGTCTGAAGGAAATTCCAGAACAACTGCCTCGCTCCTGATGCGTATCAATGGCCCTGCCGACCCTGAAACCGGCATACTCTGAAATAACCAGCAGAATGCCGAAAGCAATGCCAATATGGGTACCACACCCAAGAACTCCGCCTTCCTTTTCATCTGAGTCCTCCTTTCCTGAAACGGCTTATCTCCTCTTCGTGAAGACAACCTCCTTGCGTTCAATTCTAATTGTCATATATGTACCAATGATAGTGCACAATAGTCAAAAGGAGGTGACCTTTATGCTCATAACAGCTACTGAACTCAGGAATAACTTAGCAAACTACCTGTCTCTCGCTGACAAGGAGGATATCATCATCATCAAGAATGGCAAGCAGATAGCCAAACTAACCGGTATACAAGGTGATAGAGAAACTGTCACTGATACCCTGATCGGCATCATTCCAAATGCCGACACCAACCTCGACCAGGCCAGAAGGGAGCGCCTGCAGCCCATATCCTTCGTTTATCAGAAATGAAAGAATTATCGGCGTACATCACTGCCAACACAGTTACGGACATCTTCTATGTCGTTCGCAAGCATATCAAGGATAAGGAGGCTCTGCGGGAAACCATGCAAAGAATGTCTACCGTGGTAGATGTTGCCGATGTGTTGAAATCAGATATTCTGAAAGCCTTTGAACTCGATATCACTGATTATGAGGATGCCCTTCTGGCAAGATGCGCAAAACGACTTAAGGCAGACTATATAATCACCCGCATTTCCAAGTTCTCAACGCTCCGTTTTTCTATTCTTCAATGTTCAGACGACTCCTGCTATGAAAATGTCTAATCCGGCCGAATCCGCTGTAAACATTGAGGCGGCTGGATCTGGCAAAACCGACGAGGGTAAGTCCGCGCTCATGGGCCAACTTGACTGCCTTGTCAGTCGGGGCGGACGGAGACACTAAAATCGGGCTCCCCAGTCTACAAGCCTTACCGACTATTTCAGAAGAAGCTCTTGCGCTTGTAAGGAGTATTTTATCTGAGGTTTTAACATGATTTAGGAGGCAATATCCCACTGCTTTATCGATTGCGTTACATCGTCCTATATCCTCACGAAGCAACACAATCCCCTTGCCGTCACTGATAGCTGCTGCATGGCTCCCTCCGGTCTCATGAAACAGATGACACCTCTTCTCAAATTCGCCCATGAGTCTTAGCAAGTCATTGGGGTCCAGTGGGTCTATATCCCATGGGGCTGTTGTCCCGGGGCAATCGGTGGAGCAACCACTGGAAGAATCAGTAGGGCAATCACCGGGGTAATCACTGGGGTAACTACCTGGGCACTCATTGAGGATACCGGATTCAGCAGCAACAACGTAAACCTTACCGCGCGTCTCATCCATGTCCAGCGACTCCACCTGATCGATGCAATCAATTATTCCGCTGCAGTAGAGATAGCCCAGAGCAAGTTCAGAGAGGTGTCGAGGCGTAGCTGTCAACTTGACGAGTTCGTGTCCGTTCAGAACAACGGCAATCTCGGCTTCCGTTACAACCGCATCCTTCTCCGCCAGCCACTTGCCATCGCGAAATCTCAAAACATCAACAGCAGTCACAAGCTCACTTGACATCTGATCTTGCCTCCAGAAGAGTATGGGCTAATTCCAGGTCGGTCCAGGTGTTAATGTTGAAGAAGCTTAGAAGCAAAGGATCGAACTTGCTTGTAATGTCCTCATTGATATGGTAGACACTGAGAGGCGCGATGAGAAGACTCCCTAACTTATGGTTGCCTTGTTCAAGATGAGTTCTTATCATGTCCAAAATCCTCTTGTCGTAAAAGGCATGCAGAGGCTCAATAAAGCGCCCAATACGCGGAATGACTACGTCGTATGACGAGGCATACGACTTCATGTAGGAAATAAGCTCCTCGTTCAAAAAAGGCATATCGCAACCGCACACAAAGCTCACCGGGTCAGATGTCGCCAGTAAGCCTGCTTCAATCCCGCCAAGAGGTCCTTGTCCGGGATGAATGTCACTGACTACAAGGCCTGGAAAGGACGGATAGAGACTGGGACAGTCAGTGACAAGAACCAGTTCATCAAAGAGTGGGTTCAACCTTTCAACTACCCTATCCAGCAGGGTTTTACCTGCAAGCAGCTGGAGAGATTTTCTTACCCCTCCCATCCTCTTGGCTGATCCCCCTGCAAGGATTATTCCGGCCATGCTGTCACACCTTTGCTGAGGAATTCCTCATAGCCGTTCTCAATGAAAAGCACGAACAGTGACGCTGTGATGATGTCAGCTGTAGTCCCGGGGTTAAGATGATTATGATCTTCCCTCAAGCAACTATCCAGGTTTGCTTGGGCCTTCTTCCAATCTTCGGAGCCGGGTCTTCCAGCATCCAAGGCTTCTTTCGCCATTTTTGACACTTCTTTGGCTTTCTCTCGGCCAAGTTTCCTTGCAATCAATGTATCAGGCACCTCGGCTAAGACTGTCAAGAAGGCTTGGACTACGGCGTCAGTCCAACACCTCGATTCTTCCCTCGCTTTAAGCAAGGCCGGGTATCCTAGGGTAAATGTGATGCGGTAATCGGAAGAATACTCAAAAGCGACGCTGTCCCTGTCTTTCGCAAGATCCATAGCCTCCAGCAAAGTAATTGTAGGCTCATCCCTTACATCATGTCTGTCAAGCCTTCCAATCCCACCGGGGGACGTTTCTCTAATTGCCGTGTACGCCTTTCGGCAATCATCTACTGTAAGCGTCTTGAGCACATTATGTAGACGCCTGCGCAAAGGGGCAGGGGTCGGATCCAGCGCAGCTTTGGCCAGTGGCGCAAGAAGAAGAATTATCCCAAGGTTCGTATTAGATTTCACATACTGTGATGATGCCCGCCTTGCTTTCAGAATCAAGTCGCCGACTGCAAGCATATCTGCCTTGGCAAACACAGGGGCCGCCGCCCACGCCGATATTAGGAAATCCTCACACGTAGTATCATGGAAATCCTGATAGCGCGTGACATTTCCCGGTTTCGGCGCCATCACTTCAGCAATGGACGACAGCGCAAAAGCCCTGGCTACTTCCTCCGCTGTTATCAGCAGCCTTCCCTCCCCTTCAAAACGAAGTCTGCAATCTCGCCTGCTATGTCAACGCCGGACACTTTTTGAAGGCCTTCCCATCCCGGAACCCCGTTCACCTCCAGGACGAACTCTTCCCCGTCTCCGGAGCGAATAAGATCCACCCCTGCATACGGACAGCCAATAGCCTTTGCTGCCTCAAGCGCTGACTGCTCCTGGCGGTCATTGAGTTCAATAGGGCAACCTACAGCCCCCTGGGCGATATTGGTTTTCCAGTTTGTTCCACGTCTCTCCATTGCAGAAAGGACTTTGTCTCCAAGGACGAAAGCTCGAATGTCTCTGTTTTCGTGGGAGATGAACTTCTGCAAGTAAAATACATAATGGTTCATTTCCAAGGCGCAAAACACCCGGTATGCTACGTCAGGATCATCGACTCTTACCATCCCTTTGCCCAGTGACCCAAAAAGAGGCTTGACAACTACATCTCCGCCCAGCTCCCGGAAAGCCTCCATGGCAGTGTCTCGGTTTTCCGTGACTATCGTAGGCGGTGTAGGCACTCCGCGAGATGCTAATAGCGATGATGTGTAGAACTTATCGACAGTCTTCTCAATCACAGAAGGCGGATTCATCACAAAGACCCCGGCTTGTTCCAGACAATGGAGAGCATTCATCCGAAACACAATCTGTTCGAGGGATCCTGCAGGTATTGATCGCACAATCAGCGCATCCAATTCCTCCAACCTCTTATCTCCAACAAATGACCCTGCTGCAAAAGAGTTCGAGGACATACCCACCTTTACGACGATGTCAGTTATGTGGTAGTTTTCAACTTCAATCCCGCGTCCTGCAAAAGCCTCTGCCAGTTGGCGATAATGCCAACCTTCCTTGTTTGCCAGAATCCCTATTCGCATACGAAAATTTCCCCTTTTCCCTGTTCATTGCTGTCACCTATGAATCGTCTAAATTGCTTTTCTTCTAAGTCATCAGGGATCTTGACTCCTAATGCCTTCACAACATCCCTAAACACAGTGGAGATTGCGAGAGGGCCCGCGGAATCATATATGAACGTCGGCAG
>JAAYRV010000300.1 GCA_012518595.1 Bacillota bacterium
CCACAAGGATTCCCCTGCGATCCGCCATTCTACTGACTACAATGGTTATCAATGTCTGTCCGAGAGACATCAAAGAGCCCAAAAGATTTACAATGCTTATACTTGAGTGACGTATATCGCTGAGATATTGCGGTATAATCTGCTGCACCATATAGAAAGAAAAAGTGCAAAGTGAGTAAACAAGAATAAACCGCATGAACGGTTTCGTCGCAATGAGACTTGAGTATGTGGAAACACTTGTCGCCTTTGTATGTTCAGGTTCGGGAGGCAGGAAAGCCATAACGCAGCATGCAGCAGCGAAGAACACAAACGAGAGGATGAACAAGTTCTGAAGAGGCCAAACGTTAGCCAAATACGCTGCCAGAAGCGGACTGGCTATCATCCCTCCTGAAAACCCTGCGCTTATCATTCCGAATGCCAAGCCTGACTCGCCTTCAGGAGCTGAGGCGCCTGCATATGCATTCAAAGCAGGGTATCCCAGCATAGATCCGGAGTAAAGCGCGATCCCCAAGGCAGCGGTTTTCCAGTCCTTTGCAAAGTAATACAAGATTACAGACGGCACACCCATGATCCACGACATGAGGACTATCCTTCTCCTGTCATACTTATCCGCCAGGATTCCCCCGGGTATGCTTGACGCTGCCATGACTGCCATGGATATTGAAAAGACTAACCCTACCTCCTGTGGGGTGCATCCTATGTTTCGAAGATATACAGGAAACATGTATATGTGGAGACCGTATCCAAATCCCCAAAGAAACATGCCTATTGCTATCAGTTGTATCCCTTTGGGTAGACGACTTACTCGCAACCCCACAAACCCAACCCCCTATCAATACTTGCAAAATGCTTATAATTTCCGGCTGCTCCAGAAGTCCTCCAGAGAATCGTCTGCCTTGCAAAATGCAAGGTAACCTTGCCTGTATCCATCACCCTTCGTCTCTTCAGGCATGAACACAGCATCTACTAGGACTACTGTCTCTACAGCTTCTTTGACGCTTCCAAATACATTCGCAGCAATCCCACCAAGAATCGCAGCGCCCAGGGCTGTGCCTTCTTTCACTTTCATGCTTGCCACCGGCAGATTCAGCACATCCGACTTCATTTTCAGCCAACCGGGATGCCTCGCGCCGTTCCCGACAGCCCTGATCTCCATTGCGTTCCCGGAATCCTTCCACGCCTCCATGCTCCGGCGCATCGCATACGTGCAACCTTCCAGCACCGAACGGAGCATATGGTATGACCTATGCTCAGGCCGAAGCCCAAGGAAAGCCCCTGTCGCTTCCGGAATTGCAACCGGACTGCGTTTACCCACAAGATACGGTAAGAACACAAGCCCGGACGCTCCCGGTTTTGAGCGATCCAGTGCCTCAGCAACCGTCCCGCTCCAGTCAAGCTGACTCCGATACACTTCAGGAAACAGGCAAGACATAGCCCAAGCGAGACATCCGCCGCTGTAAGATACCGGCGCAACTATCAGCCTCTCGCCTGGAATCACATGCTTCACAGTCTGTAAGCTGCATCCCTCAGGGGCCACCAGGGACACGCATGTGGAAGTCCCTGTGGAATCACAGATTAATCCGGGTTCAATCACACCTGCGCCGAGCGCCTCGACAAACGCATCAATACTCCCGGAAGCCACCGGTATCCCCTGGGGAAGGCCTGTCGCCTCTTGCGCATCCTGTGTTACCCGTCCAATAGGCTCCCATGGATCCGCTACCTTCGGAAACAACCCTCCGGCAGGATCCGATAGGCTAATGTTACCTGTATCATCCAAGCGCCACTCCATGCATGAGGCGGCAGATGAGTCTATCCGCATTTCCCCTGTAAGCCTTAACCCTATGTAATCCTTAGGTTGCAGCACACGGATACCGCTTTCTTGTATGTCACGTTTACCGGCGCTTTTCAATTGTTTATATATCCACTTGGCAGTTGCTTCAAAAGACGGTCCACCATAGGTATTCCCGCAATCCTTAATCATGAGAGGCCTGGGATCCGTCCAAGTAATTATGTTACCTACGGGGCCTCCGTCTGAGTCTACTGCCACAAGGGACGGGCCGTGTCCGGCAAGCCCCACACCTGCGACAGTCTGAGGATCACATCCTAGAAGCACCTCCCGGATGCATGCGGCCACAATCTGCCACAGCCTTATAGGATCCTGCTCAGGGACGTCAGATGTACATCCCTTTACATAAGACTCCTTAGCCGCACGGCATGCCAGGCGCAAGCCCCCGTCTCGCCTCCACAGCAACACCTTAACTGCTGAGGTGCCTATGTCTATCCCCATAAGAGAGAAGTCACGCATCACCATCAACCTTAAGAAGTATCTTCAAAGCCTCCCCGGAAGACGCC
>JAAYRV010000301.1 GCA_012518595.1 Bacillota bacterium
GCCTTCCTTGCCGATTTCCGGAATCACAATCTGCCTCGCATAGCGCGCCTCTTCGTCAACAGTCAGCACAAGACATCACATCCGTCTATTTCTCATCAGACGGCGCACATCCGGAACGCCGGAGCACCCTCTCTAAGGCTTTGTTAGCCTCACACACGACTTCGTCTTCATCAATGGCAGTCAGTTGCCGCTGATACATCAAGATACGCCCATCTACAATCGTAGTCTCAACATCAGCACTGGAAGCCTCATATACTATCCGAGATGCAAGGTCTACATTCTGAGTAGGTGCAGCATGCGCCGGGTTCAAGTCCATGATAATGATATCTGCGCGTTTCCCCGGCTCTATACTGCCGATTTCCTTCTCCAATCCCATAGCCTGCGCCCCGCCTTTTGTCGCCATTTCCAGGACTTTCGCGGCAGGCATTGCGGTAGGCCCAAGACGAGGCTTATGGATGAGAGCTGCAAGTCTCATTTCCCAGAATGCATCCAGGTTGTTGTTACACGGCGCTCCGTCAGCACCTAACGATACAAACACGCCCATATCCAAGAGCTCCGGGATTTTGGCCACACCTGAAGCAAGTTTCAGGTTTGAGGACGGACAGTGTACGACTTTTGTTTCAGAGTCCCTAAGAAGCTCCATCTCCTCATCATTCAGCCAAATGCAGTGAGCCAGGACAAGATCCGGGCCCAAGAGCCCGAGCTCCTTCAGGCAATTGATATTCCTCATGCCTCTGTCCGCCATAACGAGTTCAATCTCTCCCTTGTTCTCAGAGGCATGGGTGTGGACAAGCACGCCGGAAGCTCTCGCCATATCACGTACACGCATAAGGAGTTGATCTGTGCAGGACACAACGAACCTCGGCGTAAAGGCATATCGAATCCTGCCTCCGTCATGCATGTGCCACTTCTCCATCAGCGCCTCACTCTCACGTAATGAATCCTCTGTGGACTCCATGAGTGTTTGAGGCACGTCATCCCCGTAGTCCATCATCACTTTGCCGGATGTAGCACGTATTCCGGAATCATCAATAGCGGAAAACGCTCTGTCTGTGTGATGGACTGTCTCCATGTCAATAATGGACGTAGTTCCGCCTTTAATCAGCTCCGTGATTCCCAGCATCGCAGACCAGTAGATACTGTCCTCGTCATGTGCGCCCTCCAGCGGCCATATCCGAAGCTTCAACCAATCCATAAGCTCAAGATCATCTGCCTGGCCTCGGAAAAGAGTCTGGCAGAGATGCACATGGGATTGGACAAAACCCGGCATAACGACCTTACCTCGGGCATCGATAATCATATCAACATCGTGAAGATGTCTGTCGTTTTCCAGGTTGTCTCCCGGCACATCACTTCTTGTTTCCGGCCCCTCACCTGTTGGCGTTACAGAGGCAATTCGGCGTCCGTCAATCAGGATGTCAGCACTCTCTAAGATTCCTTGTTTCTCATTCATAGTAACGACTTTACCGCCGCGAATGAGGATTTTGGACATACCTGCCACTCCTTTCAGTGTGACCTTCGAATCTTAATTCACACTTCGCCATTTTCGTTGCTTAACCCAACTGTGAAACATAACCGATCCTAAACATAACCAATCCAACGATGACAAAAGACAAGAGATGACAAAATATAAGGAGGTCGCCAAACCAAAGCCAAGGCACAAGCTGAGGTAAAAATCACGATACGATAACACCTCGCCTGCACCCTCGTAGCCAGGTTGGTTGCGGCCTCCTGGTAGAAACGCCTGAACCCTTATTATCAGGTCTATACGAGAGCGTTGGAACACATCGTGTAACGTTCCCTCTATGATTCCCTTTTGGTTTATTCCATATAGAATTTGGGAATCCTTCTTCAGATAGTCTTTAGACAGTCTTTAAGTAGTGTTTAGACAGTCAGGATGCCTTGACTGCTTACTCACACCCCGTGATCCCCGCTACCCAGCTCCAGATCTCGTCAGCGAGTCTTACTGCTTCTTCGTACTCTTCGCAAGTCACAGGCTCCCAGTCCCCTGGATAGCGAGTGGTAACAGCATACTCATTAAGGATCACCGCCTCCGTAATCTCCGGGGGAATAGCGATCTTACAGCCTCTTCTGATGAGGTTGAAAAGATGTCCGATGGAGTGAGTCCTGGGCGCACTCTTACCAAAATATATCAAAAGTCCTTTCAGACATTTCTCAGCGGCTTGTTGAGCATCAAAGCAAAGATCCTCATAAAGGATATCCTCGCACTGTCTCCCTTGTTTAGCCCGGGCAAGATTGCTTCTTGCCCTTCGAATCCATGCCTCCCACGGATTATCTTTCATAGAGGACACGACCTTTCAATGCTTCAGCATAAACAAGTCCCTGCGTATCACTGTACCGGGCTAACCTCTCCGGAGTCTCTAACACTATATCTATAGCGACCGGAACTTCGGATAATGCTCGATAGATTTCTTGTGTGAGTTTTCTTCTATGCTCCACGCCTTCTTTTATCACGAGGATGTCGTAGTCGCTGTCATGGGACCACCCTTTGCGGCTCCTCGAACCGAAGAGGA
>JAAYRV010000043.1 GCA_012518595.1 Bacillota bacterium
CGGCTATCCGGTAAGTCATCTTAGTCGAAGGAAGTCCCAGAAGAGTCCTTAAAGTGTACCCATTGAACACCTTGTCACCGATTCTGATTTCCTTGACGCGGCCTGCTCTCGAAGCCTCCAGGATTTCAACGGGTTTATCCATTCTCTCTTCAGAGATGACCTGGACATCCTGTCCCGCAACTTTGTATGTAGTGGCCCTCCTCTCCCTTAAGCTTGTATCCAGCTTCTTTTCGAGGTCATCCATGGTGAAGCTGACTTCTTTTCGGAAATCAGGTTCTTTTGATTCAAACTCGGTGGAAACCCCTCTTAGGTATGGAACAGAGTCAGACCACACTTCCTCTGAGTTGTCAGTGGCCCCTCCTGACGCAGCATGATAATAGGCTTGTATCAACTGTCCTTGGTATGTGGCTACCAGTCCTTTTGTGGAATCTGTCGCATCTTGGATTTTACGAGCATATATCGGGTAATTAATGTAGCCGAGCCTTGTGCGTAGCTCATCCTGGGATATCCATGCCTGGCAGTGCCGATGGTCCGTACATATGTCAGCGCCTGGGTGGGCAGTGCACCCGGGCCCTCCGTTGTCTGTCATCCTTCCCAGCGTAAAAGTCCGAGCTGCCACAGCTTGAGCCTTCAATGCCTCGATGCCGAAGGATGCCGGCATTTCTGCAGCTACTACCCCTCTAATGTATTCTTCCAGCGGCATATCTACGATCTGATTTTTGGAAACGACGAAGACTTTAACAGTGTGGTCAGAAAGGCTCAATCCATCAGTCTGGGGGTAAATCGTAAAACTGCATCCTCGTACGATTAGCGAAGGGAGCACTATCACAACGAGAAAACAAAACCCGACGCAAATGATGATCCCTTTGCCCATATGGCGTTCCTCCTGCCAAGAAATGAGCGCTTGTCTATTTATCACTCCTATAGACTTATCTATACTCGGCAGAAGGACTGATTAGAACCTGGCAATACTACGAGGCTGTTGCAGCCGATGCTTTCCGCTCTTTGGGAACGGATCTCCTGACTACGTTCGCACCCAAGGAATTCAATTTCCTTTCAATGTGTTCGTATCCTCGATCAATATGTCCGATATTGACTATTTCCGTGTCTCCGTTGGCAGCCAAACCTGCAACGACAAGCGCTGCCCCTGCTCTAAGGTCAGTTGCATTAACCGGCGCACCGGACAGATCATCGACGCCTTCAATGACTGCGGCCCGACCGTCAATTCTAATCTTCGCACCCATCCTGGTAAGCTCATCCACATGCATGAACCTGTTTTCAAATACAGTCTCAGTAATAATACTCATACCGTCAGCCAAAGACAATAAAGCCATGAACTGCGCCTGAAGATCAGTGGGGAAACCCGGGTACGGCATAGTCTTGATATCTACGGCTTTAGGTTTGCCCTCGGAAGAAACGCGGATTTCGGATTCCTCAGCCTCGACCGCGGCGCCAAGCTCGCGCAATTTAGCGATTACCGCAGTAAGATGCTCAGGCACAACATTCTCGAGGATTACATCCCCCTTGGTGATGGCTGCAGCTGTCATGTAGGTGCCTGCTTCTATCCGATCAGGGATGACTACATGGTTTGCGCCTTCTAATTCGTCCGTTCCCTGGATTCTAATAACACCTGTGCCTGCACCTACGACTTTTGCCCCCATCTTGGTCAGAAGGTTTGCCAGATCCACAATCTCCGGTTCTCTGGCCGCATTCTCCAAAACGGTGCTGCCTTTGACAAGAGCAGCTGCCATCATCGCGTTTTCAGTTGCCCCTACACTGGGATAATCTAAATAGATGTGAGCGCTTTTGAGGCCTTTGGGAGCAGTTGCCTCAATGTACCCGCTTTCCACTGACAGTTCCGCCCCCATAGCGCTGAAGGCTTTAAGGTGAAGATCTATAGGCCTTGAACCTATAGCACATCCTCCGGGCATAGGCATACGCGCAATCCCGAATCTGGCCAACATAGGGCCGGCAATCAAGAAAGACGCTCTCATGCGTCTGACTAGACTATATGACGCTTCTCTTGCGCTTGCCCCTCGGGCATTAAGGGAAAGACACCCAGGGCCCCGGTTTACGGTAACGCCGACACTCTCTAAGAGCTCGCACATGGTAACAATATCGTCAAGGCTGGGCACACCGGAAAGATTGACAGTCCCTCCGGTAAGAAGCGCAGCAGCAATCGCAGGTAAAGCGGCATTCTTCGCGCCGCTTACAACAACACGTCCGGAAAGTTTTGCTCCTCCCTGAATGAGGAGAGTCTCCACACGGCTTCCTCCTCTCGACACGCAAAAGGCAAAATACCACGAGCTTTGGATAATACCTCGCCCAACAGTTTACCACCGGGAAGATCAAGCTTCAACTGGAAACCTGATCCTATCTACCCTGTGACAACTATTATGTCCATGTTATCCCTGAAAATCCCCGGGCCTTAAGGGGTTGATGCCGAATCTCCATAAAATCGCGTCGCGAATTCTAAAGGCGGCCTGTCCGTCACCATAAGGGTTACGCGCTTTTGCCATCCGCTTGTACTCACGTGGGTCATCAAGTAGTCTTTGGACCAGTGAAACGATTCTCTCTTCATCTGTACCCACCAGAGCCAGGGTGCCTGACTTAACACCTTCAGGCCGCTCTGTTACGTCTCTGAGCACTAAGACAGGTTTATCCAAAGAAGGCGCTTCTTCCTGCAAGCCGCCGGAATCCGTCAAGACCAAATAACACCGGGAGATAAGAGCTACCATAGTCTGATAATCAACAGGATCCATCAAATGGATGCGCGGCGTATCAGAGAGGATCTGAAAGACATCTTGCCTGACAGCAGGATTCATGTGAACCGGGAAGACCACCTCAACGTCAGACCGTACATCTACAAGTGTCTTTAGAGCTCGACATATCCTCCGTATAGGTTCGCCCAGATTCTCACGGCGGTGGGCTGTGACAAGCAAAACCCTACTGCCCGCATAGTCAATGGATGCAAGATCCGGGCAGGTAAACTCATAAGGGATTGACGCTGTACCGAGGAGCGCGTCAATCACTGTGTTGCCTGTAACATGGATTGACTCCAAAGGCGTGCCTTCCGAAAGAAGATTGTCCCTGTGTGTGTCGAGCGGCGCAAAGTGGATATCAGAAAGACACCCTGTCAGGCGCCTGTTCATCTCCTCCGGGTAAGGTGAATACTTATCATGAGTTCTGAGGCCTGCCTCAACATGGCCGACTTGGATATGACGGTAAAATCCACTGAGGGCGCCTGCAAAAGTCGTCGCCGTATCCCCATGCACGAGAATCAGGTCAGGTTTTTCTTTCTCCAATGGTTCTTCAAGCCCGACCAGAGCGCGAATGACAATATCCGAGAGGGATTGCGCCTCCTGCATTATGTCTAAATCATAATCAGGAGTAATGCCAAAGAGGTCAAGGACCTGATCTAACATTTCCCGATGTTGGGCGGTTACAACTACGACCGTTGAAAGCTTGTCGGAACTCCTGAGAGCTTGCACCACCGGAGCCATCTTAATCGCTTCCGGACGAGTCCCGAATACTGCCATGACCTTCTTCTTCGGCATATCAATCCCCTTTCATCTGTCATCTGTGTTGAGTCTCTATATCGCCTCTCTGCCTATCCCGCGTGCGCGGGCCCCATAGTCTGCGGCTGGACACCAGAATGACGCTGAGTAGCAGGGCTACCAGAACATAGCCGGTAAGCGTCACACCAAGCTTAGCCATGAGAATAGCCATTATTCCAAGACAGCTTGTGATTGCGTATATGAGTATTACCGCTCCCTTATGAGAGAACCCGTTATTGAGGAGACGATGGTGAATATGCTCTTTATCAGCTTGGTAAAAAGGCGTACCTTTATGAACTCTGCGAACTATGGAAAAAACCGTATCGAAAATGGGTACACCGAGGGTGAACATGGGAACAGCCAAAGCAATGGTAGCCGCACCTTTTAGCGCGCCTTCCACCGAGATCACTGCAAGAGTAAAACCCAGGAGCATCGCGCCGGCGTCACCCATAAAAATGCTGGCAGGGTTAAAATTGTACGGTAAGAACCCCAGAGCACTCCCGGCGAGCGCTACCGCAAGGGCCGAAGCGAAGACTTGTCCACGGGAAAACGCCACGGAAAAAAGGGCAAAAGCCGCAATTACTGATACTCCTGCAGCCAAACCGTCAAGACCGTCAAGGAAATTGACTACGTTTACCATCCCTACAATCCAAAGGACAGTAAGGGGCGTGCCCCAAAAACCCAGATAAATCATTCCGGGCCCGAAAGGATTCGTGATAAACTCGATCTTGACGCCGAGTCTCACTGCAACCAAGGCAGCTACGATCTGTCCTATGAGCTTCGGCAGAGGCC
>JAAYRV010000302.1 GCA_012518595.1 Bacillota bacterium
ATGTAATACCCTTCACGCCAAGTATAGCCCATGTCCTTGAGTCTTGCCTCTTCATATGGGTTACTGATATATGAGGCCTCTGTTAGAATTGCAGGCATAGACGTGTAACGAAGCACGTAAAATCCGGCTGTCCGTGCTTTACCGTCTCTCAGGCCAAGGCCCTCAAGGAGTCGATTGTGCACCTTCTCCTGCATGTCAATGGCTGTCCTGTCGGCATAGTAGTATGCATAGGTTTCAGTTGCATTATAGTCACGGTTGACGGATGCGTTGTGATGGACGGAAATGAATCTGTCAGCTCCCCAGTTGTTAGCTGCTCTGACTCGTTCACCAAGGCTTACATCGACATTTTCCGTGCGTGACATCATGACCTGCGCCCCGGCGTATTCCGTCAAGCAATTGGAGAGGACGCGACTTACGCGAAGATTCACGTCAGCTTCGTAAAGTCCGGAAAGCCCTACCGCCCCTGGGTCAGGGCCTCCATGACCGGGATCAATGAATATCTTGACACCTTCCAGGCTTCCCTTGGCCAGCGCAGGGAGGCACATCACCGAAGATGCAAAAATCAAAACCGGAATAAGAACCAGTAGGATTAGGTTAATCCGATAGGTTGTACTGAAGTATGTAGTCCGAGTGGTCGTGTTCAAGTGTGTAGTTCGAGTCGTGGCGCTTGAGCGTATAGTCCGCGCGATTGCACTAGGTTGTGTGATCCGTCCGGTCACCCCGGTTTGTGCGGTCAGTGCGGCTATACTTGCTTGTGTAGACTGTGTAGTTGTCCTTTGGTGTGTGTATCTCATGATTCTTAAGACCCCCTATTCCCTGGTCTATCCTTCATGTATTCCTGTTGCATCTCGCACAGTTAAGTCCCGTCAAGACACCTAGAAGCTTACGGTTATTCCTGCAGTGAGTCGTCCATAGCTGCTTCCGCTCTCCATCCACCAGTGTTCATATTTGCCTTCTGCGAATATGTTCGTCCTAAGTTCATGCCTTACTGAAGCAGAACCCAAGAATACGGGAGTTGTCGCAGATTGGGTTATCAAAGTCGCCGCACCGTTTCCGTCCAAACCGTTTTCAGTGACGTCCTTCTGGTCCATGCTGTTCTGCTCCGTACTGCCACTGCCCTCCTCCCCGTTGCTGCCTTCGTTATGTGCTGCCTCCATATCCAAGAAACGAAGGTGAGCTACTTTTAGGTTAACCTCAGTGAGGGGAGAAAGACGGCGGTCATAGTTTATGGCTACTCCTTGGGTGTTTTGGTCAAAGGGAAGTGACAGCCCCCCTGAGCGTGACGCTATGCTTGAGTAATACGGGGAGAATCCCCAACTGAGATAGCCGTATGAAACCTCCAACCGATGTCGAGGCGTGTTGAAAGCTTCCGCTCTCAGGACAAATCCAGGCACCCATCCGGATGTCTGATATTCAGGATAAAGCGTTGAGCTTGATTGAAACATGCCGACCTCTGCTGCAATATTCCGTCCTTTGACATTTCCCAGAACATCTACGGAAACACCGGTTTCATCTCCCAGGCCGCTGGCTAAATAGTTCAGACCGAGGGCCCATGTTTCTGCCACAGGCCGAGTTAACCTGAATGCCAGGAGGTTATCTGCGCGGGTTACAAAGGAGCTGTTGTAGTAATACCCTGAGCTGAGCCGTGACCATACTCCTGTCAAACCCCATTTCTCGGTTCCTGTGTCAAGGACAACGCCTTCTGCGGCTTCCGAGTCAGTCCTACCCAAAAGCCCAATAGGTCCTAAGGAAAACCTTTGTTTACCTGCACGCACCTGAAAGTCCGCTGTGGCATATCGGATCCACGCCTCATCAACAAGGAGCGGTCTTACCATTGACGGCATCCAGGGGCTTGCGTCACTTGGTCTGCTTACACCCCAAACACCGCTCATTGAAAGTCTTGTATAAGCCTGGACCGACTCTCCGAGCCTGCCGTCGATTACCAGGTTGAGATTCTGACGAATGCTAGGAAGCGTCATGCCGTGTGGCTTTGGCGGCAGGTAGCTGTCCCAGTCGTCTTCCTGTGATTCTTCGCCGGTGGAATTCTCAGCGGATTCGGCGTCTGTCCCGTCTATGTTACCGGAGTCGCCGCCTGTGTTCCCGGCGTCACCGGTTTCCTCGTCGCCAGAACTGTCGTCACCGGGCTCGGCAGCATATGGATCAGGCGCAACAGGCATGTCACCGAAAAAGACCTCTCCTGAGATGCCCATGCTTCCGCCTATGTATAGTACAGGGCCTTGCTCTCCGCGGACTACCACCTTTAAGCCGGGATCGATCTCATTGCCGTCTGTGGAACAAGCCATGCCAAGGGCCCTGTTTCCTCCGAGATACGCAGCACAATTCAGATTGCTTTCATCGAAATGAGCTCTCTCCGCTACCCTCCTGTCAGTTGGATAAACCCGTAGAGCAGAGACATCTGAGGAAGGGCGCTTTGACAAATAGGCATGTGGATGATAAGGCTCAGCGGATGCCCCGACAAGGCTTGTTGATGTGAGCATGAGAACCAAAACCGCAAATGCGGCGACGATTTTTCTGTGTCTATGTGCTAAAAAACCCATGATGGGATAATCATCCTTTCCCTCTTATAAAGCAATCCGCCTTCCGCGTTGGCACAAAGTTCCCGGACTTGCCGGACACTTGCCAGTGGAAGGCGCGAGGTCGAATCCGGACATGAAGTCCGGTTGACATTGCTATGATTGCTGTCACGCTACAATACTACCATTGTAGCATTGTGTAATAGCTAGTTCGCGCTCGGGCCTCTAATATCCTGCTTAACCTGGTCTTCATCATTAAGGTAATATGTGGAAG
>JAAYRV010000303.1 GCA_012518595.1 Bacillota bacterium
ATTTGAACCGTTTTTCCGTTAGGTCGTGTAAAACGGCATTGGGAAAAAGGCCATGAGCTTCGGTGAGGATCTGCTGGAATGAGTGTATGGAAGCAACAGGAGGTGAGGATGCCGACACGACTTGTAGCTTATCTTTAGAAGACGTAGCTGTTTCAAGCGTTTGAACCTAACAGGAAGGTGGAATTAGAAGGGAAAATACTCCTGGCAATAAGCCTCCATTCCGGGCCGGTTGAATCGTTCAGAGAATAGGAAACCTGAATATCTGAAAACGGTCAGATTTGGAAGGAGAAGGATAACGGACTAACGGACATGTATAAATTGTACCAACAAGACTACAACTTAATCATTTGAGAGGGAGGAAGAGAAATGTCAAGGCAGATAAGACTCATACTCTGTGTCACGTTAGGACTCTTACTGGTTTTCTCAACTGGGACAATAGGAGCAGCCCAGTCAGAAAATGTGCGAGTCGGTTTGCTGACAGGTGTTGCGGGATTAGGGGACAAGTCTTTTAACGATTTGGCATTCGACGGAGCTAAAAGGGCAGAATCGGAGCTTGGCATAACGCTTAAGGTAATTGAACCGCCGGATCTAGCCTCTACAGAGGAACTGCTACGGCAACTGGCCAAAGTAGGTAATGATCTTGTCATAGGTGTAGGGTTTGATATGCAAGAGCCTATGGCTAGGGTTGCCCAAGAATTCCCTAAGACAGGTTTCGCTATTGTGGATGCAGTCGTAGATAACCCTAATGTTGCTTCTTTGGTCTTCAAAGAACACGAGGGTTCATTTCTTGTAGGAGCCCTTGCTGCCATGATGACCGACACTCAGAAAGTCGGTGCCATACCGGCTATGGATATTCCCTTCCTAAACAGATTTACTAAGGCCTATGAGCAAGGCGCACTGTACGTAGATCCGTCTGTAGAGGTGTATGTGCAACCTATCGGTTCAGATTTCAGTGCGTTTAATGACCCGGCCAAAGCCCAAGAGATCGCATTGTCTATGTATAGCAAAGGTGTGGATGTAATATATCACGCTGCGGGCGGTGCAGGCCAAGGATTGTTTAACGCTGCAAAGCAAGTTGGGAAGTATGCTATCGGCTGCAACTCTGATCAAGACTATATGGCTGAGGGGTTAGTACTCTCTTCAATGATGAAGAGAGTAGACGAGGCCGTGTTTGACACCATTAGACGTATGACTGATGGGAGTTTCAAAGGCGGTGTAGTAACCTACGGTCTTAGTAACAACGGAATTGGATTGACCCCGATGACATACACCCGAGACATAATTGGTGATGACAATATCAGTAGTCTCGATCAAATCCGCAAAGACATTATCAGTGGAAAGATTGTCGTCATTGATGCAGCAGACGAATAGCTTGCAAGAGTGGATGATGGATAATGAATTTTGCTTTGGAAGCGCGTGGTATTAAGAAATACTTTGGCCCTGTAAAGGCTAATGATGATCTTGACCTTCGTTTGCAAAGAGCAACGGTACATGCAGTTGTTGGCGAAAATGGGGCAGGAAAGTCAACGCTGATGAAGATCCTATACGGGATCTATCAGCCGGATTCAGGAGAGATCTTTGTCAACGGCGAGCCGGTTACTATCGGCTCGCCTGATGTTGCCCATAGACTAGGCATAGGCATGGTGCATCAACATTTCACTCTTGTTGGTCCCCTTTCAGTGACTGAAAATGTCATCCTAGGTGTGGAACCTTGCACCCGAGGCCTCATAGACTATAAATTTGCTGAGCAACAAGTGCGAGAAGTAAGCAATCGTTACAACCTGACCCTGGAACCTACTGATATAGTAGAGTCACTTCCCGTCGGGTTACAGCAGCGAGTCGAGATAATAAAGGTCTTGTTCAGAGAAGCCAGGATCATCATTTTAGACGAGCCTACTGCAGCTCTCACTCCTGCGGAGACTTCGGATTTATTTCGGATAATTCGAGATCTGGTTGCAGACGGCCGCTCTGTAGTATTTATAACACATAAACTCAACGAGGTTATGGAGATAGCAGATGACATCACCGTCATTCGAGATGGCAGATCTGTCGGATCTCTCACGAAGGATGCCGCCACTGAGAAAGAACTTGCTCGATTAATGGTCGGTAGGGACGTAATGTTTTCCATCAGCAAGCCGGAAGTTACGGCCGGAGAAGTTGTATTGAACGTTGACAATCTTACATCTGAGTCAGTATCAGGTGACCAACGTATAGAAAATGTCAGTTTTTCAATAAGAGCAGGGGAGATTTTCGGTGTAGTGGGTGTCGCCGGAAATGGCCAGGATGCCCTGGAAGAAGCTGTTACCGGCTTACGACGGGCCACTCAAGGACGCATAGAACTGATGGGCAAGGACATTACAGGTCTGAGTACTGCACAAATACGAGCGATGGGTGTAGCTCATATACCGGCAAATAGAACTGCCACAGGTTTAGTAATGGATTTTCCGCTCAGTGACAACGGGCTCCTTGGGCATCAATACCGAAGCATATTTAGAAATGGGCCATTCATAAATCGGAAGGCAGTCAATGAGTGGATTAACAGGCTCATAAAGGATTTCAACATAAAGGCACCGTCACTCAATGCTCCTGCCTTCACTCTATCAGGCGGCAATCAGCAGAAGCTCATCCTCGCCAGAGAGATGGTACATGAGCCACGGCTCTTGCTGGCTGTGCAGCCCACTCGTGGAGTGGACATCGCATCTATCGAAATGATACACAAAGCCTTGATAGAGGCAAGGTCTCGCGGGGTAGCGATCTTGCTAATCTCTAACGAGCTTGACGAGATCTTATCGCTTTCTGACCGAATTGCAGTGGTCTACTCTGGTAGGATTGCAGGAATAGGCGACCCAGCGTCATTTACTGTTGAGGAAATCGGACTTATGATGGCTGGAGCGGGCAAGGAGGTCGTGTGATGAAGTCAGGCATGAAGCAAGACAGTGCTTTTCGCGCTATGGTTGCCCCATTGCTTTCGGTGGTAGGGGCTTTTCTTGTGGGCACCGTTATCATTGGGCTCCTTGGCGAAGACCCACTTGTTGCGTACGCAGCTTTGATCAATGGGGCTCTCGGTGATGTCCAGGCACTGGCTAATACTTTGCAAAAAGCTACTCCGTACATCTTCGGAGGCTTGGCAGTTATGATTGCTTCAAAGTGCGGAATGTTCAATATCGGTGTTGAGGGCCAGATGTATGTCGGAGCAATGGCAGCCGCGTGGGCCGGTTTTACTCTGACGTACTTGGGGCGAGGCGCTCATATCATAGCTGCATTGCTTATAGCAGGAATTGCAGGTGGTATATGGTCATTTGTGCCTGCCATACTGAAAGTCAGGTTTGGAGTTAACGAAGTTATTGGCACCCTAATGTTAAACTATATAGCCTATTCTCTTACCGGATACCTTACTGTTTACGTCTTTAAGGAGCCGGGGGTAATGCCACAGACCGTCAAAATTGCAGATACTGCAGCCTTGTCGTTGCTTGTGCCTCCTTCGCGTCTTAACACGGGATTCTTAATTAGTATTGCTTTAGTTGCTGTTACCTACGTGCTGGTTTATCGTACGTTGTGGGGATACAACTTAAGAACTACAGGAGCCAATCCTGCTGCTGCACGATACTCAGGCGTGAATGTATCCTTTATGCGCATTAGCGCGCTTCTCGTAAGCGGTGTCCTTGCCGGTCTCATGGGCGCGGAGCGATCCTTGGGCGTGTATAGTAGATTCATTAGCTCATTTTCGCCAGGCTATGGTTTTACCTCAATAGCTGTTTCACTTCTTGGACGAGATAATCCCTTTGGGATACTAATTGCCGCAATATTCTTTGGAATCTTGGAGGCGGGAGGACCTGCAATGTCTATAGCAACAGAGGTCCCTCGGGAACTTCTGTCGATTCTGCAAGCGATAATCATCATTTTTGTAGCCTCGGGAGCTTATATCAGTAAGATGTTGTCGGATAGGAGGGTGTCTGTGTGAGCCGGTTTCTCTCTATAGAGCTGATTCGCTCGTGTATACGAATAGCTACTCCACTTTGGATAGGAGCATTGGCAGGAATATTTTCGGAGCGCTCAGGCGTAGTAAACATCGCCCTAGAAGGAATGATGTTAGCCGGCGCTTTTGGCGGAGCAGTCGTGTCCCTCTGCTCAGGACAGGCTTGGATAGGGGTCTTGGCTGCTATAATGACAGGTATCGCATGCGGCCTTTTTCATGCGGTAGTATCACTGCGCTGTCGGACTAACCAGGTCATAAGTGGGGTAGCGATAAACATGCTCATGAGCGGGTTGACCATATTTCTGATGCAGATTCTGTTCGGAAATAAGGCTCAATCTCCAACAGCACCGCGAGTTCTTGAAGTCACAATACCGTGGTTTGACAAGATTCCCATTATAGGGCGAATCATCTTTGAAGACGTATCTCCCATTACCCTTATTGGTCTCTTGTTGGTGGTGGTTACGCACATAATCCTTTATTACACACGCTGGGGACTAAGAATGAGGGCAATTAGCGAGAATCCACAGGCTGCGATTGCGGCAGGCGTTCATGTACACAAACTGCAGTATTTGGGGGTAATCACCAGTGGAGCCCTGGCTGGATTCGCAGGTTCGTTTCTGTCCATAGGAGTGCTGGATGTATTCACAAAGAACATGACAGCGGGAAGAGGATTTATGTCGCTTGCCGTCATGATATTTGGAAGATGGAAACCCTTTGGCTCACTGGCGGCTTCGCTCTTTTTCGGATATGCCATGGCGTTGCAGATTAGCCTTCAAGAGTGGCAGGTTCCGCCACAGTTTGTCGAGATGATACCCTATTTTGCAACCCTTGTAGTACTGGCCTTTGTATCAGGAAAGGTAAGACCGCCTGCTGCAACAGGGAAACTGATTGACCGGTAAGCGTATGATTGATAAGCGTATGGATGGTTTTCACCTACTGTTGCATTATCATCATGTGAGAGGATGAGGACTATGTCAACTGTAAACAAGGCGGAGAAGACATATGGACGTCTCCAATATCACATTCGTTGTAACGCAGGTGACGTTGGGAAATATGTGTTTCTGCCGGGAGATCCTGCCAGAAGTGATAGGTTAGCCAAGTATTTGACGAATCCGCGATTGGTAGCGAGTAATCGGGAATACAGGACGTTTACCGGAGAATATGAGGGTGTCAAAGTGTCCGTATGTTCTACCGGTATAGGCTGTCCATCTGCATCCATAGCAGTGGAGGAACTTTCTAATATCGGAGCGGAAGCTTTTATACGAATCGGAAGCACAGCCGCTCTCCAGCCGGGGATTCGCATAGGTGACTTGATCATCTCCATAGGATCAATGAAGAACGAAGGGACCTCAAGGTTCTATGTTCCCGATACTATGCCGGCAGTTCCTGATTTCCGCCTTACCCAGGTTCTTGTGGATACCTCTGAATCCATGATGACAGAACTAGGCTATAATCTTCATGTGGGTATAAATGTCACTGACGACGCTTTCTATGGCGAAACGCCTAAATTGATAGAGAAATTCTCGCAGTACGGGTTGCTCAATGTTGAGATGGAGAGCTCCGCAATTTTTACAGTAGCCAGGGCTAGGGGTAAGAAGGCGGCTATGATATGCGCAGTATCAGGGAATATTGTCACCGGTGATGTTATATATGAGGAGGAAAATCCGGCTCTTGCCGAGGGTTGGGAGAACGAGATTCGTGTTGCGCTCGAGGCGATTAAACGTTACGATAAACTCTACGGAGCCGATGGGACTACTGAGCACAGTCAGTTGGACTAATTCACACGTTTGAAGCAACGGAGGTTTGTCGCATGTCTTCTCTTCTGATTCAGAATGCCACAGCTGTTGTCACCATGAACGAAGGTCGAGAAACCCTCTACGGTGTTGATATCCTATGCGATGACGGAGTAATTCAATCTATATCGCAGTCCGGCAAACCGCGATCCCCCCATGAGAGCGCCGTGCCGTCGATTTCTGCGGATGCTGTCATAGACGCAGATGGTATGATAGTGTACCCGGGACTGATCAATACGCATCATCACTTATACCAAAGCATGACCCGGAATATCAGTCGAGTCCAGCATCTTGAACTATTTGATTGGCTTAAGGCGCTTTATCAGGTATGGAAGGGTATAGACGAAGAAGCTGTGTACTACGGCGCTCTTGTAGGCCTTGGTGAGCTTTTGAAGTCAGGCTGCACTACTTCTTGTGACCATCATTACGTATTTCCCAAAGCGGCAGGCTACAGGTTGATTGATGCTGAACTTGAAGCTGCGGCTGAACTTGGCATCAGGATGGTCGCTTGCAGGGGAAGCATGTCCAAAGGGGAAAAGCATGGCGGACTGCCGCCTGATAATTTAGTTGAGGACATTGATGATATTTTGCAGGACAGCGAACGTCTTATAAACAAATACCATGATCCATCCGCAACATCCATGCGCCGTATTGCTCTTGCACCTTGCTCGCCTTTTTCAGTATCAGATGATCTTATGCGAGAGACAGCGTCTATTGCACGTATGAGCGGAGTCCGACTTCACACTCACCTGGCAGAAACCCGCGATGAAGAGCTGGATTGTCTGGAGAAAACCGGCATGAGGCCGCTTGCCTACATGGAGAGTCTAGGGTGGTTGGGACCCGATGTATGGTTTGCCCATGGCGTGCATTTTACCGGTGATGAAGTGAATCTGCTTGCTGTATCCTCAACCGGGGTTGCACATTGCCCTACATCCAACATGAAGCTTTCGTCAGGACGGGCCGGCTTAGAGGCATTTCTTGAAGCGGGAGTGCCTGTCGGTCTGGGCGTGGACGGAAGCGCCAGTAACGACTGTTCAAACATGATTTCAGAGATTAGAACTTGCTATCTATTGCACAGATTGGAACTTGGGCCTTGTGCGCCCCGACCTGAGGATATTCTTCATGTGGCGACTGTAGGAGGCGCGAGTGTAATCGGTTGGCCTGAGCTAGGGAGGATAGCAGTAGGACACCCGGCGGATATGTTTGCTGTCGATGCCTCAAACTTCGACTGGGTTGGCGCGGAATCCGGTCCAATGGCTGCTTTAGCCACGCTTGGATGTCAAAGACCTGTGTCGTTTACTATAGTTGCGGGTAAGGTTGTTGTCTCAGACGGAGAACTGGTGAATGTAGACGAGCCTACCTTGGCAGAGCAGGCGAGAAAGATTTCCAGACGACTGTGTGCCTCATAACGGTGTTTGTGCTTCATTTTCCTTATCGAACTTAAGGCCAAAGCATACTTTGGATCACCTGTTTGACAGAAAAATGCATCCTATTTTCCACTGCCGATCAGCGTTTTCGTGGTCAAAAATTGAACAGCGTATCACTAAACTTGATTACTCCTTTTTGGATCATGCTCCATGAAAAAGTGGTCGATTACATTGTCTATTATGCCGGATAATGCAGAATGAGGGAGTGGTCAGTTGTTTATCATTCTTCTGGAAGAAAGGAGGAGCGGCTTCCTCCCCGAATGGGTTCTGGGATGTTGGTCGCGTGATAATTATGGATATGTCAAAGACGCCGAGAGCAGCTAGGATAAATGTGGTTCCTTTTGTGTCCAA
>JAAYRV010000304.1 GCA_012518595.1 Bacillota bacterium
AAGCAAGGTGACGCTAAGTGATTGTTGTACAAGACGTAGAGAAAATTTACGATACCGGCAAAGTCCAGGTGGCAGCGCTAAGAGGCGTATCCCTTGAGGTAGAATCCGGTGAATCCGTATCTATCATAGGTCCTTCAGGTTCGGGTAAATCTACGCTTATGAATATTGTCGGGTGTCTCGACAGACCGACAACCGGTAGTTACCTTCTGGACGGGAGATTGGTAAATGAACTGTCTGATGACGAACTTGCTGAAGTTCGCAACAGGAAGATTGGGTTCGTATTTCAGACGTTCAATCTCTTACCGCGAGCCACAGCGTTAGAAAACGTTGAGCTTCCTCTTGTATATTCCGGTGTTCACCCTACTGCTCGTAAAGAGCGGGCATTATCTGCGCTTGAGAGAGTCGGGCTCGGTGATAGGGCAGACCATAGGCCAAATGAGCTTTCCGGGGGCCAGGCACAGAGAGTGGCAATTGCCAGAGCGCTGGTGACAGAGCCTTCCATAATTTTGGCGGATGAGCCTACTGGAAATTTAGATACGAAATCCGGTCTTGAGGTTATCGGGATATTGAAAGAGCTCCATGAACAAGGGATAACGATAGTGCTTGTTACCCATAACCCTGAACTGGCAGCTAAAACAGACCGTTTTGTTGAGATCAGGGATGGCTTGATTGTCAGGGAAGGAAAAGGAACTGACCTCGGAAAGAGGACGGATACCGGAGAGAGGGAGGGGGAGGGTGTATGAGCTTTTATGAATGCATGAAACTTGCGCTTTCCAGTCTAAAGACGAACAAACTACGGTCAGCCCTTACTCTCCTGGGCATAGTAATCGGTATCGCATCAGTAATATCTATGATGTCCATAGGTGAAGGCGGGAGGCGCCTCGTTACCATGGAACTGGCAGGCCTCGGTTCAAACCTCATTTTTGTGCAGCCTGACTACGCAAGGGAAGCCATGTCAGGAGGGCGAACTGACTCATTAACTTATGGGGACGCCCAAGCCATGCGCAAGGGGTGTCCTGCTTTGGCTACGGTCAGCGTATCACGGATGGGAATGGTAACAGTAAAGTACGGCAGGGAACGGTACAATGTCAGTGCAACCTTTACAGATGAAGGCCTTGCTTCCACGCAAGAGGCAGGCCTTAAAGAAGGCAGGTTTCTCTCTGAGCTTGATGTCAAGACTCAGCGTCAGGTGACGATTGTTGGCGGAGGCTTGGCAAAGAAGCTTTTCGGAGATGAAAGCGCCATAGGCGCCAAGGTGAAGCTGAACGGGCAGAGTTTTGCTGTAATCGGAGTCATGAAGGAACAAGGGAGAACGATCTTTGGAGAAAACCCTCAAGACATGTCTGTCCATATTCCGATAACTCACGCGAAACGTATGACAGGCAGTGATGATGTGGCTTACATATCCTGCGAAGCTCACGATGTCAAGCAGGTAAAAGAGGCTATGGACCAGATCAAAGCAGTTCTGACTCAGCGTCATGGCAAAGACTCTTCTTTCAATGTTATGAGCAGTGCTTCTATCCTGGAGACAACTGAAACCATAACGCGAATCTTTACAGTAATCCTTGGAGGTATAGGCGGCATATCATTGCTTGTCGGCGGGATCGGCGTTATGAATATCATGCTGGTATCAGTAACTGAGCGTACTCGCGAGGTGGGAATCAGAAAAGCGGTCGGCGCCAAGAAGGGTGATATTCTTAGGCAGTTTCTGTTTGAAGCCATAGCTCTTTGCTTAGTCGGTGGAGCCATGGGAATCGTGTTTGGGTGGGCCGGAGCTTCCCTAATCGCGAAAATAGCCAAGTGGCCTACTTATGTGTCACCGTTTTCTATTGCCGTAGCAGTCATTTCAGCGTCTTTCGCAGGGGTTGTATTTGGAGTTTATCCTGCATATAAGGCTGCAAACCTCGATCCTATTGAAGCTTTGAGATATGAGTAGGCGGGCTCGCCGCTTTTGGGGGATGACCATTTATCCGGTTGAGCGCAGGCAGGCCTAGTAACCTGGTAGACTTAGCATTTCGTAGGCCTGGTATTTAGTAGGCTTAGTGTTTAGTAGGCTTAGTGTTTGGGATGTTCCTTCAGTTCCGGCCCGGTTCCGACGAGAGCCGCCGGTTTATGGAGAGTGAGAGCAATGAAGCGCCGGAGGCAGGTCGCGCTGATTCTCATCCTGGGACTTTTGACGGCTATAGGGCTTTTGACGGTTATGTCCAGGGGAGAGGCGGTAACTGAACTTGCTGAGTTTACATATTCATTGGAGGAACGGCAAAGGATTTGCGAGGAGATCTGGAAGAAGATAGGCCTCTGGTACAGTTATTTTGATGACAAAGGCATCGATTGGGAGTCAGTTAGAGAACGCTATTCGGATCAGGTTGCAGAGGTAAAGAGCGACTATGAATTCTTTGTCAGTATGAGCGCTATGGTCCGTGAGCTCGAGGATGGCCATTCCTATATATACGACTATCCGAAGCCTGTTCCCGTAAACAGAGGAAGGCCTCGTATACGTATTGTCGAAGCGGATGGTGAGCCTATCGTGGCAGAGGTGGCGTCCGGCTCGGATGCCGAGGCAAAAGGCGTGGCACCCGGGCTCAGGATAGTGTCGGTGGACGGTGAATCCGCCAAGGAGCGCATAAGCTTTCTCATCCCGCTGGTTACCTCGTCAACACCGTGGCACAGGCGGAGTGTGGCAGTAGCCGCTATGCTGGAAGGCGATCTTGATGAGGAGGTTCAGGTTGAACTGGCAAGTCCGAGTGGCACAACTTTTACCTTCTTGCTTCTCCGCGAGCCTTTCGTGGGTGAACCCATGGCTATAACTGCTGAGGTTCTGGACGGGGATATCGGGCTAATCCGACTGCCGTCTTTTTCTACATCCGGTCTGGGATTAGATTCGGGAGACGCTTTAGTGAAGGAATTCGATCGAGCTTTGGAACAGCTTAAGGAGACGAAAGCGCTGATCATCGATATGAGAGGCAATGGCGGAGGTGACGATAGGGTAGCTCAGAGTTGTGCTGGACGGTTCTTTACGGCTGCAGTGGATTTTCCCGACTGCCAGATGCGTGTGGTCACTTTAGGTAAGCCGTGGTTTGCGCCGCGCATGCGGCGTACTGTGAAGCCGAGAGGAGTATGGCAGTACACAAATCCTGTGGTCTTGCTTATCGACGAGTTTGTCATCAGTAGCGCCGAACATTTCGCTGCAGGCATGCACGACTCGGGGCGGGCCACTACTATCGGGCACACTACCGCAGGATCAAGTGGCAATCCTATTCGTCTTGAAGTCAGCGGATTCAAGTTTCAGGTATCCAGGTGGCGTGAGTACCGCACTGACGGTTCGCTTATCGAAGGGCAAGGTGTGCCTGCGGATATTAGTGTCAGTCTTACTGTCAACGATATTGCAGGTTGCATAGACAGAGCGCTTATATGCGCTCTGGATTATCTGAAGTCTCACTAAGATCTCCCAGCGAGAACCTACTCTTAACGATAGCGTAGTCTATGTTCTAACGCGATGTATGTCTACCAGGCCGGCGACTGTATATTAGAGAATTCTACCCCCAGCGCTGTATTCCCAGGATAAGCGTTCCAACTGGATCCCTGACTGCACTACCAAATCAGATGGGGGTCCCGTCGATCTATGAAAGAGCGCATAGGGCTTACCTACAGGGTGTCTTGTCGAATATGGCTCATCCAGTGAGCCATTCATGCTATGGCCTGCGGAATTCCTGGTTGAATGCATCAGGTTAGGGGTATCACTTAAGTAGAAGTTTGATGCGTGGCAGCATGCCTGATATGGATAGCGCTGCGTAAAGTAAAAGTAACGCCATACCTATGTTCAGTGGTTTCCTGTACTGTCCGAAGAAGCGTTGAATCGCCGTTCCGAACAGTGCCCAACAAGACGCCGATATGGCGGAACAGAAGCCCAGGAAGACACAGATGAGCACTATTACTAAGGATGATTCATAGTAAGGGGTTATGAAGTTCGCAGTAACGGTCAATGCGTAAAGCAGCAACTTGACATTGACAAATTGCATGGCGACACCGGTAACGAAAGTTGCGCTGTGAGTGTTTGCGCTGACTGCGGTTTCGTCACTCCTTAGGATACGCACAGCCAAATATAGCAAGTACAATCCGCCTAAGATTTCAGCTATCGGCCTGAAACTGGGGATGAAACGCGACAAGGAGAGATTAAAATAGCTACACCCGGTCATTACAACGACTACTCCGATGAAAAGCCCTGCAATGAACCGGAGGGTTTGCCTGAAACCAAATTTGCTACCGTTTACAAGGCACATCATATTATTGGGGCCGGGGGTGAGGGTCATCACGAGTATGTAGGATAAAAACGCGAATACATTAGGCATATAATAATCCCTCCCATGATTCCTAATCTGAGTCAGATGCAAAAGACATTTATGTTCCTTCTATGTAGTTGCACTATTATACACCGTGCACTCCGCTTACGTCCATATTGAGCTTAGCTCCTAAGTATGAGCCCATTAAGTTTCGCTCGTTTTCCGAGAGCTTAGGTTGCCGGTGATTGCAATGAGGGGTGTCAAAATTCGGCCGCCGGCCTACGGGCCGGATTTTGTCAAGGCAACCCGCTTGGGGAGCCGTCCCCGAGTGCAACACCGGCAGCCCCGCACGGTACGTGCGCTTTCTGGAACTGGCAATTACTCGTGGCGGAGACCGTTCAAGTTCTCCGGCAGCTGCCAGTTTCGCCGAAGACGGCGACCGGTTCTTGCGATTCAAGCGAGCTGCGTTAACATAATGTGGGAGAGAACAACGGTCTCGTGGCGATCTGCCTAGTTCGTTTTGCCTCCTCTTGGTTCCCCTTTCGATCACAGATTCTAAAAACGCGCTGGAAAATCCATCACTCTACAGGACATATAATTGAATTCCCGTCACTTGACAGCTTAGGGGTGTCAAGTGAAAAGTATATCGCGCGAACAGTCAAATGC
>JAAYRV010000305.1 GCA_012518595.1 Bacillota bacterium
CAGTGAGATGGGTGATTTTTCGGCTTCCGTCCCTCAGCCTTGCCTGATGCACGATAAGGTCTATAGCTGAAGAAATCTGCTCTCTGATAGCTCGAAGAGGTAACTCCATCCCTGCCATTAGAGTCATAGTCTCCATCCTTGAAAGCATGTCCCTGGGGGAGTTGGCATGGCCTGTCGTCATTGAGCCGTCGTGGCCTGTGTTCATTGCCTGGAGCATGTCAAGGGCCTCCCCTGATCTGACCTCTCCCACAACAATCCTGTCAGGTCGCATTCTCAAGGCATTCCTCACAAGGCCCCGAATAGTAATGGCGCCTTTTCCTTCAATGTTAGGAGGCCTGGCCTCAAGCACAACCACATGCTCCTGGCGGAGCTGGAGTTCGGCTGCATCTTCAATGGTGACTATGCGCTCATCCGGCGGAATGAACGAAGAGAGCACATTTAAAGTCGTTGTTTTTCCGGATCCTGTCCCTCCGGACACAACTATGTTTAACCTTGCCTTGACCGCACCGTCAAGAAACTCTATCATCTCCGGCGTGAGCGTCCCCAACCTAATCAGGTCATCCGTAGTCAAAGGCTCCCTTGCGAATTTTCTAATGGTGATGCACGGCCCTACAAGAGAAATCGGCGGAATTACTGCATTTACCCGGGAGCCGTCAGGAAGCCTTGCATCCACCATAGGACTGGCGTCGTCTATGCGCCTCCCGATAGGTGAGACAATCCGGTCGATAATGTGCCTGACGTGGTCTACGTCGCGAAATCGGATAGACGTCTCTTCGATTTTGCCTCCCCGCTCAATGTATACATTGTAAGCACCGTTTACCATGATTTCAGTTATGGTCTCATCAGCCAAAAGAGGAGTAATAGGGCCGAATCCCATCACATCATCAATAACGTCTGTGATGATCCTGACTTTCTCTGACCGTATCAGAGGCACAGGCTCTTCATCCAAGACCTTCATTGCTATGGACTCGACTTCCTTGGCCAGCCTCTGCCTATCCTCTGTACTTGCAGTTCTCTCAATAAGCTCTTCCTCTATTTCCTTGACAAGCCTATGGTGGATCCTTTCCTTGATTACAAGGTAAGGATCTTCCCGAAGAATGTCCTCTGCACGTCCTGTTCCGGCTCTTCTAGGCACTCCGGTTTGCGGCCCGGCAGCCTGAGGCCTGACGCTCTCAGATTCAGGCGTGACTCTGTCAGAAGGCTTTATCCATCTTGAAATCTCCTGCTTCTGCCCTGACTTTGCTCTTTCCAGTCTATCTCTTAGGGACATTTGTCTATCACCCGTTCACAAACATACTAAAAATCGATGCGAAGATGCCTGCACTCTTCTTGTGAGATGTGGGTTTTTGACCTTTGAATGCTTTCTTGGAAACTGTATTTCCTTCACTCTGAGGATTGACTGCCTTGACAAGGTCTCGGATGGCAAGGGACACCTTTGCGCCGGGATTGCTTATGACAAAGGGCGTTCCTTTGCTGACTGATGGGGATACCACCCGCTCCTCATTGGGGATATGCACATCCACTTTTCGCTTGAGAGTCTTCTCTATCTCGTTAATATCCAAGCCATGCTCTCGAGACGGCTTAGATAACGCTAACTTAATCTTGCTGCTTTCATAGCCCAGGGATTCCATTATCTCAAGACATACCTTAGCGTTTTTTATAGCGGGAAGCTCTGTTGTGGCAACCAGAAGGATAGTGTCAGCCATATCCAGGCCTGTAAGAGATATGTCATCAAGTCTTTGAGAGAGATCGACAATGACAAAATCATAGGATTCGGCAAGCAGTCCCAAGACAGCTGCGACATGCCTGTCGGTTACAGATTCCGCCTGCTCCGGACGGAGCGGCGATGCAAGAACACGAATCCCTGTGCTGTGCGCAAGGAGGCACGCTTCGACAATCTCTGAATCCACCTCTTCTTCCCTGGCAATATCCGCTATAGTCCTCACAGGGGATGTATCTAACATGATGGCTACATCTCCGAACTGAAGATCGAGGTCAACCAAGGCCACCTTGCAATCTTTCTTTTTTCCCAGTTCAGCAGCGAGGTTTACGGCAATAACAGTTTTCCCGACTCCCCCCTTGGCGCTGAACACCGAAATGATCCGCCCGAGCTTTTTCCCCAGAGGGATGCTTGGCATCAATTGAGCCCTCCTCTGAATCTCCATATCATGTGTCCTTCGTATTGTGCTAACCAGCTCGTCAGCGGAAAAGGGTTTGACCAGATATCCTCTGGCCCCTGCTGCCATGGCTTCTTTTAGGTACTCCTGCTCTCCCTGGACTGATACGATCACCACAGCAGTGGTCATAGCCATCTCCACAGAGATTACCCTCGTAGCCTCTATCCCGCCCATAACCGGCATGTTTATGTCCATAAGAACGATATCCGGCTTCAGCCGCTTTGCGAGAGCTACAGCTTCTTTGCCGTTTTCGGCCTCACCTGCCACAACAAACCCGCCGTCAAACGACAAAAGCTTCTTAAGATTCTCCCGCGTCGCCGCCATATCGTCTGCTATCAGAACCTTAATCGGGGATTTTCCCACTTGTTTCACTTCCCAAGCGTCTCGACATCAATTTCGAAAGCTTCCAATGCCTCGTGCCTTACCATACGATCCCAGAATACCGTTTCACCAATCCGGACGATCCTCGGTGTAATCAATATGATAAGCTCGCTTTCTCCACACTCAAACCTCTCACTCCTGAACAACCCCCCGATAATAGGAATATCTCCGAGAATAGGGAGCTTCTTCACTATCTTCGCCTCAGTGGTGTGGATGAGGCCGCCTATTGCAATGGTCACGCCGTCTTCCACTATTAAGTGGGTAGAAGCTCTCCTGGTTTTCAACGCGGGGACAGTCGCAAGTCCCACATCCAGCGCATTATTCCAATCAAGAGACGAGACTTCCGGTTTAATATCCAGGACAACTCTGCCGATTGTGTCCACTCGAGGGAGCATGTCCAGCTTTATTCCGTACGGTCGCCACTCAAAGACTATCTTCCCGTCCACTTGCCCGAGGTAAACAGGGATTTCGCCTCCAACCAGGAAATCCGCATGTTCCCCGCTTAGTGTCAGGAGGCTGGGAGCTGCTAGGATCTTCGCTAGGTCTTGACTCACCAGGGCATCAAGGACCGCGCGTATCGGACTAAGCCGCCACAATTCTGCTACGATATTGTCTATAGGCAGCCTAATCTGCCATACATCTTCAGGGCCGCCGTCCTTGAGGCCCAGCCTCAGTGGGGACGTCCACTCGCCAAACGTAACTGAACCCGCGTTAAACGCGTTGTCATGTATACTGCCCCATGTTATCCCCAAGTTCTTCAGAGCGCCTGAGTTAATCTCCACCACTTGTACCTGAAGGAGGACTTGGACCGGATTTGCTACCTCCAATAGAGTTACCACGTCTTTACTGAACAGTTCAGCTATTCTTTGTACCCTCTCAAGATCATTCTGTGAGTCTACGCTCCCCTCCAGCAAGAGTCGCCCGTCAACAGACCGCACGTTTACAGTAGGTATATTTATGTAATCGCTGACTCTCTCTTCCAAGGTAATCTCAGGAACTTTTGGCACAGGCGGTTCCGGAGGTAGGACACGAGACAGGGGTAACTCCGGTTCGACTTCAGCCACTCTGAGAACACTGACCACTTTTTTGGCATAGAGCTTCGCTACGGCTTCTGCTCGCATTCCAGCATAATCATGAGGAACCTCTCCCTCCAGGAGGGCTGTTCCGTCTACCACCATGACTTCTATGTCAGGCGCTCTCAGCGCTTGGACGATCTTCTCCCTGATCTCTGCATCCGTATCAGTTGCAGGCATAGCTCTGTCCTCATCTTCTCGAGTCTCCGCGTCTGGTTCTTCGACGGAAGCCTGTGGAGGAGTAGTTGTCACCGGTACCGCAGCCTCTGCTGTCTCCGGCTTTTCTTCTTCTATTACAGGCGCCTCTACATCCAAGAAATTCAGAACCTGAGGAGCAAAAAGCCTTGCAAATTCCTCAGCCCGCAGGGCATCGTCGGGAGTCTTCACGAGTCCCTCAAGAATGATCGCGCCTTTTACCACTCGGACGTGTACTCCTTCAATTCCCATATCCTTTGTGACTTGCGATGCATCTATTGTCGGTGGCGGAGGCGGAGTTTTCGGATCAAGCACAATAATGAGGTTCAAGACCTTGTCGGTATAAGCCTTGGCTATCTTATCTGCGCGCTCATACTCAGCATCTGTCTTGCATGTGCCTTCCATAAGCAACGTAGACTTGGCAAATCTCAACCTGAGATCATCAAGTCCGATAGCGTCCTTGATCTCTCTGAGAAAGTCTTGGTTGTCCTCGTATACCCTAATGTCGTATCCTACTCGCCCCGACTGATCCCAAACATAGAGAGTGGTCCTGCCGAGAGATTTGCCGTTGATAATAACTTCCGTTTTGGAGACCACTACAATATCAGCAATGTCCGGGTTGGCCACCGCAGCCCTTTCCACGTCCTCTGTATGAAGAATCCTGGAACACCCCACCACAACCCCGAAAGGGACGCTAACCGCAAATTCCAAAGATTCCTCGCTTTGCGTGGGATCGGTCGGAAGAGCTCTTTCCTCCGCATGAGTCAGGGGTGCACACATAATAAACATTAAAACGAATATCAGCAGGATTACTGCTTTTGGATAAAGCCTACAACTCGACTGTCTTTCCTTTTCGATCACGGTTGGGACACCTCCCTGACTTCAACCAAGGTAACATAGGTGATTTGGCTTCCTCTGATTAC
>JAAYRV010000306.1 GCA_012518595.1 Bacillota bacterium
CAGGCAGGGGTTTGGGTGGGTTAGGTTTCCTTCAGCAAATCAACGTTACCCTTCTACGAAGTAACCTCAAGTCATGTGTTCTCGGTGGATCAATGTCCTTATGTACAAGAAACCCTTTCAGGGCTTTCTCGGGATGCCCCCTCTTCCTGGCTGCCATTACTGAGCACTGCCAAAATCTCATCGCGCCTGAATCTCCATTCACGTCCTACCTTTGCCGCAGGTAGCTTGCCAGAACGAGCCAGATTGTACACAGTCTGATTGCTGACCCGGAGAAGATCTGCGACTTCTTCTGCATTCATTACTTCAGGCTGATCTGCATCCAGCTCAGTAGCACGAGGGAAGGCAAGCCGAATTGTTGCGTTGACGTGGGTCCATTTATGCCTTACAATATAGGTAAGGGAATGACATCCTTACAACACGGGCTCTGGATGGAGGAATTAAGATGGAACGCGAATATAAAGCCAAGGTTACCAGCAAGGGGCAAGTCACCATCCCTGTGGGCGTGCGAAGGAGCCTTGGACTCAATCCAGGCGATGTGCTGATCATCAGAGAGTCTGCCGAAGGCTACCTACTGGAGAAAGCTGCGATGCCATCCAAGTTCGATGAGTTTGTCGGATACCTCGCTAAGGATACGCCGGTGAGCACCGATGAGGTCATGCGTGATATGAGGGGTGACTGCTAGGGTGATTAGCGCCATTGACACGTGCATCCTCCTGGACGTGCTGCTTCCTGACCCGGTTCATCTGACGGCATCAAAAGCCCTTCTGGACAAGGCCGGTGCAGAGGGCGCACTGCTAATCTGCGAGATGGTCTATGCCGAGCTGGCGTGCCAATTCAGCACGCAGTACGAGTTAGATGCCTTTCTCGAGGCCACCGGAATACGATTCACCCCGTCCGGGCGAGAATCACTGCGTAAAGCTGCAGATGCTTGGAAGGTGTACCTGTCTCGACGCGATGAGCGTCTTCAGTGCAGTTCATGCGGATGCCTAACCCGCGTCAACTGCCCCGAGTGCGGGCGTGTCATAGTATCTCCCCAGCACGTGGCCAGTGATTTCATCATTGGAGCGCACTCTTTGACCTATGCCAACCGACTGCTCACCCGTGATACCGGCTTCTACAGTGCGTACTTCCCCGGATTACGATTAAACGACTGAACCTTACACGATCACGGGTATATTCAACAACTCTTCCCTGCTCGTCATCACGGATACATCTATTCCCACTTTAGATCTGTAACCACTTGATAATCTCTTATGTCTATATTTCCAAGCTCACTCAAGACATCTTCTACGGTTATCCCACGTTGACCCATACGTTGCGATGCGTGGATACTGATGATATACTTCGAATCCTCAACTGCGCCGACGTGCTTATCTTCGTATGAAGCATACACAGTCTGAATTGTGTGATTTTTTTAACACGCATTGGCAGGCAAGCCGAAGAATACGTCGAAGATTTGAAACAGGATTCTAAGCTGATAACAATTCCCGCTATATGCCATACATCCTCGCCGCTCAGACACATCCCTCATACCCGATGCATACTGCAACAGGTTATGCACCAGAAGAGAATGGAGGTGAAACTCAAGCTCATTTCCTTCTGTACATGACCCGGTAAACCGTATCCCCCATTCATATTTCAGTTGTTTCGGTGGGAGAAAAACAAGCCACATAGTAGACCTTGTTGTGCCTATGGAAGGGAGGACGAATAATGACCCCTCGAAAACTGCTTCTCTTTATTGTGGTCGGGCTCATTCTGCTTGGTTCTTGTGGGACTATCCTGGCCCAGTCAGGATCTGACTGGAAACCATACGGCCCACGCGCAGACGAGATCGTCATGGTTATTATTGGAGATTCTGAAGCCCAGAGGATAGCGTTTCAGCGTGGAGATATTCATGTGGTACCTGGCATTTTCGGTCTTAATGTAGATGAATTCAAGACCATAAAAAACTCGCGCCTCGAAATCAGTGTAGATGACAGAGCTACCTGCCTCACGTTGAACATGAGGCGTAAACCCCTCGATATGGATCCGGTCCGCCAAGCGATAGCATACATAGCGGATCGTGGGGCCATCGCTATTGATATTCTCAAAGGCCACGGGAAACCATTGTCTTCAACCGTTCTGTCGTATAGCCCCTATTACAACAGCAATATAACCCACTATTCGTATGACCCTGCAAGAGCCGGTGAGATATTGGACAAAGCAGGATACACAATTGACGGGAAAACCAAGACGCGAACCGACCCCAACACCGGCAAGCCAATGAAGGAAATGACTATCCTCACACCCCTGCCCGAAACCGCCGATTGGACCAGAATCAGCAAAATGATCGCAGATGCCGCAAAGAAGATTGGATTGCCCATCAAACATCAGGCGATAGACTTCGGTGACATGCTCGACAGAATCGACGCTTTGGATTTTGACATGTACGTTTCCTCATGGAGCCTGGACAGACAGCCTCGCTACTTGAAAAACC
>JAAYRV010000044.1 GCA_012518595.1 Bacillota bacterium
CAGTCCCCGGCCTCCGCGTCATAACCAGCGGCCCTATACCGCCTAACCCTTCAGAACTCCTTGCCTCTGACATTATGGAGACAATAAGGGATTCCCTCGCTGCTAAGGCAGACATTGTCATATACGACACTCCTCCGATAGCTGTAGTGTCTGATGCAATGATCCTCGCCCCTAAGCTGGATGGGACGCTTATAGTAGTAAGATTGGGGGTCACATCCAAAGAAGCAGGGAGGAGGACGAAAGAACTCCTAAAGACATCCCGCTCGAAGGTCCTAGGAATAGTAGCAAATGATGCAACACACAGAGCCGGTTACAGCAATTATTACTATTACTACTATTACGGTGATAGCGAGGATGAGAATGATTCTGCCTCCGGATGAAAAAAGTGTGAATCTCGGTGATAGTCATTTGAGCATAGAAGGCTTAGTAGATATCCATGTTCATATCCTCCCCGGATTAGATGACGGCGCAAAAACCCGGGACGACGCAATAGCAATGACGGCTATCGCTGCCAAGCATGGCACATCACGGATAGTGGCGACGCCTCACGTCGATCCCTTGCGTCTCCGGCACGGCTCTCGACAAGTTAAGACAATCAAAGAAGAAGTCGACTCCCTCAAGGAATCCATTGCTTCTTGCGGCCTTTCCGTCCAAGTCATGCCCGGTATGGAAATAGCGATAGCCCCGGACCTTGTTGGGTACCTCGATAGAGGCGAAGTGATACCTGTCGCTGACGCGGGAAAGTATGTCCTTGTTGAATTCCCGTTTCAGATGATTCCTTCATATGCGGAAGAGGAAATCTTCAACATGGCGGCAAACGGATACATCCCGATCATCGCCCATCCCGAGCGAAACGCATCTGTCATCCATAACCCCAATGTACTGATACCCTTTCTCAAGGCAGGCGCTTTAGCGCATGTCAATGCCGACAGCCTCACCGGCAGAGAGGGACAGAGGCCCCGGAAAACAGCGGAAATCCTTCTTAGCCATGGCCTCGCCCATATCATAGCAAGTGATGGACATTCCAGCACATCTCGCCGGCCCAGACTGGACCTGGCTTTTGAAATTGCCGCAGGCCTCATGGGGGAAGACGAGGCCCTAAAGACTGTAAGGGATACTCCCTTGGCAATTGCCCTTGGCGAAGACGTAAGCGTTCCTGAACCCGAAGAGTATAAGGCCCGTCGTAAGTGGTGGCTATAGACATGACTAGAGCGCAGCATCAGACGGCTGTAAATTCAAGCTGTGATAAGGATAGGGAATTGACATAGAAGAAAAAGCAACTTCTAGCAGGAATTCTAGACAAACATGACGAATTCTTGTTCTGTTACGTTTGTCACGCTCTGAAATCGGATCAAAAAGTCGCATCAGGGGGGAAAGATGAGCTAACAATGGATCAAATGGATTATGAAGTTGATCTCCTCGATTGTTTAAGAGTATTAGGAAGACGAAAATGGCTCATTCTTGCAATCATAATGGTAAGTGTACTCAGCGCATACATAGTGAGTTCGAAAATGACAAAGATCTATGATTCGTCATGTGTCATTATGATAAGGCCTAATCCCCTTGTTGGGTCTATCCCCGGTCTTACGTCAAGTAATATCAAGGACTATGTAGAACTCTTCAAAAGCCGCACGCAGGTAGCGGCAACCTTGGCAACGTTAGGATGGCCGGACGCCGAGAGTCAGGAGGTCGTTGACTCATGGCACAAAAGACTGTCAGTGAGCCAAGTCCAAGGAACCAACATGGTGAAGCTATCTGTGGAACACGATGACCCGGAGAAGGTCGTCGAATTCGTTAACGCTTTGGTAGAAATGTGTGAAGAGCGCAGTCGATTAATCAACCGAAAATCTATCAAAGCAGCAAAAGCCTATGTTGGGGAGCAACTGCCTATGGCTGAACAAAGACTCAGAGAAGATGAGGATGCCCTTCTCAAGTACAAGCAGAGTAACGATGTGACGGATCTTAGAATAGAAACCATTACCGCCTCTGCCAGAATCGTGATTCTCGAGAAGCTCCTCTCTGAGACAAGCGCAAAACTTCAATCCGCTAACGCAAAAGGGAGTGGCGAAACCGCCGGCCTGAGAGCAGAGCATACCGCACTTGACGCCGCACTTCGTAAAGCCAAAACGGATCTGGCCGCTATCCCTAAGAAAGAGGTTGATATTTCGAGACTCACGAGAGACCGCCAGACCAGTGAGAGAGTTTACACTATGCTCCGCTCAAGATATGAAGAAATGGAACTCGCAGAGGCAATTCAAGACTCTGAGATCTATGTTATTGATAAAGCTATCGTGCCTAATAAGCCCATTAAGCCAAGAAAGCTGCTCAATACGGCAATAGCAGGCATCCTCGGACTGTTTGTCTCAGTAGGCCTTGCCTTTGTGCTGGAATATACGGATAAGCTGTAGTAGGATTGCTTAATTCTCTTGGTACTGCTTTAGTTGGATACTGACTTCTTCGAGTTTTCCGGAGAGCAACTTCATCTGGGTCTGCGCTACAGACATGTAGTAATCCAATTCAGCCTTACGTTCGCTTCCGCTTTTCTCCAGAAGTCTCTTACACTCAGCATATATGTCAAGAGCATGATCCATCTCTTTACGGAGGGCTTTCGCCTCGTATTCCGCTGCTTCAATGCCAAGCTTAACGTGGGAAACATCAGGTAGGAGGACTTCCTGATACCATTCAGCCTCATCAGCCCGCTCAAAATTAAGAGAAACACATATTTGCCTATCACTGTGAGCTTGGCCTACCGCTCTTACAAAGGCTATTGGGTGTGGCATTATGACTCCGCCGACATTAGCTCTGAATGGCTCCCCGGGCCACACTGTAAACCTTTCCTGGGACAACCTTAAGGATATGTCAGCTCCCTGAGGATCGCGCACAAAATGCACGCGATCTACCTGACCCGTGAGAAAGCCCATCAAATACGCGAGCACCGGGTCATCTCCCACCAGTTTTGTAAAATTATTTAGCGCTTCCAGTTTCTTGGTTCGACTAACCATAGCCCCTCAAATCCATTACACTTGTTATTTATGAAGAAAGAAAATCCCTCTTACCTATATTGTAACGTAAAACTCGCTTTCTGAGGTCCTTTTTCCGAAAATACCTCGGAAATAATCCTTGTAACTTTAAACCAGACCATCACAGTTAACGTTTAGCAGCTTTCGTGATAGAATCTCGGTATGGAGGGCGTTTAGTTGAGAGTACTTTTTGAGCTTCCTTATGCAGAACTGGGCGGAACCGAGAAGCATTTGCTTACTCTTATCAAAGCGTTAGGTGATGACATAGAACCATGTTTGATTACACCTCATGGCAGAGGACTCCACCTTTTCCATGATCTTGGCATCCCTTACGAGGTAATCCCTCCCCTAACCCTTAAGCCCGGCTTGAGAAACTCCATCAGATTGCATCACGAGGCATTCAGCAGACTCTATCAGAAACACCGATTCTCTCTGATCCACGCCCATGCGGGCATAGAGTGCGCAGTGGCTGCAAGCCTTGCATCCCGAGAAATCCCGATCCCCCGCATGCCCATAGTGTTTACCATCCATGGTTACCCGGATGTCGCCAGCTACCTGGTAAGCAGTATCTTCGCCAATAGGTTGGCGGACGAGGTCATATGCGTATCTGACGCTGAACGAAAAAAGGCGGAAAGATACGGCTGGTCCAAGGAAAAGCTGTCTATGATTTACAACGGAGTCCCGCGTCCCTCGGTCCCGGAAACGGATGCGCTTGACGAGGCCCGGGCGCGCTGGAATATCCCTAAAACCGCTTGTGTTATCGGGACAGTATCCCGACTGGAGCGAGCAAAGGGCATAGACTACCTCATATCAGCTATGCCAAAGGTTCTCTCTCAACATCCCGATACAGTCCTTGTAATAGTCGGCGATGGCAGCAAGCGTCCTGAACTAAGTTCCCTATCTTGTAAACTCGGGATAAGCCAAAACGTTATCTTTACAGGACAACTCCCAGATCCCGGCCTGGCATTTGCCATTATGGACGTCTTCGTCCTCCCGTCCTTAAAAGAAGCTCTTGGAATAGCAATTCTGGAAGCTATGGCATTCTCTTTGCCTGTAGTTGCCACCGACGTCGGTGGCATTCCGGAAGCAGTAGCGCACAACAAAACAGGAATCCTGGTTCCACCCGGCAATCAAGATGCCATTGCCTCAGCTCTCTTGGAGCTAATAGAGAATCAGACTATGCGTAAAGCATACGGAACAGCCGGCAGAAAACGCTTTCTGAGATACTTCACTGACTCCGCCATGGCAGAGCAAACCATGGCGCTTTACCGGCGTGTCCTGGCCAAGGATCAATAGGCAGAAGGTACATGCCTAGCGTTTGCTCTCAGCAACCTTTTGCACCAACCCGATTGATGCCACGACTGCAACGGCAATCGCAGCATCGATAAGATGATGCAAAGCTGTCCCTACACCTACGACAAGTCCTGCCTTCTGTAGTGAGAAACCAAATGGAAGCACAATCAAAGCCTCACCGATTGCGTGAATAGGCAATGTCACAAGAAGAGCACTCCCGAAGGAAAGCCCTTTCTTGACAGCGACAGCTCCCACAGCTCCGAATGCTGCGTGAACCGCTGCTCTCGCAGCGATTACCGGACCGAGCTTGATGAGAAAACCGAGTGAAGACCCAAGCCCTACCATCACCGCCACCTGTGGACTTATCAACATAGCAACCATCACAGGCAGATGGGAGGCTAAAGTAGCAGAAAAGGGAGGTATCATGACACTGAGGAAGCCTCCGAATGCAAGTGGTATCAATAACGCCAATGCGGTTAAAAGTGCTCCGTAAACAACTTCCTTTGTATGCATCCGCCCACCTCCCAAAGACTGCGGCTCTTGATGAATTAGACAATCTTATTCCAGATGAAATATCGGTCACCAATGGATATCCCACCCGGCGACCGTGACAATACTCAGCAGACTTGAGACAACCTCAATTACATCATAACATATCATAAACCATCCCTCATGGCAACGGCATGAGCACACCGCTGTGCCTTCAAACCGACCTGCCGCGGCCTATGTCTCTTGTGGCTCACGAGTTCCTTGAACTCGGGAGGCGTATTCCCATTGGCCTGCTTATCTCTTAGGAGGTATGATAGCTCCCCTTCGCCTAAACCATACCAAAATGCCTCCTCCGACTAACAGCAAACCTACGACTATCAGCGTGATAGTTGTGGTCATAGAAGGAAGCCGGAGAAATGCAAGCCCTTGCCGCGCCTGTCCGGCAAATACAGGCACAAGAACCGCCGGAGCGCCCCTTTCCGCATTATATGACCCAAGGAGCTTCTCCTGGGAGAACCTTCCCCCCTCTGGCGCCAGCATGTCAATTACGTTGGGATTAACTTCGAGATTGCTCCCGCCTCCAAAAGTCCACGGAGTTGATTCTTCCATAACGGGACGAAAATCGTCTTCTCCGAAAGCGTCCTGAGACCCTATGAGGACATAGTATCCCCAGGTTGAATCAGGCTGTCCGATTATGGCCAGAGGGACTTTCACACGGATAGTCTTTCCGTCAGGAAGGACGCTTGCCTCAAGCCCGTCGGATATTCCCTTGGATTCCTCGTCATCTTGGGATGTAAACGCCCTACATCCTCCCCATCCCAAGGCCTTGATATAGATATCCCACCCATACCGCTTATCAAAGGCGACCACGGCGCCTTCTTGAAGAGTATCCGTCCTGCCCATGCCTTTCGTTGTATCGATATATATGTTTATGAGCTGATGACTGAAACCTTCAGGCGCATTCCAAGGGTTCGTGACCTCGCCAAATGTGGCGTCGAAATACACATATTCTACGTCGTAGCTTACGTGGAAGTGCGTAAGATCAAATAAGCCCTGTAAGAAGGCCTTGTGCGTGGGGTAGGTATACGTGCCGGGACCGTAATCATCACCTATTGGGTCTTTCATTTCAAAGGCCGTAACCGGTTCAGCTAAAGCTATCTCCGCCCACAAGCCGATTGATGTCATGACACCGATTATCACACCGGCTAAACATAAGACCGCTTTCAACCAGGTGCGCCGCATCGCGTCCATCCTCCTATCCCAAGAACATGCTTTGTAATACATGATGGAACAGAACCTAATCTCCCTGCCCCAATGTACTTATTCGCGCACCTTGCATGTAATACCACTATGACGCCGGCTCCTGACATAGTCGCCGCATAGTATGTCATAGTATGTCCCTAGTTTAAATATGCATAACGCCTGAAAACACTAGACTTGTCCTAAGGCCAGGCATACCGCTCCGACTAAACCTGCATCGGTGCCGAGACCTGCTTTGACTATCTTTACTTTCTCAAAGGCCGCCTTTATCGCACGCTTCTCAACTGTCCGGCGCACCGGCGCAAAAAGGAGTTCACCCATATTTGAGACACCTCCGCCGATTACTACCGTGTCAGGATTAATGACATTGATCAGGTTCGCCACACCTATTCCTAGGTATTCCCCTGTCTTGTCAACTATTTCTTTCGCCAGAAGATCGCCGGCAAGAGCAGCCTCCCCCACTGTCTTGGATGTAATTTCCTCGACTCTGCCTGCCACCATCTCTGTCATTATCGTCTCCTCGCCGTGTAAAATACAGGCCTGCGCCTTCCTGGCAATTGCAGGGCCTGCAGCCAAGGCTTCGAGGCAGCCTTGATTCCCACAGCCGCACAGTGGTCCATCATTAACAATGGTCGTGTGGCCTACTTCACCTGCCATACCAAATGAGCCGGCGTAAATCTCACCGTCTAGGATAAGGCCACCCCCCACTCCTGTGCTTACTGTAATGTATATCATGTTCTTGGAACCTTTGCCTGCGCCAAACCGGTACTCGCCGAGCCCTGCGACATTCGCGTCGTTTTCCAGGCACACGGGTAAATCCAGAATGCCTTCGAGCATATGCACAATAGGCACGTTATGCCACATAAGATTAGGCGCAAAAATGACTGTGCCTGCCTTTGGATCTATTGGCCCAGGGCTTCCGATACCGATAGATTTGATATCTCCTTTGGAAGCTCCGGCTGACGCGGCTGCTTCCTTGACACTATCCACAATCGTCTCAATTACAGCATCCTCGCCTCGCTCGGGACAAGTAGGCTTTATGACCTTTGAAAGGAGGGATCCGTCAAGATCTGCGGCAGCAGTCGCTATCTTAGTTCCGCCAAGATCTACACCTATAACAACTGATTTACCCATTTGAGAACCAAAACCCCTCTCCGCTCATTTCGGTATTCTCACATCTTTGCAGACTACCATGAACCTCTTTCGTTTTCATCAGCCAGACGTTCTTTGAAATACTCGATGGCCCAAATAGGTGTAGGATCCTGGTCATAAAGAAAGGCCAAGTATAAACTGGTGAAATCCCCTATATGGATTAACGACAGAAGCCTTGCTTCTTTCGTCTTCCCATGGCTGAATACCTCACTTACTCCCGACGCTTCTGTCATGAATTCCTTTGTTATCTCGATTCTCCGCTGCACCTTGAGATGGTCTTCTTTGTCTCTGAGGAGCACAACATGCAGAGCTCGGGATATATCAGGCTGTGCACTCCAACCTACAATCTCATTATGATTCAACTCAGGGAAGACATTCCAGAATGCGTGCGCCTTACTGTTCTCGTTAATCTGCGTTTTCCATCTGAGCGCTGCCACAGATGTGATGCCTGTGGAGCCATATATGAGAGGTACTTTCCCATAGATGGCCAAGGCCAAACGTTTTGCCTGATTCACGGAAGCCGGCGCTTCCGGGTCGATGACTGTAGTAAGATCCTCTGTCAGCTGAATAGCCTCGGCTATAGCCTCTCGTCTGTCTTCTGTGTATCCCAACCGTCCCAGGATCACAAGGATAGGAGTGAACAAGTATGCCAGTGCGCATCTGGGCGGAAAACCTCCCGGGACAACCACAACAGGAACATCGTCGGATCTTGCGGCCTCCAGGAGTTGTCCCCCACTTGTAACACAAACAAGCCCTGCGCCTCGCGCCCGCGCTGTTTCATATACGCCAAGCGTCTCTTCTGTGTTACCTGAGTAACTTACGGCGAAAACTAAGGTCTTGGAATTGACGAAAGCAGGTAAATCGTACCCTTTCACTGCCACCACAGGTACTGAAGTTTCATCGCTCGTCTGTTCCCTAATGATGTCTCCGGTTATTCCTGAACCACCTAAGCCGGCTATAACAATGTTTCTCAGGCCTCCTAGATTCGGCGGCAGCTCGGTGTTGTCTGAAATTCTCAGCGCCTCCTGAAGCTGGCCTGAAAATCCTCGAACCAGGTTCAGCATCCCGCCTGGATCCCGACGGCGCATCTCATCTACATCATCAAGAAGGAGTTCTAATTCTGGTTCCAAATGCGTCATCATCGCCACTCGACCTCCGTTTACCAGTTGATCCAGCCTAGAATTATTAAAAGGGGATAGCTGGTAATATTTGCCCCAACCATCCCCAGGCGCACTCCAGGGTCAGTTACCGGTGGTAAGCCGATTATTCTTCGGGCTACCTAATGGAAGCCTCGGTATCTTTACAGAATAAGTGAGCCTTCTGGGTATTGAAGACTACCTTATGAGTGGTACCGGGTCTTGCTCTGGTATGAGCGTCGACTCGGGCGATATATGATTCCTTTCCTGCGGAGAGGTAAACATAGACTTCAGCGCCCATAGGCTCTGTAACATCTACATTAGCCGTAACGATGAGCTCAGGGTCCGCATCCGGCTCGAAATCCAAGTCAAGTATGTCTTCAGGCCTGATGCCAAAGATGACTTCTTTGTCAATGTATTCGCCTGCAGTTTCAAATCTCGTAGGCGGCAGTTTCACCTTGAAGCCATCAGCTTGAACCCAGAGATCGTCCCCTTCTCGCCTAAGCACAGCGTCCATGAAATTCATCGCCGGGCTTCCAATGAAACCGGCAACAAATGCATTATCCGGATGATTGTATATCTCCATCGGTGCCCCTACTTGCTGAATCACGCCGTCCTTCTGGACAACAATCCGGTCACCCATGGTCATGGCTTCGGTCTGGTCATGGGTTACATAGATAATTGTTGTCTGAAGCCTGTCGTGAAGTTTCGCAAGTTCTGCCCTCATCTGAACTCGAAGCTTTGCGTCGAGGTTTGAAAGGGGCTCATCCATAAGGAAGACTTTAGGCTCTCGGACAATGGCCCTTCCCAACGCCACTCTCTGCCTCTGCCCTCCTGAAAGCTCTTTCGGCTTTCTCTTCAGGAGGTTCTCTATTCCTAGGATTTTGGCAGCTTCGTGGACGCGTTTGTCAATCTCGGCTTTGGGAAACTTCCGGAGTTTCAATCCAAAAGCCATGTTGTTGTAGACGTCCATGTGAGGATACAAAGCGTAGTTCTGAAAAACCATGGCAATATCTCTATCTTTGGGAGGGATGTCGTTGACAAGAGTGTCACCGATGTAGATATTGCCTTCTGTAATTTCCTCAAGCCCTGCTACCATTCGTAGCGTTGTGGACTTCCCACAACCGGACGGACCTACGAGGATGAGAAATTCTTTGTCCTTGATTTCAATTGTAGCATCTCTTACCGCAACAACATTGCCGAACTTCTTCCACACATTTTCCAGATATACTCTGGCCATTCCAGAATACCCCCTAATGCCATCTCCCGGAACCGTACGAATCGAATTCCCAAGACAGCGTAATTGGCATAAAGCCGGGTATGATACGCAACCCTGGACAACACGCGCACTTTCGGCTGGTTTCTCGTCCCTTCACCGCCTCCCACCGGTGACAACAGCCTTCTTGAATTTATTCGACGAGCCTTCTGATAATCCTTCCTTATTCCTTAAGTCCACCAAGGGTCAAACCTGATATTAACCATTTAGATGAGTAGAGGAACAGTAGCATAACAGGGATTGCCACAAGAACTGAAGCAGCCGAGAATATCCCCCACTGTGTTGTAAACTGATCCCTGAGCCTCTGAAATCCCAACGGCCACGTAAACATGCTGGCTTTCTGCAACATTACCCTGGCCATCATATACTCGTTCCAGGCGGTCATGAAACTGAACAAGCCTGCTATGGCCAAGGCCGGAGCAGCAAGAGGCAACACAATCCGGTAGAATGTAATCAATGGATCCGCTCCGTCTACAAGCGCAGCCTCCTCAAGTTCTTTCGGGATAGTGTCATAGTACCCTTTCAAAAGCCATATTGAAAAAGGCACGGAACCAACGGAATATGCGATGATCATCCCTGTATATGTGTTGAACAAGTTGAGTCTGACAACCATGATGTATATGGGAAGAAGCAGCATTCCAGGAGGCAGCATCTGGGTCAGAAGCAAGAACACCAAACCCTGTCTCCGTCCTGGAAACTTCCACCTGGAAAAGGCATAAGCCGCAGTGGCAGCCAGCAGCAATCCGATTAAGACCGTGGCAACGGACACGATGAGGCTGTTCCAAAGCCATATTGTAAAATCCTTATCAAATATTAAGGTGCGGTAGTTGTCAAGAGTCGCCCCTTCCGGAATCAGTGCGAGACTCGTCGAAAGCAAAGATACACCGGGACGAAGCGATATACTCACCACACGCAAGAACGGATACACAGCAATGACACACGCAACTATGAGAACCAGGTGGATAGATGCACTTTTCAACAAGGCCTTCCTTCTGGTTCTGCTGTAAGTTGGAAATCCGGTCTTAGGTAGCGTAGTCTCCTGTGATTGCATATGCGTCATGCTTCCCACGCTCCTTTAAACCCACCGCTGATTCGCAAGTATATCATGCTGAACACCAGCAAGAATAGGAAGATTACCAGCGAATACGCAGCCCCGAAACCGTATCTGTAGAACTCAAATACTGCCTTGTAAAGGGACGTCACCAGGATGTCAGTGCCCTCCATCGGACCGCCCCCTGTAACCAGGTAGATGACATTGAAGTTATTGAATGTCCATATTACGCCAAGGATGATAGCAGGCGTAAGAATGGGATTGAGCAAAGGCAGTGTTATGAAACGGAATTGCTGCCAGCCGCTGGCGCCGTCGATTTGAGCAGCATCGTAGTAGTCCGGAGATATACTTTGGAGCCCCCCTAGAATAGTAACCATCATAAAGGGAATGCCTAGCCAGATATTGACAATAACTACAGCCACAAAAGCCCAAAAGGGGTCAGACATCCACTGAACAGACTGAAACCCCAGTTTCTCCAATAGGATGTTGACGAACCCGTATTGATAATGAAATTCACACTTCCAAGCAAGAGCAGCTATGACCTGGGGAATGGCCCATGGCACAACCAGAAGCGTCCTGTAAATTGCCTTCCCCCTCATCGGCCTGTTAAGAAGAATTGCAAGGAAGAGACCGCCGAGCACATGAAATACTACGTTAATAACTGTCCACAAGAAGGTTCTAAGGAACAACTGAAAAAACGTGACCCTCTGCAATACAGGCACCCTGAACACATCGAGCAAGTTTCCAATCCCGTATTTGAGTCCCACGGAAAACTCTTTGAACCTATACATGCTCATATTGCTGAAAGCAAGGTAGATATTGAATCCGAACGGATAAAGTATGAGAATCGCAACGCCTACAAGCGCGGGAAGTATTAACATAAACGCCAGTGCATTCTTAAGCTTAAGCCACTTAACCAAAATGAGGTAAGCCAATGCTTCCAAGATTATAACCACTGTAGCGACAAGGAGAACCAGCTTAACGACTTCACTTAACCCTTGAACCATTATATCCCAGGTAAGGGGCAGCAAATTCAACACCCCCTTAATGAGCCGCAAGGCCCGGGCAGACGGTTGAGGTTAACGTCGGGCCCAGGCCTGCAAGCTACAGGAATCGTCCTATTTCTTCATCTCACGAATGAGATTCTCGCATGCTTCCTGCATGGCTTTAGCTGCATCCTCAGGTTTAGCCTTGCCGGCCATGACAGCCTCCTGGTTCGGTCTTATAGCGTCCCAGGCCGCCCTCATTTCAGGCACTGTGGGCATAGGTTTGCCAACAACCATCTGGTCACTGGAGCCCTTGATTATCGGGTCATTTGTGACCAGAGGATTCGTAAGAGCCTCCTCAAGTGCGGGTAGCCGCATATGAGCCTCCAGGAACATCAGCTGAACTTCCTCAGAACATACATACTCCACAAAGTCCTTGATAACTTCGATTTTGTCATCGCTAACATATTCAGGGAACATGAAGTATATGCCGCTTGTCATCGGAGACGGCCATAGACCTGTCTCTGTGACCTTGGGAATTCTGGCAATACCCAGGTCTACCTTCTTCTTAACCTCATCTGTCAGGTAACTGGAGAGCGACCAGTCTCCATTGACTATCATAGCAGCCTTGCCCTCTTTAAAGAGAGAGTCTGCAGCATCATAATCGCATTCCATTGGGACTATTTTGTGCTTGAACTTCAGATCTTGGACAAACTGCAGGGCATTAACCATAGCAGGAGTATTGAGAGTAGGCTCAGTCCCGTCAAGCGGCCAACCACCGAATCCTCCTAACCACGGAGCGAAGAAAAATGGCTCATTCAAGTTGTATACAAGACCGTACTGATCAGGTTTACCATCGCCGTCCAGGTCTTTTGTGAGCTCCATGCCGACCTTGATAAGCTCATCAGTGTCTTTAGGCGGGTTTGCTATGAGATTCTTGTTATAGATAAGCATCAGGTGATTTCCGACATTGAGCGGGACTCCCCAGACCTTGCCGCCGAGCTCCACTGCTTCGATGCCCGGCTTAACAAACTTGTCTATGTACGCTTTGTCGAAAACTTCGTCCACAGGCTTGATGAGTTTCATTGCTTCAAACGGGCCTGCGTGGTCAGACACAGTCCAGAGAAGGTCAGGGCCTGCGCCTGCAAATGCGGCGGATTGGAAGTTCTGCCTTAGGTCTTCTACACCATAGCTGACTACCTCAAATTCAACCCCAGGATGTGTCTGGCTGAATTTCTTCGTGAGATTAACAATCTCGCCGTAGATTGTCTCTCCGCCTAATCCCTCTTCTCCCTCGCCTTCTTTCGTCCAAAGGGTTATCGTCATTTTCTTCTGGGCAAATGCGCTAAGGGGCACAATCATGGCAAGCAACAACATGGAAACCAGCATTCGCACGAATACCCTTTTCATTTTCAAGCTTCCCTCCTAAGTTGTTGATTATGGTACAAGCGTTCGTTGCATTAGTTACGCACTCAACCAACACAGCAACCTAACGTCAGACACCAAGCGCTGCTTCCGCACCACTCCCTTCATGATAAACCTTACCTCCTCCACATGATTCACGAATCACAAGTTCAGTTGAAAGCACCTGCTTACAGGGTTTTCTATCCGGATACCTGATAAGCTTCAAAAGTTCGCGGGCTGCCTTCCTTCCCATTACCTCGCCTTCTTGCTTCACGGTGGAAAGGGCAGGCCTTACGTAGCTTGCTGACTCTATGTCGTCAAATCCAATGACAGCTATGTCGTCCGGGATTCTTAATCCTGCCTCTCTTATGGCTTTCATGGCTCCTATAGCCATTAGATCACTGCCTGCGAATACGGCTGTCATGTTTGGGTAATCATCCAAAAGTCCTGCTGTAACTTCCCTTGCACCTTCTTCAGTAAAATCTCCCGGTCGGACAAGGCCTCCTTCAAAAGGTATGCCGTGCATTTCCAAAGCCTGTTTATAGCCTAGAAGTCGCTGCTTTGAAATGGAGGATGCGACATGCCCGTTAATAAGCCCTATACTGGTATGTCCTAAAGAGATTAGATGCCCGGTTGCGGTCATTGCACCCCCTATGTTGTCTGACGTAACATAGGTAGCCCTACGGCTCTCAAAAGGAATGTCAATGAAGAGTGCAGGCATTTGACTTGATTCTATCTCTTCCAGCACCTCCGGACCGGGTAGTGTCCCCATGACAAATATTCCTTCAGACCGTGATTCATAGCATCGTTTTAGACTGTCTCTCCATCTCTTATCGCGGACATCCTTAATGCTCAAGACAAGATCATATCCGGCTTTTTCCGTTTCTGCACTGATACCGCATATGACTTCATAGAAGAAGGGATGTTTAAGACCTTCTACAGAGAAAAGAAGGAGTTGCAGTATGTAACTCCTCTTACGAACCAGGCGCCTCGCCAGCGCGCTGGGATGATAATTCAGTTCTTTCATGACCTCTCGAACTCTCTGCTCAGTATCCTCACTGATATCCCCGTACTCATTGAGCACGTGGGAGACAGTGCTGACAGATACTCCTGCAGCCTTCGCTATATCCTTTATTGTCGGTTCTCGTCCGGATCTTGCCACAGATACACTCCGCCTTCCCCAATTGCTGAGGGCATCTCAGGACCATCCAAAGGCATCCGAAGGCCATCTCAGAGAGATGCGAGGGCCATCTTAGCCAAATCGAACTAGCCTCAGTGGAATCAAACCAATCCTGAGCCAAAGACCCATCTAAGCGATAATGATATGGTAGACAGCGCTCATGTAAGTTTGCTATAACGTTGTAGCTCTGACTCAAATTATAGGGTAAAGCCCTTCCTCTGTCAAGGAAAGAAAGGAAATAAAGAGTCAGATTAGGATATTATGGACAGGTCCCCGGACTTCTGTCCGGGGACCTTAGACCGGCCTTTTGCCGGTGACATGACAAGTAGGATGGTAGTTAGTATTATTGTTATATTAGAACTCTACGCTCATGCCTGCCGTCAACGATAGTCCGTCAGCTCTCTTGGCTGTATAACCTCGATTGTAGCTGGCTATGAACTCGATACCACAAGGCGCAGTGTAAGCCACCTTGCCTAGATATGTAGCTTCGCCTTCCGCGTACTTCAGATTCCCGGACATCTCTACATCAGAGAACATCGGGAAATCCATGGTTGTGGAAGCAGCTACCTTGTGTGTGCTATCCACGCCTGAACCGGTTGTCGAGAGCTCTAGGTCGTAGCCGGCATCCACTACTGCAGGCCCAATAGGGATGTCACGGCTGACACCCATGGTAAGGGTAGTCTTCATCTCGGGATCTGCATCCTCATCACGGTCGAGGATAGCGTATGGTGCATTTACCGTAGACCATACGTTGCTGATGCCTGCCTTGATATCAAAGCCTTCGTACATCATGCCTGCATCTGCGCCTACTGTAGTTCTGGCGCCGACAACGTCGCGGTTGATATCTCTTTGCTCGTGCCAATCAGCCTTGCCGGTGAGCTCTATACCCATTATTTCCGTGTATATCTCACCGCCGACTCCACGCTTACCTGCATTCATATCCACTACGTTGATGTCCTCACCTGTATCCTCGTCTTTTCTGTCATCCCGGTAGATAGGATTGAACAGCGGATCGAAGCTTCTGAAGGCCAGTTTTGCGCTGGCTTCAGGCAACATTGGAATCTCACCGATGCCTGCGTCGACCTTGACTACAGTAGCCTTATTGGCACCATCCCATGCTGCGGATCCGACGATATCCATACCAGGCGCAGGTGCAAACTGAGCACTTCCTGCAAGAGCGACGTCGTCGCCGGTCTTCACCGCTGCACCCTGAAGATCGATACCTTCGATTTCGCCTTGCCCATAGATACCGAGGTCAACGAACCTTACGTTTGTTACTTCTTGGCCTTCTCCGACCAGGCGGGTAGCCCATCCGTAGAAGCCTGCCAAGTCAACAGGGCCGAGGCACAAGCCGCTTGTCTGGACGCCTTCAATCACACCGTCAGTCTCGGAGATGTGGGCGATATAAGGCGAGTAATCCACTTCCAGATCTCCAAAACGAGTGGTCAGAGCAGGTCCGCCCTGATAGAATGCGCCTGTTGTCTCTAGGTAGACCTTATTGATGGTGAGAGCGTTCATAAGGTTCAAAGGACGGGGAGTCA
>JAAYRV010000307.1 GCA_012518595.1 Bacillota bacterium
CCGCCAAGGTACCTCACAATTGTTTTAGCAGGAGTTTTTGCCCCTATGGCGAACTCTCAGTTGAACTATAAGGGCAGGTCGCAAGGAGGGGTGGTCACAATGGATGACGCTAATACCCAATTGGAAGCTATTTCTGACAGTACAGCAAACAGTGTAAGCCTTCTCATTTCCATACTGGTGCGCTATCCCGAAATAGCGACAGTGAACTTCGTTCCGGAAGGCAAGATTCTGAAATTTACGCTCATGACATCATCTTCTATTCCCGATCGAGTGTGGAATGATTTTTGCTGCAAGTTATTGGAAAGCGTAGAAGTGTACGCCTCTCTTGTTCATAGAGGAACTCCAAAAGTCAGAGCCGAGCGACTGGAATATGACAGTGTGGCGATTGTGGAAATATCTCGGGATGTTGCCACGCTGACCCAGGAAGAAATATCTCTCATAATTGAACTTGCAAGGTGCGCGCTAGGCTCTGAACTGATAACTGAAAGAAACAGTGACGACAACGAATTCGAAGAGGAATTAATATATCAAGACGAGATGATCGAGACTATGCTGGACGACTTAAGAGAGTCAGTGCAGCAAAGAAAGCTTATAGGGTTTCGCGAAGAAGGACGCGTTCTTGTTTTTAATAAGCAGACTGAGCGCACCAAGTCTTGACTATCGAGGAGGGCGCCGGTTGAATCTTCTTTTTATCGGTGATATTGTAGGCAGACCCGGGCGGCGCGCAGTGAAGAACGTCTTACCCGATCTCATAGATGCCTATACGCCTGACGCCATAATAGCGAACGGTGAAAATGCAGCAGGTGGCATCGGGCTTACTCAGGATACCGCTGAGGAGCTTTTTAGCCTTGGAGTTACAGTCCTGACAACCGGGAACCATGTCTGGCGAAAGAAAGAACTCTACAAGTTCCTGGAAAATGATACGCGAATTGTACGTCCTGCTAATTATCCCCCTGGGGCTCCGGGTAAAGGAGCAACAGTCGTACACCTTCCATGTGGAATCAGACTCGGCGTCATCAACTTGATTGGCCGTGTCTTTATGGCCCCTTTAGACTGTCCTTTTCGAGTCGCTGACTCTATTGTGACTGAGCTCTCAGAAAAGTGCGATCTGATTGTGGTCGACTTTCATGCTGAAGCCACCTCAGAGAAAATCGCTATGGGTTGTTTTTTGGATGGCCGGGTTGCGTGCGTTGTCGGAACACACACTCATGTTCAGACTGCAGATGAAAGAATTCTCCCGAAAGGTACCGGGTACATGTCCGACCTGGGTATGACAGGCCCAATAGACTCTGTGTTAGGAGTCAGAACTGACATAATAATAGACCGTTTCCTCACAGGACTGCCAAGGCAGTTTCAGATTGCGTCAGGGCCGACTGAATTGTGTGGGGCGGTAGTCACTATCGATGACGGCACCGGCAAAACCAGGGCAATTAAGAGGATTAGAGAAGCAGCTCTTGATTGACGCTAACCTACTGACAGCCTCTTGTACCCCGATGAGATCTCATGTTTTTCATATTTTTCATGTTTTTTCAATTACATAGTGAAACATAGCAGGAATGTAATACCTTGGTATATAATAATTCATTTATAACCTTCATTCTCGACATTGCAAGGAGGAATTTAACATGGAAGTCCTCAAGGTGTCCGCTAAGTCAAATCCCAATTCTGTAGCAGGGGCGTTGGCAAATGTTGTAAGAGAACGAGGAGGTGCCGAAGTTCAGGCAGTGGGCGCGGCTGCACTGAATCAGGCTGTCAAGGCGGTTGCCATTGCCAGGGGATTCGTGGCGCCAAGTGGGATAGATCTGGTGATGATTCCCGCATTCACTGATGTGCAAATCGACGGGGAAGAAAGGACCGCTATCAAGTTAATTGTGCAGCCAAGGTAAGATCAAAAGAAACAGTGCCTGGTCATGGATACCGAAAGCGGATAAAAATGCTTAAAGGTATAAGAAGGGTTAAGGGCGAAGTCTTTGTGTGACAAGTGGGATGGGGATTGGAAAAAGAGGTGTCACGCAAGTGATTAAAGGCGAAAAGACTTTACTTCGTCCGCTGAATGACGCCGATATCGAAATCATATGCCAGTGGGAAGCAGGACAGCATATCGCGACTGCAGCATTTGAACACAAGAGCAGACGTCTGACGGTGATCGAGGAATACATGTGTCGTGTGAATGCCGGCACCACAAGAATGTTTGCCATAGAGGCAGAAGACGGCGCACTGATTGGAGATATCGGCCTTGTAGAAATCAACTGGCGCAGGAGTGAAGCTGAGCTCGTAGTTCGTATAGGACACCCGAAGTACCTTGGCAAAGGGTACGGACATGATGCAATTTCCTCCCTTTTGAACCATACGTTTTCCACTACGAAACTGGATCGGGTTTACCTCAGAGTGTTGGCGGACAACGTACGAGCGGTAAAGTGTTTTGAGAGGTGTGGATTCAAGAAGAATTGGGTAATGGTGCGACAAGTCGCAAATGACCGGTATCCAAAGAAGCTCTTCCTAATGGCAATTGAAAGAGACAGTCAAGAAAGAGAAACCCGTTCTAACAGGGCTTCATAATACATGACAGAAGAGTAAAGCAAACAGGGCCCCGGCATCATTTATCAATGTGCCGGGGC
>JAAYRV010000308.1 GCA_012518595.1 Bacillota bacterium
CCGGTAGACTCAGCTATTTTATCTTCGGTAACCACACCCTGTTCCAAAAGATCAGAGATTATCCTGGTTACTGTAGCTGAACTCATGCGAGTAAGTTGGGCTATTTCAGCCTTGGAACACCCGCCTTCCCGATACATGGTTCTAAGGACTGAAACGACATTGAATGATCTTATTAGTCTTGTACTGGAGAGGGAGCGTTGTGGTTTTCTCATGAGACTTTCCTTTCATCTTATGTTCAGACTGAAAAGAACTTATCTACATAATAGTCGATGTGGTTGGTGATGTCAAGGAGGGAAACTCGCTTATAAAGAGGACGCCGGATGTCACTGGTGAAAGGCGTGGTGGCGAGCGGGACATACATTCTCAGCGAACACGGAAATAGAATTGACATTCGTCATGTTTCTGTCCACATTTCAATCGTTATTGAACAGGGTCGGTTGAATCAAAGATGATATACTTGTAAACTCCCTAATGGTCTCCCAAATCGCCTCTGCAGGAACCCTTCCCAATTCGCCTGGCTCGAGTTTTTGAAGACCTCCTCCATAGGCGCGTCCTTCATGTTCCAGTGTAGAGTCATCTATGTTCTGCAAGAGATCATGGATGACGCTGCGCAAAGGTTCACACCTGTTGAACGCGTCTGCAAGAAAAGCCTTGGGATAAAGCAGTAGATACACATTGGTAGCCAGCGCTCTTGACTTGTTCCAGATGAAACGAAAAAGCTTCCGAGAGTTGTTGCTTGTCCGCCCCATATACGTGCAGAGGTACGGGGCAGGGGCCCGATATTCCTGGCGGTACCATGGTGTTCGTCTACTAGCAAGATAGCCTAGATGTACCCCTGCGCTTTTCCCTTGTTGCAGGTAAGCGGCAAGAGCGGGAAACTTTTCTTCAAGGATGAATTCCGGAAGATCGCAATCAATCAGACACTTTTGATTAGGAAGATCTGGGTAACCATCTGAATCAGCCTCGATAATTGTATTATTGAGATAACGTGGGCTTGGCAGTATCGGTTTTAGAAACTGCTCCGGAATCTCCTTTGCGGCTGCTTCTGAACGAGACAAGATGAAGAATCTATTTGCGCCGGTCGCAAGCCCTCGCTTGATGATGAACAAGTCTCTTAGAGTTACCTGCCCCTCGATTCCGGTCTGGGTGGCCTTAGGGTCAGTAAGAAGGTTTGTCCATTTTCGTGCTTTGTTAAGGGTCTTGACGGGAATGCTAGTTGTTGTTTCAGGATTCTTAAGGCTGCTACCGGTAGACAGCACGACTTTGTGACTCGCCTTGGGACGTTTCTTTTGAAGAACCACGACTGCCGATGAAACCAAGGCATCATGGAATTGAACCTCATTCCTGTCAAATACATGCACACGGACAAGAGTTACGCGGTCCGTAAGATACTGACGTACAGTGCTGCCGTAATTCACTTCCATGAACTCCGTCGGAATTAACCATATGCCAAGACCCTCAGACGCTAGCCAAGCATCAGACAGCAGTAGAAAGTAACAGTAAAGCCCCGCGAGGCCACTTATATTGAGTCCTAGCTGGGATATTAGTTTGCTCTTTAGCCTTATCTTGTCATCTCTTGATAGATGATGATGCCGAACGTAAGGAGGATTAGCAATGATTAGATTTGCCTTGTCTTTTTCAAGCGTGGGGGGCTCCAGCATAGTGAAATCTGCTCCGTAGACTTCTAATCCGAAAGGCCTCCAAATGGTGTCAGCAATCTTGCTGAACTCGGGATCCATTTCGATGCCCTTAGCCGACTCTAGTTGTTCGTGGTCAATGACATGAAGGAGGGCAGAATAAAAACAACCGGATCCTACAGCGGGTTCCAGGAATCGAATTCGATCCATTCGTCCGGCCAAAAGATCCGCCGCAAGGCATGCGATATCTCTAGCTAAATGTGGAGGCGTTGCAAATTGCCCCAGTATATTTCGCTCTGCGGGACTCTTAAGGGCGTCTAAGCGGACTTGCTCAGCCAATCGAGTCTCTTCAGCGATACTTAAGTCTGCAGTCAAAGGCCAAGTTTCATAAGATCGTCTATTCGATGTTCCCAAATCCAATCCAATCCCTCCGCGGCTTCATATCCGAGATAGCCTGTATCAAAGTAACCACATAAGAAAAGATACAGCGTTGTTTCGTCACCAAATGTTTCCTTCAGCTGGCGTACTTTTGCAGCTTCTTCCTTTCGTCTCTTGTTAGGGTTAGTAAAATCGCCGGCAGATTTGCATTCAATCAGAATCGGCATTTTATCCTTTCTCAGCTCCTTGGGCTGAATGAGAACATCAATGGGAATACTTACGGTCCTGTTTCCTAGGTTTGCTGTGATATTATATCTAAAGCAAAATGTGCCTTGCTTGATGTCTCTCGGGTCAGATCCCGGAACTGGATTCCGGAGCTCATATCCTAGATTCTCCAGATACGACTGGATTTTTTCTAATTGCCTTATTTCTTGGACATTGCGAATTACAGGGTCGTACACTGCCCCTGTGAGCCTGTCTGCCACGATAGTAGCGGCGCGAGCGCGATCCTCGTCTTGCGGAGGCGTATTCGAGGTGAGCCATGGAAATATGTCCATGTCCAGCAGGGATACAATAGTGTCACAAATACGTTTAAGACTAGCCTCAAGCTCTTTCTCATGCATCTTTGGAGGCAGTTTTCCCCTCTCAAGAGACAGAATCAGGTGTTTTTTTGTAGATGAAAACCCAACAAGGCGATCGCGCGCCAAAGGAGGCGCTGTACACATTCGCAAAGTAGTCAATACCTCGGGGGCTGCTCTCAGGCTCTTATGATTAATATCTCTAAGATCTTGCATTAGCCTGAAAGTCTCTTTGACTTCTGCTGTAGCACTCACCCTGCTTTGCCGATAGGTAATGGGCGCAAATTGGAGGAACCAGGCATTGTACATGTCCACAGATGCCTGAACATCCTTCTTCCACTGTGTAACTTTATCAGCATTGATTAACATGCTCATCCTCTTTTCTCTTTAACGGATGACGCGACAAACTGTCTTAGTAGTATCTACGTTACCCTTCACCCAGAGGGTGTTCGCTTGACATCTTCAGTTGCTCAAATTCCTCACATTAAGCTACATTAAGATCTTTCTCCACCCCTGCCGGTAGTCCTGCTTGCTAGTTAGCAAAAAGTGGGAAATAACTGATAGCCAGAAAGACATAGTAGACATACGATACTATGATGGTTTTTACGTGGTTTACGCAAGAAAGCCTCAATCCGACTATTGAAGTCTACGTAAGGGCAGGCGCTTGAGTCTAGCGCACGGAGTGGCAGTAGACGACTAAGATAAGAAAAATGTGTAGAGACTGTGCCCAAGAAGACCATTTATGTGCGTGAAGAGGACATCCCGTCTTTGACGAGGCCATGCAGAAATTTGGCGGCTAATAAAGCATGAGTTCCTTGTTGGAAATGAAACAGCATCCGGCCTGCAAGTGCCGGCCGGATATCTGTTGTTGAGCTCTTTTGTGTTTTGTATGCCGTCTGATCGGCTTGTAAAGGTCACAAGTCAATTGACGTCATAGTTGTTGATGTCTTAATCAACGTCAGAATTCTCGCCATCAACATCAACGAATTAGGTGTTTGGGCATATATCATGTATCGATACATGTTCTTCGAGTGTATTGATAGCTTCAAAAACCGGTGTTCTTGTCTACCTACACCTTACATTCTCTGGACATTGTCCATATGTGTCTTGTCAGAGCCTTTCTTAACAAAGGTCTTGCAGCATGTTTCTTCGCACCTGGCTGCCGGCGTGGGCGATGCGACAGATGCCTGCGGAGCGTCAAAGCTGTCAGGTTTTGCTTGAGCCAAAGTATCTGAGGTCACCATAATCTGCGATGCGCCGCACATGTTATCTTGCTTCCAGTAATGGCAGTTGCTGACACTACATCTGATTCTACCATCCATCTGATTACCCCTCCTTTCCAGGCTGTTGGTCCAAGTCATTGGCAGGACGAATGCTTGTCCCAGGTTATCCTGGTATCCTTGTGATTCTGCATACTAGTATGTCCATAGATCGTTCAATTCCTTCGCTTTTTGAGCAATGGAGCGCTGTGAAATCCCGGATAGCTACTAGATAGCCGTTGTTTCCCGCATCGCTTGTTTCGTGCCCCCGGACCGGCAGTGGCAACATAGAATCAGTAGTACTCATATTGGAACCCTCCCTACAACCTGCACCAGGATGGGCTTCCACATATTACCTTAATGATGAAGACCAGGTTAAGCAGGATATTAGAGGCCCGAGCGCGAACTAGCTATTACACAATGCTACAATGGTAGTATTGTAGCGTGACAGCAATCATAGCAATGTCAA
>JAAYRV010000309.1 GCA_012518595.1 Bacillota bacterium
ATACGGTTAACCTAATTGTTCCATTCAATCCGGGTGGAGCGGTTGACGTTACATGCCGATTCCTTGGAGAGGCCGTTGAGAAAGAGCTTGGTGCTAAGATCGTAATAATGAATAAGCCGGGCGGAGGTGCGGTTATCGGCCAGACATTTGTAGCCAATTCCGCTCCGGACGGATACACTCTTTTGGCTGCTACATCATCACTAGTTACAAACTCGCTTACAAAAGACACTACTTATACGCCTCAATCATTCCAACCCGTTGCTATGTACTGCTTTGACCCTGAGATAATGGTAGTGTCAAGCGAATCCAAGTACAAGACTGCTAAAGAACTGCTGGAAGCCAGCAAGGAAGACGCGCTGCTTCTAAGCACTCCCGGCCACTCCACCTCACACCACATTGCAGGTATGATGTTGGAGAAGATTACAGGAGCCAAATTTGAATATGTTCATAACGACGGTGCGCCTCAGCAGGTTATGCAGGTGCTCGGCGGATATACGGACGTAGGTCTGATGGCATACGGTGAATGTCAGAACCAGGTCAAGACAGGCGAATTCACTGTACTGGCAGTAGCCTCGGAAGAGAGATCCCCGGATCTACCTGATGTTCCGACATTCCGTGAACTGGGCATCGACCTGGTGTATGGGGCATGGAGAGGCATCGCGGCTCCGGCGGGTCTTCCTCAACCCGTGCTAGATAAGCTGGCGGATGCGTTCGAGAAGGGTATTAATGATCCTGTTTTCAGAGAGCGGATGGCAAAGGCAGGATACCCGGTACTCTACCGTAGCCCTGAGGGTTTTGCAGAGTATATTAACAAAGACACTGAGGCAGTAGCTCAGATCTTTAAGGAAATCGGGATCGAAAAAGCGAAGTAGTACTTACTTACTGATAAGGTAAGGTGTCTTAAAGGGGCGGGGAGAGCCGCCTTGGGGCTAAGGGGCGCATGATCGGCCTCCAAAAGCTTCTCGGTGATAACCCCTCGCCCTTTCACCTTAGTTTTGACTTATCTGTCTTAGTCTGAAGATACATGGCGTAATGACGATGTCCGTGTAGTACATCTATGAAGGGGGAGAGCCCGTAGTCATCCTCGCCGGAATCAATGCCGGCAGGATTGAATAACGGCGAATCTATGGAAGAAAAAACACGGGAGATGATCATCGGAATATGTAGTATTCTAGTTGGTGTAGTAGTGCTGGTTCTGTCGCGTTCGATGCCGGCTACACCGGCTATGTTCCCACGGCTCCTGTCAGCAGCGATTATTATCCTAGGCGTGTTTCAAATCGCTGCCGCAATGACCCTGACTGCCGAAGGAGCTGAGAAGAATCCGTCATCACAGCGCGCTTTTGTCGTGTTTGTGGAAATCCTAGGCATTTTCCTGCTTTATTTATTGCTTTTCGAGACTGCCGGCTTTATTGTTGCAAGTATCGTCCTCACGTTTGGTCTGTCTGCTGTGCTCGGGTATCGCCGACTGGGCTCAATGTGCATGACAGCAGTGGGTGTTACCGTGTTTTTGTATCTCGTGTTCGGGAAGTTTCTTGGGGTTCCGCTTCCTATGGGGTTTTTGCTGTAGACACGAAAGATCCGGAACTTTGGATATTTGCAGGCAAAGCCACATGAGGGAAATTCACTGCAGTAAGGAGTGATGCTATGATGGGAACTCTTTTCTCTGATCTTGCCTTAGGATTTCAGGCGGTAATGCAACCGCATGCATTTCTTGCCTTGGCCGGTGGGGTCATGTTGGGCCTCATCGTAGGGGTTATTCCCGGCCTGAATGATAGTATCGCGATATCTATCTTGATTCCAATAACTTTCGTAATGGAACCCCTTATCGGTTTGATAATGCTGGTAGGTATATATGTTGCTTCCTGCTACGGCGGGTCTTTTGCTGCTATCCTCGTTGGCATACCGGGTACAGCCTCTTCAGTAGTGACCACGCAGGACGGGTACCCCATGACCCAAAAGGGCCTTGCAGGGCAAGCTTTGTCCATCTCAACCGCAAGTTCCGTTTTCGGCGGAATCTTCAGCACCCTCGTGTTGATGTTTGCCGCCCCATGGCTTGCTAAACAGGCTCTCAGATTTGGTCCTGCGGAGTATTTTGCCCTGGCCGTATTTGGTCTGAGTACCATTGCCGGTATGGGAGGCAGTTCGATTCTGCGAAGCCTGATTTCAGGAGTCCTTGGACTACTTATCTCTACAATAGGGATGTCGCCGCAGCTTGGTTACCCAAGATTCTACTTTGGCAACGCTAACTTGCTTGACGGGATTCCATTTGTGCCGGCGTTGATAGGTTTGTTCGGAATCACGTCGATCATGGGGATGGCAAGCAGCGCAGCAAGTAATGGTCAAAAGAGTGATGCTGAAAAGGTTGTTGCTAACCGCATAGGCAGTTTCAGATTAGGACGTGATCTCGTCCACCGGCTACTGCCTGTATGGCTGATATCTGCAGTGCTCGGCACATGTATAGGTATCATACCGGGGGCCGGCATGATAATGGCAGTCTATTTGGCGTACGAGATTGCACGTCGGCGTACACCTGGTGAACTTGAATTCGGTACAGGTATACCCGAAGGCATCGCTGCTCCGGAGACCGCTAACAATGCCACAGTCGGCGGTTCAATGGTGCCTCTGTTGTCCCTGGGCGTGCCGGGAAACTCAACGTCGGCGCTTTTCCTTGGGGCATTGATGATTCACGGGCTGCGCCCCGGACCTATGCTCTTTATTGAACAACCGGTGATTGGCTACGGAATCCTTGCAGCTTTCTTAATTGGCAACATACTTATGGGCGGAATGGGGCTATTGGTGGCACGCTTTATGTCAGGTCTGCTCCTTTCGATTCCACAGCCGCTTCTGGGAGGGGCTGTTGCGGCATTTTGTGCGGTAGGCTCCTACTCGATGGGTAACAACATATTTAACGTGCTCATAATGTTAATCTTCGGAGTGCTGGGATTTGCCATGAAAAAGCTGGACCTGCCGATGTCACCGATGATCCTGGCAATGGTGCTTGGCACAATGGCTGAATCATCGTTGCAGCAAGCATTAGTTATTTCGCGAGGCAGTTACAGCATTTTCTATACTCGCCCAATTGCATTGGGGCTTCTAATCGTAGCAGCATGGTTTTTCTTCGTGCCCATAGTGCAGCTTTTTATCAGTCGAATACGTGCAACCGGAAAGAGCGCTGCACGATAAACCGTCTTTTGACACACAGAATAGCCCCCACCTATTGAAGGTGGGGGCTATTTGATGCTTATAGAGCTCTATCTAAAGGATGACTTATCTTATTATCGTTGATGCCTCTTCGAGGTTAATTAGCGATCTCTCCATTCTGTACCAACAAAAGCCAACCTATCTCCTTCATCTACGACTGTATGGCATCTGCTGCAGATAATATACATATCTTCAGGGGCTTTAATCATATGTTCTCCTTCGACCCAATCAAAGACTCTGGCGATTGTCTCTCCTTTTTTCATAAAAGAGCCGGGCTCACCAAATACTTGGGACATTCCTGCATAATCAGAGCGGAAGAACATTCTTTTAGTTATAATAATCTGCTTTTCTTCCGGCTTCCTAA
>JAAYRV010000045.1 GCA_012518595.1 Bacillota bacterium
ACCAGCCGGCGATCGAATCAATCGGACCGGCTTTTCTGCTGAGACATGTTCGACTAAGACCCCCCTGTGCTGCAGTAATTAACATATCAGTTGGCGCACACATCCGGGGAATATGGTGTTTGCTGAATCCCTGGAGATCACAGAACCGAGTGAAATTAATGTGGGTACAGGGTGCAGTACCGTGAAAGAGGCTTAAAAAAGTATGTGTAGAGCCCGGGGTTGAGGTGCGTACCGCGCAGTGTCGTACAGCGCAGATGACATTGGAGAGAAACAAAGGTATCATATAGAAGTAGAAATGCCACCGGCTTTCTTGTGGCAAAGCCGGGAGATTTCTGAGGTACATTCGGAGGTGAGCGTGCTCTGGAAACATTTTCCGAGAAGGCAATTGCTGTCGGACTTGAATTGCCCGGCACACAATGGTGGGAGACTGAGGACTCCATTAATGAGCTTTCAGAATTAGCTTCCACTGCCGGTGCAGAGGTTATTGCGAAACTTGTTCAGAAACGTGGGAAGCCGGATCCGGCGTATTACATAGGCAAAGGAAAAGCTGAGGAGCTTGCCCTTCTTGCCATCACAATCCATGCTGATCTTGTGATATTCGATGATGAGCTGTCCCCGGCTCAACAGCGTAACCTTGAAAGACTTCTCAAAATCAAAGTTATTGACAGAACTTGGCTCATACTGGACATATTCGCATCAAGGGCTGCAAGTAAAGAGGGGAAAATCCAAGTAGAGCTAGCGCAGCTTTGCTACCTGCTTCCGAGGCTTGTGGGAAAGGGGACCGCCTTGTCAAGACTCGGAGGAGGCATAGGCACCAGAGGGCCCGGAGAGACGAAGCTTGAGGTTGATAGGAGGCGCATCAGAAGACGTATTTCCATTCTTCAAAAGGAACTTAACGAGATAGCGAAAAGGCGAGGCCTCCAAAGGTCAAACCGGAGCAAATCAGGTCTCCCCCTTGTATCGATTGTCGGTTACACAAACGCAGGTAAATCCACCCTGTTCAACGCCTTGACAGATTCAGAGGTGTTCGTTGAGGACAAGCTCTTTGCTACGCTTGACCCGACCATAAGAAGGTGCTACCTGCCTTCCGGCGACTTCATGTTGCTTGCTGATACCGTCGGGTTCATAAGGAAACTCCCACATGATCTTGTAGCAGCCTTTCGCGCCACCCTTGAGGAGGCAACTTACTCTGACCTTTTGCTTCACGTAGTGGACGCAAGCCACCCCGGTAAGGATGATCATTTAGAAGCAGTGAAAGAAGTCCTTGGAACGCTAGGTGTTGCCGACAGGCCCATTATTACTGTGCTTAACAAGATAGACCTTATACCCGGCACATTGGAAAGAGAGCGTATTCTTCTTGAGCACCCGGGAGCGATCCCTGTGTCTGCTGAAACGCGCGAGGGACTTGATGAACTCCTGAAGACTATTTCGGAGATGCTTAAAGATGGCAACTCATACATCAGCAAGGAGGCTGCCAAGGGTCCTCATGTTGCAACATGGGAAGGTTCTCGTAAGCGTGATTAAGGATAGCAACTGTGACACCGGCAAAAAGGCTGCCGAGGATTTTCGCGTGACCGTAACAGAGGGTTCTTGTGAGCACATTAAGGAGGGCGACTCTGATACCGGCATTTCCATAGGAGGACTGGACTTTACCGGCCAAGCATCGGTTGCGCTGGCGCCTATGGCAGGGGTTACGGATCAAGCGTACCGACTCATTGTGAAAGAGATGGGTTGTGCGCTTGTATATACAGAGATGATTTCTGATAAGGCTCTCATATACGGAAATGAAAAAACCGTGAGTATGCTCAGGATCTCAGATATGGAACGCCCCATTGCCGTCCAGCTTTTCGGGAGCGATCCCAAAATTATGGCTCAAGCAGCCGGACTTGTCCAGAAACTGGCCGCACCTGAGATCATTGATATTAATATGGGGTGCCCGACTCTGAAAATTGTGAAAAACGGGGAAGGGGCGGCCTTGATGCGAAATGTGCCGCTTGCTCGGGATATTGTTAAATCCGTTGTTTCTGCGGTCAGTGTTCCGGTTACGGTCAAGATGAGGATGGGTTGGAACCTTAAGCTGATAAATGCAGTTGAGCTTGCAGAGGCAGTGGAAGCAGCCGGAGCTTCTCTGGTGACAGTCCATGGACGAACCCGGGATCAGTTTTATTCCGGCGAGGCGGATTGGAACATAATCAAAAAAGTAAAAGAAGCTGTATCAATTCCCGTTATCGGTAACGGTGATATTCGCTCGCCACATGATGCCAAGAGAATGCTTGTTGAAACAAGTTGCGACGGAGTTATGATTGGCAGAGCTGCCTTGGGTAACCCTTGGCTGATTAGGGATATTGTCGCGTTGCTCAGTACGGGGATCGAACTCCCGCCCCCGACGTACGAGGAACGGGTGACATTAGCCCTCAAGCACCTTGATATGCTTATTCGCCTTGTAGGCGAGAAAGGAGCCGTGCTGAAGATGAGAAAACATGCAGCATGGTATGTCCGAGGCATTCCAGGTGCATCCGCAGCCCGTGTTCGTATCAACGCAGCTAAAACCAGAGATGAAATGGCTGATGCTCTAAAGGTTGCATTTTCCTATGACCTCTGCTAGAATCGGTATGTGCACAAATGTGTAAACACGATTGAAGCAGAATCAGTTCACCGGCAGGAGGTGAAATGCTCTGGAGTTTGTGCGTATAGGAGAGAAGCTGATAGATAAGGGACGCCTTCTAAGTGCTGTCGAGAGAATCCTGGATCTCAGATCTAATGGACTATCACAACAAGAGACTGCGGACAGAGTCGGTATGGACAGGGCGTTTATTTCTCGCCTGGAAAGCCTCGGGGAGGTTCGTAAAGGCGGGAGAGTTGCCTTGGTTGGCTTTCCTGTGGGCAACAAGGATGAAATTCGTGAAGTGGCCAGGGAAGAAGGAGTAGATTTTGTGCTGCTCATGAATGACGAAGAGCGATGGAGATATGTCCGAGAGAGATCCGGCCTTGACGTGCTCAATGAAATAATGGCAATCATAAGTAAATTGAGGATCTATGATGTCGTGATCTTCATCGGCTCTGATATGAGATGTAACCTTGTAGAATCAATCCTTGGGAACCGCGTGATAAGTATTATCATTGGCACATCACCTATTAAGCAGGACGCGCACATGAATCCGGAGACCATCCGCAAGATCATCCGGGAAGTCGTTACGAATTAGCACAGAATCGGATTTTTGGAATGGGGGCGGGATCCTTTGAAACACGTAGTCGGTGTAAGCCTTGGTTCTTCAAAGCGAGATCACAAGGCGCAAGTAACGTTGCTCGGAGAGGAAATCACAATTGAACGCCGCGGGACCAACGGCGATGTTCAGAAAGCAATAGAACTAATTCGCAGCCTGGACGGGAAGGTCGATGCCATAGGCTTGGGCGGAACCGATAGATGGTTTTTCATGGGAGATAAGCGATATACCTTATGGGAAGCTGAAAAGATGGCGAAAACGGCAAAGAAGACTCCGGTGGCTGACGGGAGCATGTTGAAAGGAGTCATAGAGCGTAGAGCTGTCCAGTATATCCGTGATGAGGAGAAGATGCCCCTTGAGGGCAAGAACGCGTTTGTCGTTTGCGCGCTGGACAGATACGGCATGGCATCTACCCTTGTTGAGTCGGGATGCAATTTGAGAATCGGCGACCTCGCGTTCGCCTTGGGAATTGGCATTTTTCCGTCTACTCTCTCAACCCTCCAAGTGATTGCTGCCGCTTTAATGCCGGTGCTTAGCCATTTGCCTATCAGCGTGCTCTACCCAACAGGGAAGAGTCAGGAGCAAATTGTGCCAAAGTTTCCCTCTGTATATGGATGGGCGGATATTATCGGAGGCGACTGCCATTTTATCAAAAAGCACATGCCGAGTGACCTTTCGGGGAAAGTTATCATAACGAATACAGTGACCGGAGACGATGTTGAGGCCTTCAGGTCGCGAGGAGTTAAGACTCTTGTTGTGTCCACCCCTGAGTTTAGCGGGAGATCTTTTGCCACTAATGTGATGGACGCGGTAATAGTCGCTATTACAGGACGTAGACCCGAAGATTTTACGCCCTCTGACTATCTGGATATTCTGACGAGGCTCGAATTTCGTCCCAGGATCGAAGTGCTACGCTCTGAGTCTTGACAACTCGAGGGTCAGAAGACATAATATTGGCATGCGATAAGGCGTCGCGCGATGGGCATAGTATCAAGCACAACCGGGCTTGGCTATATCGCGCGATGCCAAGATGTACAAGGACGACTTATTGATTAAGGAGGCATCAGCAGTATGGCGATGGCGCAGAAGGTAGTTCTTACCTTGGAAGGGCTCAAGAAACTTGAAAAGGAACTGGAGCACCTCAAAACTACCAGGCGGCGCGAAGTGGCAGCAAGAATCAAGGATTCTAAGGCTTTTGGCGATATCACGGATAACTCTGAATATGAAGACGCCAAGAACGAGCAGGCGTTTGTTGAAGGGCGTATCGCCCAACTTGAGGCTATGCTCAGAAATGCCGAGATCATTGATGAGGACGAGCTCGATACGGATACTGTCCGCCTAGGGTCAAGGGTAAAGTTGAAGGACCTGACCGGAGGAGAGGTCTTTGAATATATAATTGTCGGTTCAGCGGAGGCTAATCCAGCCAATTCCCGCATATCGAATGAGTCACCTGTGGGCAAGGCAATTCTAGGCAAGTCGGCAGGCAGTGTTGTAGATGTCTTTGCACCTGTAGGGACTCTTAAGTTCCAAGTTTTAGAAATTTCGAGGTGATAAGATGAACTTGGAGAGCAACGGAGGGAACGAAGGCGAGTTATTTTATTCACAGATTGACAACGAACACGTACGAGTCCGTATGCAGAAATTGGAAGCCCTCCGCGCCAAGGGTGTAGATCCTTTTGGAGCCAGATTTGACAGAACGCATCTCAGTGAGGAGATCGTAGAGAATTTCCAAGATCTTGACGGAAGTGTTGTTAGGATAGCAGGCCGGCTAATGGCCATACGGGGCCATGGCAAAGCGACTTTCGCGGATATCCTTGATCTTTCCGGCCGCATACAAGTGTATGCGAAAGTTGATTCCCTCGGTGAAGAGGACTATGAACTCTTTACATCCCTGGATATTGGGGACATCATAGGTGTAGTGGGTAAGGTGTTTCGAACCCGCAGAGGAGAAATAAGCGTTGAGATAGACGAGTTTGTCCTTCTTTGTAAGGCACTTCGTCCTTTGCCCGAGAAGTGGCACGGCCTGGTTGATGTTGACCTTCGCTACAGGCACCGCTACCTTGACCTTATCGTAAATCCTGATGTGCGTAGGGTGTTCCTGCAGCGTACAGCTGTGCTTAAAGCCGTGCGGAAATTCCTTGATTCCCGGGGTTATATTGAAGTCGAGACTTCTTCGTTACACTCCCTTCCCGGAGGTGCGAGCGCAAGGCCGTTTATTACTCATCATAATGCCCTTGATATGGATCTTTATATGCGGATCGCTCTCGAGCTTCATCTGAAGCGTCTGATAGTGGGCGGGCTTGAGAAAGTCTATGAGCTTGGCCGTGTATATAGGAATGAAGGCATATCCACTAAGCATAATCCTGAGTTCACCATGCTTGAGCTGTATGAGGCTTATGCCGATTATACCGATATGATGAATCTTGCAGAGGAGCTTATTTACTACGTAGCCACTGAGGTGCTGGAGACTCCGGTGGTGACGTGTGCGGGCGAAGAGGTGGATCTTACGCCTCCCTGGCCCAGGCTAACCATGGTTGATGCAGTCCTTAAACATACCGGTGTAGACTTTACCAAGATCGAAACTGACGAGGATGCAAAGAAGGCTGCAAACTCTCTTGGGGTTGAAATAGGGAAGGATAATTCGCGAGGTGCTGTCCTAGCCGAGATTTACGACAGACTGGTTGAACCGGAATTAATGGTGCCTACCTTTATCACGGACTATCCTATAGAGGTGTCGCCGCTGGCCAGAAGGCGAAAGGATGATCCTCGCTATACGTATAGATTTGAACTGATTATCGGCGGTCGTGAAATGGCTAATGCCTTTAGCGAGTTAAACGACCCGATTGATCAGCGAAAACGCTTCGAAGCACAAGTTGCCCTTCGTGATATGGGTGACGAAGAAGCACATATGATGGACGAGGATTTCGTGCTTGCTCTTGAACATGGTATGCCGCCTACGGGAGGCATGGGTATAGGCATTGACAGACTGGTGATGCTCATTACTAATCAGGAATCGATCAGGGATGTAATCCTGTTTCCGACGATGCGCCCGAGAGCATAGGCGCAATAATTATGGATCTAATAGGCCCTATACTGTCCTGTGCTCTGATTCTCTGGCTTCGATCCTGATGCTGCCGGCTCCTGATCGGCTTTTGGCGCCCTTGACTTGCAGCGTCAGGATGTGCTAATATCTGAGCGAGGAAGAATAGAAGGAAATCTGAAAAGTCTCAGGTGGGGACGTAGCTCAGTTGGGAGAGCGCGTGAATCGCACTCACGAGGTCGGGAGTTCGAATCTCCTCGTCTCCACCATTTGTTTTGCGCCTGGGAAGGCGCTTTTTTGTGTCCGTTATGTCCGTTAATTGTCTCTTATGTTTCCTGTTATCCTTCTTTCCCGCGAGGCGGGGACGTTGGGGATCTTCGCTCAAAAGGCACAGGAACATATTGGACAGAAGGCCTACGCTGGGCAGGTTGTGGGTAAAGCTCCATAAGCCGGTATACCTCGCCCGGCATCTCGTTGCAAACAGTAAGCCCCATGTCCCGCAGCATTTGGCATGTAATGGGATAATCGTGAGTCCAACGGCCTTCCGTTAGGATTCTTGCAATCTCTCTTGCTTTATCTTCAGGAAACTTCGCGCGCAGCAGGTTATTGACGCTGTCGTAGACTTGAACCATGGCTTTTGCAGCCATGTCGCCCAGTATGAGTGTACTGTCGTCCAGTGAATTCTTGTCCTTCTGCTCAATAGCCCGTAAGATGGATACTGCAGGGTAATTGCCAAGTTGTGGGTCTATGGGGCCTAAGACTGCATGTTCATCCATGATAATTTCATCAGCTGCAAGTGCCAGGAGCGTGCCGCCTGACATTGCGTAGTGTGGAACAAACACAGTGACTTTTGCCTCATGACCTGCTATAGCCCGTGCAATCTGCTCTGCAGCCAGCACCAAGCCGCCAGGTGTATGGAGTATGATGTCAATAGGCACATCTTTCGGCGTACGTCTTATCGCTCTTAGGACTTGTTCAGAGTCTTCAATGTCAATATGACGGGAGAGAGGGATCCCGAGGAAGCTGAAGGCTTCCATTCGATGGATCATGGAAATCACCCGTGAACCTCTCTTGCGCGACAGCGAATTGAGCAGCCTTATCCTGCCGAGTTCGGTTTTTCTTCTGCTAAATAGAGGAGAGAGCAGGCTTGATACTATTATGATCATCCATAAAACACTAAAAAAGGAACCGACCATGTCAGTAACCCTCCTAGAATTGATTACAAAATCCACATAACTTCCGTATCCTGAGAAGATCTTGCCACAGTTTCAGTTTATCCAAAAGATAACATGTATTCAAGACTAATGTGACTTTCTCTTGGTTATTGTCAGGTATTGTTTTGAAATGACACTTCCTGTTGCATGCTCTTGCTACTTGCTAATGGGATTGCAAGGGTATAGATTAGAGTTGATGTTTCATACAAAAACGCAGATACATAAACCATGGAGGTTCTATTGATGAAATCCTGCTTTGATTTTAACAAACCGGTTGAGCGTCGTGGCACAGACTCTGTCAAATGGGATTTGGCAGATGACGATGTAATTCCCATGTGGGTTGCGGATATGGATTTTGAGTCACCACGAGAAGTGCAAGAAGCGATAATGGATAGAGTTAAGCATGGTGTCTACGGCTACACGATTGAATTGGACAGCCTTTTCGAGGCAGTGACAAAATGGGTCAGCCGCCGGCATAACTGGACTATTGAGCGAGAGTGGATAGTATTTACTCCCGGTGTTATGCCGGGAATACTCGGGATTCTTCAAGCCATTACCCGTCCGGGAGATAAGGTTATTCTTCAATCCCCGGTTTATACTCCGTTTTTCAGAGCTGTTAGGAATAGCGGCTGTCATGTGCTGAACAATCAGTTAAAGTATGAGAATAACAGGTATACAATGAATTTGCCTGATCTTGAAGAGAAGGCAAAGGATCCAAGAACCAGGGCCTTGATTCTCTGCAATCCTCATAACCCTGTAGGCAGGGTCTGGACGCGGGAAGAGTTAAGCACGGTAGGCAAGATTTGCTTGGAGAATGACGTTGTCATGATCTCAGATGAAATCCATTCTGATCTCATATACAAAGAGTACAAGCATATCCCCTTAGCGTCCATCTGTGATGAATTTGCTGAGAATAGCATTACATGTATTGCCCCGAGTAAAACGTTTAATCTGGCCGGATTGAACACAGCGTTTCTTGTGATACCGGATTCGAGGGTGCGGAGGGAGTTTCAAAACATGAGCTTGCCTAAAAGAGCGACGATTTTCGGAGGCATAGCGGCTGAAGCTGCATATACTTACGGAGATAACTGGCTGGATGCGCTCCTCGACTACCTGGACGATAACCGAAGGCTCCTTGCAGGATATTTGAAAGCGAGGACCCCACAGATAAAGGTGGTGGAACCGGAGGGCACATACTTGGTTTGGTTGGATTGTAGGCAACTCGGGATGGATAATGACGGTTTGGAGAAGTTTATGTTGGAGAAGGCCGGGATTTGGGTTAACCAGGGTTATTCTTTTGGGAGCGGGGGAGACGGCTTCATAAGAATGAACATAGGTTGTCCCCGTCCCATCTTAGAGAAGGCTCTTGGGAGATTGAATGCCGCAGTGAACAGTCTTTAGCAGGTAAAAAGATTACACGAAGCGAGGCTTCGAATCAGGATTCCTGCCCAGTATGAACCAAAACTACAATAGAACTACAATTATCACCTTGTTTTAGCACTCCCACTGTAGTAAAATAACAGGGGGAAGTTTAATTCCAATGGAGGGACCGCAAAGATGGGGAACCAATCAGCATTTGAATTGAAGAAGGCTGTCGCAGAAAAATTCAGAGGCGGCGTAATTATGGACGTTACCACTCCCGAACAGGCGAAAATAGCGGAAGATGCCGGCGCTGTCGCAGTAATGGCGCTAGAGAGAGTTCCTGCAGACATACGGGCTCATGGTGGGATCGCCAGAATGTCCAATCCGGACATAATCCACTCCATTATAGAAGCTGTGGAAATCCCTGTCATGGCCAAGTGTCGTATCGGACATTTCGTCGAAGCCCAAATACTTGAAGCCATCGGAGCGGACTTCATAGATGAAAGTGAAGTCCTGACTCCTGCCGATGAAGAGCATCATATAGATAAACACCAGTTTAAGGTTCCTTTTGTGTGCGGATGTCGCAATCTTGGAGAAGCGCTCCGCCGCATCGCAGAAGGGGCGGCTATGATGCGCACAAAGGGAGAACCGGGGACAGGGGATATAGTTGAAGCCGTCCGACATATGAGACGTGTTCAAAGCGAGATTCGTAGACTTAAAGGGATGCGTTACGATGAACTTATGGCAATTTCCAAGGACATGCAGGCCCCATACGAGTTGATTGCATTGGTAGCGAAAGAAGGTAAGCTTCCTGTGGTCAATTTCGCTGCAGGCGGTGTGGCAACTCCGGCGGACGCAGCGCTTATGATGCAGCTTGGCGCTGAAGGAATATTCGTCGGATCAGGAATATTTAAGTCAGACGATCCGACTGCAAGAGCCAGAGCGATTGTTGAAGCTACCGCCAACTTTGACAAGCCTGACATCCTCTTGAAGGTGTCGAGAGGGCTTGGAAAGCCAATGGAGGGAAGATCGGCAGCAACCCTGAAAGATGAGGAGAAACTACAGACCAGGGGCTGGTAAACTATTGTATAAGCCCTTGGATCATAAATTCTAAGGGGAGGGCATAGTCGGTGTACAATATTGTTAGAGCCATTGACCCGGAAGTCGCTGATGCGTTGCAGGCCGAAACAGAACGTCAGAGGTGTAATATTGAGTTAATAGCCTCTGAGAACTTCACAAGTAGGGCAGTCATGGAGGCGCAGGGGTCAACTGCGACTAATAAGTATGCAGAAGGCTATCCTGGAAGGCGCTATTATGGTGGATGTGAGTTTGTCGATGTTGTAGAGAGTCTTGCTATAGAGAGAGCGAAAGCTTTATTTGGCGCAGACCATGCCAATGTTCAGCCTCACTCAGGAACACAGGCTAATACTGCTGTATACTTCGCCATGCTTTCACCTGGCGACACTGTTCTTGGAATGAATCTTTCTCACGGTGGACATCTGACCCATGGCCACCCCATAAACCTCTCAGGCAAGTATTTCAATTTCGTTGCTTACGGAGTCACTAAAGATACGGAAACCATTGACTATGATGCCCTTTCGGAGCTTGCCAAGAAACACAAGCCGAAGATGATTGTAGCAGGCGCCAGCGCATATCCTCGGGTTATCGATTTCCCGAGAATACGTCAGATTGCTGACGAAGTAGGTGCTCTTGTGTTCGTGGATATGGCGCATATTGCAGGGCTTGTGGCAACAGGACTCCACCCTAATCCGGTTCCTTATGCTGAGTTTGTTACTACAACAACACACAAGACACTTCGTGGTCCGCGAGGCGGATTAATCCTGTGTCAAGAAAAATTCGCAAAGAAAATAGATCAAGCAGTGTTCCCAGGGATTCAAGGAGGTCCGCTGATGCACGTGATCGCAGGCAAGGCTGTTGCTCTTAAAGAAGCTGCTTCGCCTGAATTCAAGGCCTACCAGACTCAGGTAGTGAAAAATGCAAA
>JAAYRV010000315.1 GCA_012518595.1 Bacillota bacterium
AAAGACATTCCTACGGCATCATCTCTTAAAATATATTGAGTATCTAATTTAGCCGCTTCAGATTTTGAAAAGCCTGTTATGTTACAAAATTCAAAAGTTGAAAATGCATACTGAAAATCAATTTCCTGCACATAGCCTAATATTGCCAGAATCATTTTTGAATATTCTCTTCCAAGTAAGTTACCCTTCGGTGCAAAATTACCGTCCGGTCCTCCTACGATAACGTTATTTTCTACAGCATAGGCAATATACTTAATAGCCCATGTTGCAATTTCATCGGCATCCTTAAATCTTTTAAGAACATTAGTTGCTTCCCTTTCACTCATCTTTAAGGCTTCTTCTTCAAGACCGAACATTCTTAAAAGAAGTGCTACTGCCTCTTCTCTTAATAGTTTTGCTTCAAGATTAGGTCTATACTCTGTTGCTGATACGCCCTTAAAGAGACCTAATTGATTTAATACTCTTGCTTCATCTTCATATTTAAGTGATTGTGCTGCAAATGTCGGTACTGCTATAATGCCTGTAATTAATGCTACTACTATCAGAATCATTAATAGTTTTTTGATATTGTTCATGTCAACAAATCCTGCCACCTAAAATATAGATAAATGAAGTTTTTGCACTTTTAATTCTTGCTTATCTATATTTTTTGCGGAATTCGTGGCATCTCCTTTTTAATATTAATTCATATTATTGTTGCAGATATTTTGGTATATCATCAAGAGATTGAAAATCTAAAGTCATAGGCTTTCGACTAAGTACCTGTCAAGAAATTTGGAGAATCTCTATGCATCATGTGGAAATATTTGGTCAGAGAATTAATAAATTACCCGGTTTATTTGTTTATTTATTGATTAGTATAATTCAATTTCTTAGCTTTTCAATTTCTTCAGCCATTAGTCCTGTTACTTTAGCTATATCGGCTATGGCCATACCAACGGATAAAAGATTCTTTGCGATATTTATTTTTTCTTTTTCTGCACCTTCCTGCATACCTTCACGCATGCCTTCTTCACGGGCAACTTTCTCCCTCGTCCGCTGATCCATAAGCCATGCCTGTCTTGCCTCATATACCATTCTTTTTTCTCTATCCTTGCTTATTACCTGTAAATAGTCATATGCCTCTTTTATCTCTTTATCATCCTTTGCAACCATTTCCATCTCTCCTTTCGTCCTTGCTGCTAAAAACTTCATCCAATTTAACGCCAGGTCATCAGCGTCACTAATTTCCATACCTGTTCTTAATTTCTCAAGCTCACAGAAGTGTACTTCCAATACATCCGTTAAACGATATCTTGTTTCGTCTTCTGTAAGGTGGTATACGGTATGTACCTTATTCACAGGTAAAAACTCATAGTCTACGATGTTTATTGTAATACACTTTTTCAGTGTATCATATGTATCGCCTTCCTTAGCTTGCATAGTGTACATCTTTGCCCAATAAAATAATGTATCTGAGTATTATCCCGGATATATCGAAATTATTCCATTTTACCCCGGATGAAGTTTAAATAGGACCCGGTTGGAAATTTGTATCTA
>JAAYRV010000046.1 GCA_012518595.1 Bacillota bacterium
GAGAAAAACAAGATGCTCCAGAGGATTTACGGGACTGCGTTCCCTACAAAAGGCGAACTCGACCACTATCTTGAGATGCTGGAGGAAGCTGAAAAGCGTGACCATAGGAGACTTGGCAAAGAGCTTGATATCTTCAGTCTTCATGAAGAAGGCGGCGCAGGCCTTGTGTACTGGCACCCGAAAGGCGGCATTATCAGGAAAGTTATTGAGGATTTCTGGCGGGACGAGCACCTCAAGCGCGGCTATGACTTGGTCTTTTCTCCTCACATAGCCAAACGGGATCTCTGGGAGATCTCAGGCCACTGGGGCTGGTACAGAGACGATATGTACTCTCCTATAGATATCGACGGAATCGAGTATCTCCTGAAGCCTATGAATTGCCCGTTCCATATTCTTATGTATAAGACCAAAACCAGGTCTTACAGAGATCTGCCTCTCAGGTGGGCGGAGCTTGGCACAGTCTATAGATATGAGCGATCAGGCGTTCTCCATGGAATGCTCCGGGTCAGGGGATTTACACAAGATGATGCCCACTTGTTCATGCGCCCCGATCAGCTTGAAGATGAACTCGTCGGTGTAATCGATTTAGTGAAGTTCATGATGGAGTCATTCAGCTATAGGGAATATGACTTTGAACTGTCAGTAAGGGATCCCCTGAACAAGGACCAGTATGTGGGGTCAGACGATGTATGGGAGATGGCGGAAAACGCTCTTGTTGCAGCTATGGATAGGGCAGGCATCAAGTTTAAACGCATGGAAGGGGAAGCCAAATTCTATGGGCCTGCAATAGACGTGCAAATCAAGGACGCGTTAGGTCGCGGATGGCAAGGTCCCACAATCCAGGTAGACTTCAATTTGCCGGAGCGATTTGATATTCACTATATAGGAGAGGATAACGCGCAACATCGACCTGTAATGATCCACCGTACAGTGCTGGGTTCGATGGAGCGGTTTGTCGCAGGCCTCATTGAACACTACAACGGGGCATTTCCAGTGTGGCTGGCGCCGGTCCAAGTACGTATCATACCGATAGCGGATCGCCACTTTGACTATGCCAAGCGTGTGGAGAAGGCTTTTCGGGATCAGTCTCTTCGAGTTGAAACCGATGCCAGGTCTGAAAAGGTTGGATACAAGATTCGTGAAGCTCAGATGGAAAAAATCCCATACATGATAGTGGTGGGAGATAAAGAAGTTGAGGAAGAGAAGATCTCAGTTCGCTCGCGAAGCGAAGGGGATCTCGGAGTTATGGGATTACCTGAATTTTCTGCCCGGATAGCCCGGGAGATCCGCGAAAGACTCTGACTTTGCCTGGTAAACCCTGATTGACTATGTATGCGGGTTATGTTATATTTAACATTGCTATTGCCATTAACGATATGGCTAATTGTAACATGGAAATATGAATAAGCTTAAGAAGAAGCCGTCTGCTTCTCACCTTGCGGCGCCCACTATCGGGTTTAGTTGATTGTTATTTGCACACCACAGCTTGATTAGTAGGTTGCTAGCATGGTTACGTAAGAGGTGAGCCTGCACTTTAGTAATAGTTAGACTATGGTTGGGCTTACGAGAAACGTTTCTTACTGTAATTAATTGTGAAAGCGGGCGGTATGCCCGCTTTTCATGTTTCATATTGGGACTGCAAATATTTCAGGGGGTGAGGCACAATCGCAAGAGACTTGAGAGTGAACGATGGCATTCGTGCGCGTGAGATCAGGCTGATTGACGAGACAGGGGAGCAACTAGGGGTTATGGTTCTTAAGGAGGGTCTCCGTATTGCAGCCGAAAGAGGTCTTGACTTGGTTGAGGTCGCGCCGAATGCAAGGCCGCCGGTTTGCCGCTTGATTGATTATGGTAAGTACAAGTATGAGCAGGCAAAGCGTGAGAGGGAAACCAGAAGAAAGCAAAAGATTGTCGATGTCAAGGAGGTCAGGATGACTCCGAAGATCGAAGGACATGACTTCCAGGTGAAGGCTAGAAACGCAATCAGGTTCCTTCAAGATGGGGATAAAGTTAAGGCTACTGTGAGGTTTCGGGGCCGCGAAATCGTTCACGCTGATATCGGGCGAGCGCTGCTTCAGGACCTGGCTGAAGAAGTTAAGGATTATGGGACAGTTGAACGGGAACCCCGGGTCGAAGGAAGACATATGGTCATGATTTTGGCGCCTTTGACTTCTAAATAGAGTCATTGATTCTGCACAATCATGGGTTGAGTGATTAGGTGATTATTCCGTCCTGATCCCAGTAAAGGAGAGAGACATACTGTGCCAAAGAAGAAAACGCATCGAGGCGCAGCCAAACGTTTTAAAGTTACCGGCACCGGTAAGATCATGAGACGTAAGGCGTGCATGAGTCATAAGACCGGAAAGAAATCATCAAGGGTGAAGAGGCGCTTAAACAAGCCGGCAGTGCTTTCGCAGGGAAATGCTGCTAAGGTGAAGCAGCTTCTTGGCAAGTGACACCGTTTTGAACGCCGCAAGTGCCAAATCTGAGGGGGAATTAATATGCCTAGAGTCAAAGGCGGTTCGGCTACGAAACGCCGACGTAAGAAGGTCCTGAAGAGGGCGAAGGGATTTACCGGCGCGAATAGTAAGCTATACCGCCGTGCCAATGAAGCAGTCATGAAGTCTCTTCATTACTCTTATCGAGATAGGCGCAACAAGAAGAGAGATTTTCGCAGGCTATGGATTACAAGAATAAATGCTGCTGCGCGCATGAATGGTATGTCGTACAGCCGGTTCATGGACGGTCTGCAGAAGGCTGGGGTTGACATAAACAGGAAGGTTCTTGCTGAACTTGCTGTCAATGATCAGGAGGCTTTCAGCGAACTGGTAAAGATTGCTCAAAACAGCGTAGATAACACGTAGTGAGGTCAAGTGAAAATCGATATCACGATTACCAGTCGACGCAATGCGAGAATACTGGAAGCAAGGAAGCTGAAACGGCGCCTGCACCGAGAGGAGCAGGGCCGGTTTTTGTTGGAAGGCATTCGTGGAATTGAAGATTCGCTAAATACGGGCGCCAGGATTCATGAAGTTCTGATAAGCCCGTATTTGCTTAGAAACGCCAGGGGACGTGCTTTGTATGAAAGGCTCGTAGCCGGCGGAATAACCGTTTATGGCGTTACAGATGAGGTCTTGGATTATGTGGCAGATACGGACTCGCCTCAAGGCGTCGTGGCAATTGTTGAGATTCCTGATATAGATTTCTGTCTTCACGGATTTCCTTTGGTTTTGCTGGCTGATGAAATCAGGGACCCCGGCAACCTGGGCACACTTATCCGGAGCGCTGACGCTTTTCAGGTAGCAGGTATAATCCTTAGCGGGGATGTTGTAGATCCATTTAATTCTAAGTGTGTCAGGGCGACTATGGGTGGCATACTTAGAATGCCCCTTCGGAGTTTCAGAACGGCCAAGGATTCAATGGAATTCCTAAGAAGGCACGAGTTCCGAATAGTCGCAGCAGATGCAAAAGCTGAAACATTGTGCTACGATTATGATTTTCGAGGAAGATGTGGGGTTCTTGTGGGAAGCGAGGCTCACGGCCTTACCTCGGACGTTCTTGAGCTTTGCGATGCAACCGTAAGAATTCCTATGATAGGAGATGCAGAATCTCTCAATGCAGGGGTTGCAGGTTCTATCCTAATGTATGAAGCTTACAGGCAGAGGCAAAGAGAGAATCGCAAGTAAGAGCGGGAGAGAGAATACACAGGCAAAATAAGAGATGGGCGGCATGTTGCAGACAGGGGAGACGCTATGATATAATTGGTCAACAAGAGTACATGAAAAAACTCTTGAAAGGGCGTGGTTCCTGGATGTTAGGCGCTGATTTCTTTTGGAGGCTTTTTGAGCTGACCGGATCCGTTACTGCGTATCTGATATATAAGATGCTTGTGACCCAATGATGTTTTGCGTCTTCTTCTCCGGGAACGTTTGAAATCTATTGTATTATTGAAAGAGCGATGAAGGAGAAGAGTAAGCACGATAAGGCTCGAAGGAAGGGCATGTCTGAGACTGAGAGCATGCCTGCGCCGGTCTTGCTGAAGTTCGCTCCGGAGCTGCAAGCTGAAAGCTTTTGAGAATAATGCTATTTGCAAGTAGGCTATGTCGGCACCCTACCGTTACATAGGGAAACATGAGTTTGCTTTGTAAAAGAAGCTTGCATGTGGTTTAAGAGGTCAGGAGTCGCTTGTGGATTGCGATTTCCCTGACAATGAGGGTGGTAACGCGGGGCCACAGTCTTCGTCCCTTGAAGACTGTGGCCCCTCTCCATAACTAGGAGGAATACGTATGGATGAGAAAGCAAAGAAGATCATATCTGAAGCTAGAAAGAGTATTGAGTCTGTGGTGAAGCTGCCGGAATTGGAAGAAATCCGCGTAAAGTATTTGGGAAAAAAGGGTGAGGTAACTCAAGCCCTCCGCAGTCTGGGTGAGTACCCCGAAGACGAAAGGCCTGTAGTCGGCCGGTTTCTCAATGAAGCAAGGGAAACCGTAAAAGAGATGATAGAGGCAAGACGCAGCCACATAGCTGCCATTGACTTAGAGAACAAGCTTAAGGCCGAGGACCTTGACATAACGCTTCCGGGGAAAAGGCCTTCCCTTGGCGCGAGGCACCCTGTGAGTGTGGTCTATGAGGAATTGGAACGTATTTTTGCGCATCTCGGGTTTGAAGTATTGGAAGGGCCCGATGTAGAGCTGGACTACAATAATTTCGAAGCCTTGAATGTGCCAAAGAACCATCCGTCCCGTGATATCCAGGACACTTTCTACATTACTGACGAATCTGTGCTCAGGACTCACACGACTTGCGTGGACATTAGAATCATGAAAAACCGTAAACCGCCAATCCGAGCCATTATCCCCGGTAAGGTTTACAGGTCTGATGCATCTGACCCGTCGCACTTGCCTGTATTTCATCAGTTGGACGGGCTTGTGGTTGAGGAGGGAATAACCTTTGGAGACGTCAAAGGTGTGTTGGGAATGTTTGCCCATGAGTTCTTCGGTCCTGACACTGATGTGAGGTTCAGGCCGAGCTATTTCCCATTTACCGAGCCCAGCGCTGAGATGGATGTCTCCTGCGTCATATGTCACGGTTCCGGTTGCCGCCTCTGCAAGCATACAGGCTGGCTTGAAATCCTAGGATCAGGACTGCTTCACCCGAGAGTGCTTCGGGAAGTGGGCTATGATCCGGAGGAGGTTTCGGGGCTTGCGTTTGGGATGGGAATTGACAGAGTGACAATGTTGAAATACGGGATAGACGATATCCGGCTTCTTGCTGAAAACGATATGGCATTTAATCAGCAGTTTATACATGTTTGGTAAAGGGAGGTTCCTTTGATGCTTGTCCCATATAAATGGTTAGCTGAATATGTCCCGGGGCTTCCGCCTCCGGGTGATGTAGCAGAGGCGCTTACTTTGAGCGGGACTGCTTGTGAATCTATGACCGGAGAAGGGGAGGATGTTGTATTCGATTTTGAGATCACGCACGACCGTGCTGACTGCCTTAACATCTTTGGCATAGCTCGGGAGGCAGCAGCTGTGCTCGGCCTCGAACTGAAACATCCTGACCTTGTCGTCAACGAGGAAGGGCATGCAGTGGACGGACTTGCGACAGTGAAGATTATTTCTCCGGACTTGTGCCGGCGTTATGTTGCGCGTGTGGTAACAGAGGCAAATATCCGTCCGTCACCTGAATGGATGCAAGAACGGCTTATCTCATGCGGGATTCGTCCCATTAACAATGTAGTGGATATCACTAACTACGTTATGCTTGAACTGGGCCAGCCTCTCCATGCTTTCGACTTGGATCGTATCCGCGAACGCACTATAGTCGTAAGACGGGCGCGGAGCGGAGAGTCCATCGAAACCATTGACGGGGAGACCCGTGAATTGAGCGAAGATATGTTGGTCATAGCGAATAACAGGTCCCCGGTGGCTATCGCAGGAGTGATGGGGGGCATAGATACTGAGGTTGACGAATCCACCACCCAGGTGCTCATCGAGGCTGCTGCTTTTGATTCAGTCAGTGTATGGAGGACATCGCGTGCGCTTAAAATGAGGACAGAGGCTTCTATACGGTTTTCCGGAGGTGTGTGGCCTGAGAATGCCAGATTAGGTGTAGACCGGGCTGCAGCTCTCATGGCTGAACTCAAAGTGGGGAAAGTCGCCGAAGGAAGGGTTGATGAGTATCCCGGTCTTGAGACGCCTGTTTACATTCGGCTCCGCCCCGCCAGGGTTAACCGCTTACTGGGGATTACAATAGATCAAGACGAAATGAAATTGATCCTGATGAGACTGGGATTTGTCTTGGATGAATGGAATGGGGATTCATGTCGTGTGCTTGTTCCTAACCATAGAATGGATGTAGTCCAAGAAGAGGATCTTGTTGAAGAGATTGCACGTGTTTATGGATATGACAAGATTCCTCCTACGATTCCGAAAGGAGTGCCCCCCGAGATACAGCTGAATCCTGAGAGAGGTTTGGTGTCTAAGGTAGGCGAGGTTCTGAGAGGCTCAGGTCTCACAGAGGTAAACACTATGACTTTTACGTCAGAGGCTGCTTGTCGTGGGTTGAGGCTCCCTGAAGAAGACACTGAACGGCTGAAGGTAAAGATCAAAAATCCCATTACCGGCGAACACACAATGCTCAGGACAACGCTCCTGGTGAGTCTTGTGGATGTTCTTGCGAGAAACGCGTCCAGGCAACGGGATGATGTGGCCATCTATGAGGTGGGTAAGGTTTTCCAAAGACAGCGTGTGGAGAAGGCTGAAGAGGCGGACAAAGAGGCTCACCTCCCACATGAGCGAAAGATGATTGGTCTTGCACTAATGGGAAAACTACAAGAGTCTACATGGGGAAATCAGACTCCGGATGCCGATTTCTTTCATATGAAAGGCGTCATTGAAGCGCTTTTTGAAAGCATTGGGATTTCAGGATACAGGTTCGAGAAGACAACCCATCCCTCACTGCATCCTGGAAGGACTGCTAAGGTAGTAATAGGTGGCGAGGACATCGGTTATTTAGGAGAACTCCATCCGGTAATTAATGAAACTTTAGGCCTCAAGAAAGGTGCATACCTGGCTGAACTGGACTTAGAGACGCTCCTTGGCAACGTGCAGACAGACTGGGAAGTCAAGCAGCTTCCGAGGTTCCCTGCAGTTACAAGGGATATCGCAGTTGTGGTGCAAGAAGACGTAGAGAGCGGTAGAGTTGAGGATAAGATATGGGAGGCAGGCGCCGGCCTTGTTGAGCGCGTAAATCTGTTTGACGTGTATTTTGGGCCCCAGGTTCCTCCCGGTCATAAGAGCCTGGCTTATTCAATAACATACCGGAGCCTTGATCGCACACTTACCGACGAAGAGGTCGAGCCGGTTCATGCAGGCATAGTGGAGAATCTTACTTCCGGAGTGGGGGCTTCCATTCGAAGTTAGGCCTAGTGCCCATGTGCATGGAGGAGGTAATGGCGAAAGGAAGTAGAATTAATAGCTGTAACCACAGGTAGCCATGGAGGTGATGGGTTTGCTGGGCCAGGAGGCCGGAGGAGAAGTTGAACCCATTGGGAAAAGGAATCGGGTTGCAGTCAGTATTCTCGGGGAAGAGTATATTATCCGCTCTGATGCTGAAACTGATCACGTAAAGGAGCTTGCAGAATCAGTGGACAAGCGGATGAGGACTGCCCTTCGCATGAATCCGCGGCTTTCCCGAGGCCAAGCGGCGATTCTGGTATGCCTTTCGCTGGCTGATGATCTTAAGAAAGCCAGACGCCGCTATGAAGAACTCATGAGCCTCGTAGAGGATGTAAGGTAGAACAGGGGGAGCTGAAATGGATTGGCTTAGCCTCGTGCTCTTAGCTTTCATTGGACTAATGGCTGTTACGGGGCTTAGAAAGGGCCTTGTGAGGCAAGTTCTGGGCCTTGTAGGGCTGGTCGCCTCAGTATTGCTGGCATTGCAGTACTATGATGTGGCATCAGACTATATTCTCCGGTATTTTGCTGTTCCTGAAGGGGTTGCCACTATCCTTGGTTTTGCGGCAGTCTGTCTCGGCGTGGCAGCGATAATTTCGATTTTGGGGTGGATCTGGGGAAGGCTCGTGAAATATTCGCCTGTATCAATCCTTGATTCCTTGGGAGGCGCACTGTTGGGGTTTGCAAAAGGCGCCTTGCTCGCTATGATATTGCTTTTTGTGATTTATGCCCTTCCCTTTGAAGGTGCACGCCAGACCATAGATAGTTCGTCTATTGCCAGGGAGTTGATGAACTTATCCCCGGTAATTTTCAAAAGTCTTGAGGATGTATTCCCAGGCGGAATTCCATATCTGACAAATCCGGGTAACGCAAAAACCGATGATAAGGCAGTCCCCCCCTTTTCGGTGAAGTCCGGTAAGAAGGTTAGGACAGGGGATACTGTTTAGGTGAATCAAGGTTAACAGGGGGTTGTTTGTTTGGCTAACGCCGGCATTGCGGCGATTTTCCGTGAATTCGCAGAGTTTTTGGAGCTTAAGGGTGAAAACCCATTTAAGATAAGAGCCTACAGACGAGCTGCGGACATTCTGGAAGACCTCAATGAAGATGCTGCCGAGCTCGCCAGGGAAGGGCAGCTGAAGAACATCCAAGGGATAGGCAAGGCCATGGAAGAGAAAACTCGGGAGATTGCGGACACCGGGACTCTTGAGGCGCTGGAGGACTTAAGAGCTGAGTATCCTCCCGGCGTGATGGACATGATGAGAAGGGTTCCCGGAATAGGGCCAAAGACGGCATCATTGGTATTCCGCCGGCTCGGAGTGGCCGGTATTGACCAACTGGAAGAAGCCGCCCGGTCAGGAAAGTTGAGGACGCTCCCGGGTATGGGGCAAAAGTCCGAGGAAAACATACTGATAGCTATAGAAAAACTAAAAAAAGAAGATATGACTCGCATCCCTCTTGTGATAGCGGATAGGCTTTGTGCGAGCCTAATTAATTTCATAAGTTCTCACGTAGGGCCGAGTGAGATATCTGCGGCAGGCAGCGTAAGAAGACGCAAAGAAACCTGTGGTGACGTAGATGTGGTCCTGGGGATCGACGATTCATCCCGCATTTCAGATCTTATAAGGTCATGGAGTGGGTTCCTTTCCATGAACTCTTCCAATGAAGACAGGGTCGTGTTTACCGCCGGCGGTGATGTGGAGGTGGATATCTCCATTGTGAAGCCGGAGGAGTTTCCATTTGCGCTTTTGTCGACAACCGGTTCAAAGTTGCACTATAACGGTCTTAAGTCTATTGCAAGTAGACTAGGGCTGAAACTGACAAGACACGGTCTTTTCCGTGAAAAAGGTGAAAGCTTGGATGCGGGAGATGAGGCAGACATATACGAAGCCCTGGGGATGGAGTATATCCCGCCCGAGCTGCGTGAGATGACAGGTGAAATCGAGGTTGCATTAGAGCGGCGCTTGCCTCGGCTTTTGGTTGCCGAAGACATCCGCGGGGACCTTCATATGCACACAAATTGGAGTGACGGCACGGAGTCTGTTGAGTCTATGGTTGAGGCTGCTCAAGCCTTAGGATATGAATATGTTGCAATCACGGATCATTCAAAATCCCTGAAGGTTGCGAGAGGACTCTCGGAAACGAGGCTTTTCAAGCAGTTGGAGATTTTGAGACGGCTTCGGGACAGATTTCCCGGAATCCATGTGCTATCCGGAATTGAGTTGGAGATTCTAAAAGACGGCAATCTCGATTACCCTGATACCGTCTTGTCTCATCTTGACATAGTCGTAGCGTCTGTGCACTCTGCCTTCGGGCAGCCTGAAGACGTTATGACCAGTCGTATAGTTAAGGCAATTCAAAGTGGAAGCGTAGACATAATTGCTCATCCTACAGGGCGGGTGCTTGGCAGGCGCTTAGGTTATGACGTAGATATGGATACTGTCATACAGGAAGCAGCCAGGCACAATGTAGCCTTGGAGATTAACGCGTACCCTGAAAGAATGGACTTGGACTCTGTGTGGGCGCGAAAGGCAGCGGAAGCCGGCGCTTACATCGTCATCAACACAGACTCTCATAATACGAATGAGCTTCGTTTCATGTCATACGGCCTGGATGTCGCAAGACGCGCATGGCTTGAACAGTCCCACGTGATTAACACTTGGCCTCTGTCAAAGCTCCAAGCTTGGCTCAAGAGACGTCGCATGAGAGTCTGACTTCATACGGACTTCTTTCTATTCCCTCGAGAATCACACATGCAGAATACATGTCTGAGATTGCACTCATACTACAATCAAGAAGCACCGACGCCTGAAAAGTAAGGGCGAAGGGGTGTTTATAGATGCTTTCCACTGTACTCAAAACAGTATTTATGTATACATTCGTGCTCTTTGTCACGAGGGTGATGGGGAAGAGGGAAATCGGGCAACTGTCCCCCTTTGACCTTGTTGTGGCTATCATGATTGCGGATCTTGCAGCTATGCCGCTGGAGGAGAAGTCAATCCACATACATGATGCGATCGTTCCCATTGCTGTATTGGCCATTGCTGAGGTGCTGTTCGCATTTTTGACACTAAGGAGCGAAAAGGCCAGATCTTTAATCAGCGGGAAATCTTCTATTGTTGTGAGAGACGGGAAAATATTAGAAGGCGCGTTAAGGGAACTCCGTTATAACATAGATGACCTATTATCAGGGTTACGTGAGAAAGACGTATCCAATATCCAAGATGTGGAGTTTGCGATCCTGGAAGGGTCAGGCAGATTAAGCGTGATTTTGAAATCTCAAGCAAGGCCCGTGACCCCCAGGGATCTTGGAATCACAACTTCATATGAAGGCTTGCCTTATCCCCTTGTTACAGACGGAGAGGTAAAGTACAAGTACCTGGACCAGCTCGGGCTTACCATAGCGTGGCTTAAGGAAGAACTCCGAAAAAAGGGTGTAAAGGACCCTGCTGACGTGTTGCTTGCAAGTCTGGACACATCCGGGGAACTCTATGTTGTGAAGAAAGAAAGCGCTGAACTCCGTGATCTGAAAACTAAGGAATAAGGTGGGACCTTCACTATGGAGCTTTCAAAGGAATTCCGCGAGCGGTTCATCAAGACTCTCCAAGGCAGAGACTATGTTCTTTACGGAGGTCTTCTGGAGCTTGCGAGACAGCGTGGCTTGAAGCGCATCAGCACTAAGGTCATTCAGATCCCTTCTATGGATAACGGGATGTACGGTGTGGTAGAGGCTGAAATTGAGACTGAAGACGGGTTGTTTACGGAAGTAGGGGATGCGTCACCTGATAGCGTAAATCGAGCGATACAGCCTCACCTCTTGAGAATGGCTGCGACACGAGCGAAGGCTCGAGCCATGCGAGACGCTGTGGGTATAGATATGGTGGCCCTGGAGGAACTTGGGGATACGCTTCTTTCAGATGAAACAACTGTACCTGATAATCCCGAGGATCTGATTCTCACCTTTGGCAAGTACGTCCGAAAATCCCTTGGACAGGTAGTAAGGCAGGATCCCGGATATGTGGCTTGGCTTGCAGAAAATGCCAGGGATGAAGGTGTGAAGCAGGCTGCCCGGAACGTCCTGGAGCAGCAAGCTCAAGTGGAACCAGGCGACTTTCCCGAGGTTCGTATTGAGAGGCCGCCTGCTCATTAGAACCTGTTCTCAAAGTCCCCGTAATGTTATAATGATCCCTGACAGCTGAGGAAAGCCCAGCGCATGTCAGGGGGTTTATCAATTTGGACGAAAGGTCAATTCGCGTACTGGAATTTCACAAGATAAAAGAGCGTCTGGAGGCGTGTTGCGCAACGAACCTGGGAAAGGAACTTGCACACAGCCTTCGGCCGGTAACCGAGGCGTACGAGGTTAAGAGGAGACAGAGAGAGACTACTGAAGGCAGGGCAATCTTATCTGCAGGCAGTGCCGTATCCCTTGGAGGAGTCCGTGATATCCGCACTATTGTGGAGCGGGCTGTCATCGGGGGAACTCTTACGCCCGAGGAGCTCCTTGACGTGTCATCGACACTTAGCGCGGCTATGAGACTTAGAAAATTCATCAAAGAGCTGGACTCGGATTTTGAGATCCTCAGGGAATATGCTGAACGGATTGTCCCGCAACCTGATATTGTCAGGGAAGTTGAACGATGTATTGACGAGTATGGCAATGTGGTAGATCACGCCAGTTCCGAACTGGCCAGGGTAAGATCGCAGATACGGACAGCAAACAACAGGATTCGTGAGAAGCTTGATTCTATAATCAAATCACAGGAGTTCCATCGCCACCTCCAGGAGTCCATTATTACCCTGCGTTCAGGGAGATTTGTGGTTCCTGTAAAGCAGGAGTCGCGAGCGTCTGTGCCAGGGATAGTCCATGACAGATCTCAAAGCGGCCAAACTCTCTTTATCGAACCCATGCCTATAGTAGATCTTAACAACGAGCTGACACAACTTGCCGGCAAAGAGAAGGAAGAAGTCGAGAAAATTTTGAGGGCGCTGTCTTCCGGAGTGAGTGGGGCAAGCCCTGAGATCCTTGATACAGTGAGCGCGCTTGGCGCCATAGATTTTGCTTTGGCCAAGGGCAGGCTCAGTCTTGACATGAAGGCTCAGGAACCTGATGTGAACAGCCGGGGATATCTTAAGATCCGTGAAGGCAGGCATCCGCTTCTTAGAGGTGACGTTGTCCCTATCGATGTGGAACTTGGGAAGGATTTTAGAACATTAGTGGTAACCGGGCCGAATACAGGGGGCAAAACCGTCACTCTAAAGACCATAGGGCTTTTCGCGCTTATGACTTTGGCCGGGTTGCACCTTCCGGCTTTATCCGGGACTCAAATGCCTGTATTTTCCCAGGTTTTCGCTGATATCGGCGATGAACAGAGCATTGAACAAAGCTTGTCCACATTCTCATCGCATATGACTCACATAGTTAAGATCCTGCAGCAGGTGGACTTGCGCTCCCTGGTTCTCCTGGATGAACTCGGTGCAGGCACTGATCCTCAGGAAGGGGCAGCCCTTGGTGTAGCAATCTTGAAATACCTGCATGAGCGGGGCGCTTCCACTGTGGTCACTACCCACCTTAGTGAGCTAAAAACATTCGCTTATGAATACGAAGGCGTAGAAAACGCGTCATGTGAATTTGATGTTGAAACGCTGAAGCCCACGTACCGCTTGATTATGGGCCTGCCTGGAGGCTCTTGCGCGCTTGCTGTCGCGTCCAGGCTTGGGTTGCCTGAAGAGGTAATCACTGTTGCCCGGAGCCATCTTGGGGAAGATAGGATTCAGGTGGATTCGATCATAGCCGAAATGGAGCGAACCATGCGGGATCTGGAATCGCAAAGAGCGGAAGCTGAGAGGGCCAGGGAAGATGCGGAAAGACTGAGACAACAACAAGAAAGTGCAATCAAACAGATTGAAGAGAAGAGACTTGAGGTCTTAAGAAAGGCAAAGGATGAGGCTGACAGCATGTTAGCGCAGGCAAGAGGTGACATAGCAGTAATCATCAAACGTCTGCGCGAAGGATCCCGGCTGCAAAGGAGTGTCATTGATGACGAAGCGCGAAAGGCCAGGGAGGCTCTGAAGGACGTATCTGACAGAGCGCTTTCCATCGAAGAGGAATTACCCGGTAGAGACATGGCAGGGGTAGCGACAGACAGCCTGAGACCTTTGAAGCCTTATGAAGCGGAGGCAGGCGTTGAGGTTTTTGTGGGGAGACTGGGTCAAATAGGGCAAGTTAATTGGGTATCAGGTGAAGGTGATGATGTAGAAGTTCAGGTAGGCAGTATGAAAGTTCTTGTGCCGGTTGAAGATTTGTTCGTACAGGAAGACGGCGACGATTCTCCAAAGAAGCCTTCTCATAAAGGACAAGTCTATCTTTCACCGATTACCCGGGAAAAAGCCCTGGTTGTTTCTACAGAGCTGGATGTACGCGGGCATACCGTGGACGAAGCCATAGCTGAAGTGGATAAGTACTTAGACGATGCTTGTCTTGCGGGATTATCAAGGGTAACGATTATTCACGGCAAGGGGACAGGCGCTCTGAAGCAAGCAGTGCGTAAGTTTTTGAAGGAACATTCTCATGTAGACGCAGCCTTGCCCGGAGGACTGTCTGAAGGCGGTGACGGAGTAACCATAGTCTCAGTGCGTGGAATGTAGCAGGTATGCAGTCCCCGAGTGCAACACCGGCCTTAGAAAACGTACATACCTTGCGGGGCCACCCTGTACAGTACGTACACTTTCTGGAACCGGCGACCACTTATGGTGGTGATCTACTTAGTTGGGGTTATCTTCGTATGAAAACGATGAGTCTTCAGGCTCCAAAGATTCTTGTGAACGGGCGCTATGGGAATCCGTTGTCCACCAGGTATGCACTTGACATGTTACCCGTGGAATTGACTGCCCTTGCGCAATCGTCCCGTCATGGAGGATCCTAAGGCCGTTAGACGCCAAGTACCTGCGCCTTTCAACTTGATCAGGAGGGCAATATCTGCCTGCAAGCTGTCCTGATTCAGCGCAGACATCCACCTCTTGGATTCGCGTGTGTAAATAGCAGAGCTGCCTGGGTTCAGTACCTTCAACGAAAACTTCCGTTGTTGTGTTAGGACATGATTCACCTGCGAGCATACCTGATTCGGTGCAGATCTTGGAGAAAACAACACCGCTTGGCACAGGGAATTCACTTACGGGCATGTCTTTGAGGGCTTCTTTCATATATGCTCCCCAGATTGCTGCTGCTTTACCGCTTCCGATTCTGGTCCCCCCGTAAATCATGGGCTTTTGCTGAACATCATTGCCTATCCAGATGCAGGTTACAAGTTCAGGAGTGAACCCCACAAACCAGGCGTTTGTATATTCCGTAGTTGTGCCTGTCTTTCCTGCTGCCGGTCTGCCTATATTCGCTGACTTCCCTGTCCCCCGTGTAATGACTCCTCGAAGCATATCAGTGACTACGTAAGCAGTCTGTTCGTCCAGCGCCACCTGTCTCTTGGGAGTATTTCGTTCCAGCACATTGCCGTTTGCGTCTTCGACTCTGAGTATCGCTACAGGTTCAGCCTTAATGCCCTGATTAGCGAAAACAGCATAGGCTGTCGCCATCTCCAAAGGAGTTACACCACGGGTCAGTCCTCCAAGCACAAGAGAGAGATTCATGTCATTAAGGCGTCCTGATTCCACGAGACTCGTTATCCCCAAGGATTTTGCCATCTTGATTGCATTGGATGTTCCGATTTGATCCAAGAGCTTCACAGACGGGACATTAATGGAATCTTCAAGGGCTTGACGAGCGGTCACCGGGCCGCGAAACTTCTTATCGTTGTTTACCGGCGCCCACGGTTCGGCTTGTCCGGGGATGACATACTCCACAGGTGAATCATCCAGTATAGTTGCAGGAGTATAGCCGGCTTGGAGTGCAGCAGTATACACAAAAGGCTTAAAAGCGGAGCCCGGCTGTCTATAGGACATAACAGCTCTGTTAAACTCATCCTCACCTCTACCGCCTACCATTGCCCTGATATAGCCTTCCCGCGTATCCAGAACTACCATGGCTGCTTGGGGCTGGGTAAGTCCTTTTGAATCCTTACCTCCATCAGGCAGGTTGGAAAGGAGTATCTGGTTGGCCAGATTCTGAAGCCTAAGGTCGAGAGTTGTGTAAACCTTTAGGCCACCTTTGTATACTGTCTCATGCCCATACTTTGATACCAGGTAATCCCGGATATAATCAACAAAATAGGGCGCTATTTGCTTAGAAGGCCTGGGCTCGATTACACCAAGAGGGGCTTCCATGGCAGATTGGGCTTCATCTTCTGATATGTATCCGAGAAGCGCCATACGTTTTAGCACAACCGACCGGCGCGTCTTGGCGGATTCCGGGTGTTGTGTCGGCGAGTAGATGTATGCATTGCGTAGAATACCCCCGAGAAGCGCTGATTCAGGCAGGTTCAGGTAGCGAACGCTTTTGCCGAAATATCCTTGAGATGCAGCTTCCACTCCGTAGACTGCTTGACCGGGAAAGAAATAGACTTCGTTCAGATATAGTTCGAGGATTTGGTCTTTTGTATAAGTACGTTCCAATTGGATAGCGTACAGCAGTTCTTGAAGTTTTCTTGTCCATGTTCTTTCATGGGTAAGGAAGGCATTCTTTGCAAGTTGCTGGGTGATAGTGCTTCCGCCTTGTACGATTTTTCCTTCACGGATATCTACGAGGGCAGCCCTGATTATCCCCATAAAGTCCACACCGTGATGATCACGGAATTTCCAATCTTCAACTGCAATGACTGCATCTTGCAACTCTTTCGGGATTTCAGAGAGGGGTACCCATACTCGATTCTCAATGTATAGTCGGGAAATGAGTTTGTTATTTACGTCATATATTCTAGTGGCTTCAATCGGCCTGTACTCGAAATCTTCCAGCGCGGGCATACTCTTTAGCGCTGCTGAGATCACACCGATTAGGACTCCGGATCCGATGCACAGCAAGAAGATAAGCCCGATAGCCAGGATGGACAGAATACGGCCACTACCTTTCGACATCTGCGATGCCTCTCTTTCAAGTTTAGCGTTTCCTTTTGAGCTGTCTACCCAACTATTAGAGTTAATTATAACACAGTGGTCCATGTTTGCGTCAACACAGTGGTGCTGCTGTGATCTGAGTCAAGTTCCGGTGGGCAGAAGTTCACCTGTTATTCCTATGTCTCAAGGATAATCCGCAAGGCGCCGCTTACTATCGGTAAAAAGATATCTTCATCCATGAGGGCAAAGATGTAGGTAGCCGCAGGCCGGCTAAGCCAAGATCGAAGTATGTACAGCACACAATCAGAATAGCCAAGGTTACCAGTAAAATTGCTGCATCAGCGCTAATACCTGCCAAAGCAATCTTACCGATAGCACCGTCCCTGGAATGATCCAGCCTGTGGCAGGCTGATAGTAGGCGCGATCTGATTGTCCTGCCAATTTCGGAAATACTCGCGATTGCCAAGTGATAGGACTCTTCTCCTGTCCGGATGACAGCAGCCAGGCTATGGCAGACAATTGCTCCTAAACCCTCCAAAGTCAAGAAGCCAGGAGGCGTCCAGTGAAATGCTCCGGTGGCAAGTCCGGCATAGCATACTAATATGCCAAGACCCAAAGTGATTATCATACCTGCGACATCACCGGTATTCCAGAAGGAAAGATCTGCTATGCCGGCAAAAGCAGTCTCCATGCCCAAGCCTTGAGCTGCCGGTACTGCTAAGGCTTTGGGGAAAAGCTCCGGCCGGAGCCCAATGCCTACCATTACCACGGCAAGTACAGCCATAGATATGTGGAATTTCTGAGATGTTTCGCCTGAGATCTCAATCTCCGTGGGTTTGCCCAAGAAAATAAGATAGAAGAGCTTGGCAAAGGAAGCTGCTGTGCCTACCCCTACCAATAAGAATAACCTTTCTGCCCAAACCATCAAAGGCGCACCTGTTTGAGCAGCTCCACTCACTGCATGGTGGAGCAGAGTCTTGCTGGCATACCCATTGAGCCCAGGTGCGCCGGCAATACCTAAGACCGCCAAAAACATTAGGATTGCAGTAACCGGGAACCTGCGCCACAGCCCGCCCAGATTATACAAATCAGTCTCGCCGGTGCGAATGTAGATGACACCGACACCCAAGAATAAGGCTGCTTTGAACAAAGCATGGTTGACAATATGGTAAATGCTTCCCAGAAGACCCAGACTGCCTGCTTTCCCCAAGGAAAGGCCGATACCCAACCCTAGGATGATATAACCCATCTGGCTTACACTGTGATAAGCCAAAAGCCGCTTGGCATCACTTTGCAATAGAGCGGCAAGTACCCCTACCAGCATTGTGCAGGTGCCCAGGGCAGTCAGGACAGGTCCTAACCATGGTGCCGCAGATGCGAACTCTAAACCCCAACCTGCGATCTCACCTGTGCGAATCAGACCATAGGCGCCTACCTTGATTAAGAGCCCGGACAGAAGGGTACTGGCGGGGGTTGGCGCTACTGAGTGTGCATGAGGCAGCCAAAGATGTAAAGGCGCCATACCTGCCTTGATTCCGAATCCGGCTACGATCACTGCCACGCCCCATGAAAAGGCCTGGGGCTTGAGGGGGGTTACCGGGCCAACGCCGATGGCAGGCAAACCAGAGGTAGCTATTCCAATCAGCACAATCCCCAGGGCTAGGAGAAGTCCTCCGGCAATGCTAAAGAACAGATAGAAATACCCGGCCCGAATCGCGTGTTCATCTCGCCGATGGACGACCCAAAAAAACGAAGTTATGGTCATTAACTCAAAGAAAAGGAGCAAAGTAAAAAGGTCCCCGGCCAGAAACACTCCTAAGACCGCAGACAGCGTCAAAAGCGTGGAGATGTCAAAGCTTCGGGCTCTGCCTTCTTGTTTCATATACTCGGGAGAATATATGGAAACTACCCACCAAAGAAATGCAGCCAAAAGCACAAATATGGCAGATAGGGCATCAGCGCGAAAAGTTGGGACATATGGACCGGAAACAGGCAATCTATAGGTTAACGGGTTGCCCCCAAGCACGTCTCTTAACACCCGCTGCCCTAAAAAAAGAGTAAGAGAGCTAACGACAAAGGGAATATTGATACTCTTACCCCTTGTGCGCCTTGTCCCAACCAAGGCGAAAGCCCCTAAGAGAGGGATAATCGGAAGGAGTACGAGCAGCATATGACTTAACCTCCTTACTTCAGAAAAACCAGTTTACAACAGCGTCAACTCCGGGCCAAACCAGTCCCGGCCAAAGCCCTATCAAGAGCGCAATCCCTGCCAAGAGTAGCGTGGGGGCTAACATAAGACCCATCGCGCTTCCCTTTTCAAGGACAGGCTGCTCTCCTTTTTCGGCAAATGCAGCTACCACAGTGGGGATGAAGCAAAAAGCATTGATTAGGCCGCTGGCGATCAAGACTAAGGCCAACTGCCATTTCCCCATAGCTACACTGCCTCTCATCAAGTAATACTTACTCCAAAAGGTATTAAGAGGCAGCATTCCTATCATCCCGAGACTGGCTATACCAAATGCTGCCATAGTCCGGGGCAACTGCCAGCCTACCCCGCTCATCTCGCTGACTCTTACCTTGCCGGTTCCTTTGGCAATGATCCCTGCGCCAAAGAAAAGCGTGACTTTAAGAGTGGAGTAACTAATCATATGGCAAATAGCTCCCGCTAATCCCCAAGGATGTAGCGTAAAAGCGCCCAGAAGAATATATGAGAGCTGGCTGACGGTATGATAAGCCAGCCGCCGCTTTAGGACATCCTGCTGAGTGGCAATTATGACCCCTACCAAAATGGTGAACGCAGCGACCCAGGGGAGGATGTGACTGAGATGTAGTTGTCCTGCCAGCTCATGTCCGAACACGGAATATACTACCCTGACAATCCCATAGACACCGGAATAAACCACTGCTACAGCATGTAAGAGAGCGCTTACGGGAGTGGGGGCGCACATGGCTGCCGGCAACCAGCGATGCAGAGGCATTATGGCTGCTTTTACTCCGAACCCGGCCACAAATAAAGCCAGCACCCAGCCTAATCCCGGCCTGAGGCCACAGTCGGCCAACAGAGGCCCGCCTGTAAAATCCAGGTTGCCTGTCCAGCTGTAAACGATGATTATTGCTATCAAGATAGCCCCTGCGCCGGACAAGCTGTAGATAATGTATTTGGAGCCGGCTTTCATGGCTTCGCTGTTTCGTTCATGGATGACCAGGGGATATGTGGCAAAGGTGAGCAGCTCATAGAATAAATACAGAGCCAATAGGTTTCCGGAAAAAGCCACCCCCAGCGTCACACTGAAAGCCAAAAGGAAATAGGTATAATAAGTTCGCTGTTTTTGCTCTTCTGCCATATATCCAAAAGAATAGACCCCTGCAAAGAGCCACAAGGTCGAAACAATCAGCCCAAAGACCGCTCCTAAGGGATCCGGATGCAGGCTCCAAGCCAATCCTGCGATTTCACCGGATATCCTTATGGTCCGGCCGGCAAATACCGCCCCGGCCACTCGCCAACTGAAAAGTGTGCCGGCTGCAGAAAATATTAATGCGACTATATTGCGCAGGCGGTCACCTGCCCGGGGCATCAAAGCTATGAGTATTCCACCTGCTGCCCCGCTTGCGAGAGCCAGAACTAAATCAGTCATGCGCCAAATCCTCCTCGCACACCCTACTTCATTTACTTCATTACCAAGAGATCAATCGCCGCTCTTTTAGCCAGTTCCAGAAAAGGCCCTGGTACCACACCTAGGATTATCACCCAGGCGGCTAACATAATCAGCGCAATCATCTGCGGCAAACCAGGATCCCTGCAATCTGCCACAGGTGTAGGCTCAAAATAGGCAACTCGAATAATTGGAAAAAGGTAAGCTGCACAAAGTACGCTTCCTACGATGATCACTGCTTGAGCAAGGCGGTTCCCTGCTTCCAGGCTTCCGAGTAAAAGATGCCATTTGCCAACGAAACCGGAAAAGAGCGGTATACCAACGAGACTTACGCTACAGATGGTGAAAACCGCCATGGTTATAGGCATCTTTCTGCCGACACCGGCCATTTCACTGATTCGGTTTTTGCCCGTAGTCGCGATTATCGCTCCTGCTGCCAGAAATAAGCCGGACTTGATCACGGCATGGCTGGCCATGTGAAACAGCATGCCGGTAAGGCTCTGGGAATTTGCAAGACCTAATCCTAAGAAGATGTACCCTACCTGTGCAACAGTGGAAAACGCTAACCTGCGTTTGAGCTTGTCTTGAGTCAATGCAAATACGGATCCGGCAATTATTGCGATCATACCCAAAAGTGTCAGTATCCTGTGTATGCCGAAGTCCTGTATCAAAGCAATACCGAATACGTTGTATAAGACCTTTATGAGGCAAATTGCATACCCTTTGACTGCGAGACCGGACAAGATTGCACTTGCAGGTGACGGAGCTGCGGAGTGAGCGTCAGGCAGCCAGACGTGCAGAGGAAAAAGGGCGGATTTTACACCAAATCCCACCAAGAGAAAACTGGCTGCTATCCACACCACATGAGGATAGCCCTGCCAAACGCGATTGAGCTCGTGAGAGGCAAATTCCATATTCAAGTGCCCGGTGATAATGTACAAAAAGCCGATACCGCCGAGGATGAGAGCAGAGCCCAGTGTCGCCAGGATCAGATAATTGAAAGCGGCTTCGGATGCCCAAGGATGATTCGAGGAGCTTACAAGACCGCAGCAGCTCAAGGTTGCAACTTCCACCAAGACAAAGACGTTGAAAAGATCCGAGGTCACAGCCATACCTGCCAATGCGCCGCCAAGCAAGAGATAAAGCGCGTAGAACCGGGTAGTCTGTTGGGGGCCCCCTACTTCATGGGTCATGTTGTCAGCGGCAAAGAGGGCTATCGGCAGACTGACGCCGGCCACCATAAGTAGGAAGAAGCAACTTAAGTTGCTCACCTGAATTTCTATGCCCCATGGGGCCGACCAACCTCCCAAGCTGTAATTAATGGGATTGCCGTTCTGAATGAGGATGAGCGATGCCAAATAGCCCGCCCCCAAGAAACCCAGAGCCGTAGTGGCTGTCACCAGGCCCTCCACCAACCGGATCCGCCGGGCGAAAGTCGGCAAAACAAAGGCAACAAATAGGGGCATAATGACAACAAACACCGGTAAGTTAGATTTGATTGTTGCCGTCATCTGCTTGCCACCTCTTTTTTCAGCTCTGCTATGCGACGGGCATCAGTTGTGCCGTAAAATTGATATAGCTTAATAATAAGTGCCAGAGCGAATGCGGTCACACTGACACTGACTACAATACCGGTTAACATTAAAGCTGATGGCAGTGGGTTGATATACAAGGCTTTCGGATTGGCTTTATCGAGTATGGGCACTGCGCCGCCGCGAATGTTGCCTGCTGCGATAAACATCAGGAAAATTGCGCTTTCCATGATGTTAATTCCGATTAACTTCTTGAACAAGTTCGAGCGGGTCAGCACGGTGAAAGCTCCGATAATGAAAAGAATCATGGCTGCAAAGTAAGGGTAATTGACCATTAGGCTATCCAGTAGTGTTTTCATGGCTCTTCCTCCATCATCGTAAAGAACAAAGTAATCATAGTGCTGGCAACCCTTATGCCGACACCAAGGCCGATGAGTCCGATCAACCCCCCGGAAGACAATGCTCCCAGTTCTCCCAAATCAATTCCTGCCATCTTGTTGGCCAGAAAAGGAGCTCCCTTGAAAACGCCAACCATACCCATCATGCCGTACCAGAGTGTGCCATAGCTTTCTACCAGAGTGGTGACCTTTTCCGGCACTTTGGCTCTGCCCCTTTCCAGGCCATAGATGGTGGTAAAGGCGATAAAGGCCAGTCCCACCACGATACCTCCGGCGAAGGAGCCCCCCGGAGAGACATGTCCGTGAAGAATTACATATAATCCGTACATCTGAATGAAAGGCAGAAGCAATGCGGCTACCCGTTTCAGGATGAAGTCTCTCACTTCCCGCCACCCTCCTTTTCCGTGGTTTTCAGGGTGATGATCACTGCGAGTACGGCTGTAAACAGCACGATAGTCTCGAACATGGTATCGTAAGCCCGGTAGTCGAGAACAATTGCAGTAATCATGTTGAGGACTCCCGTCTCTTCCCATGCGTTTTCAATATAGCCCTCGGATACTTGGTTCTGGACGGGATTCCCGGACATGCCGTAAGGAGGCAACTCGGCTACAGCGACAAGGACTACATAGGCAGCCAGCAAAAGAATGAAGAGTATTGGCAGAGTTCGCAATTTCACCGTTAGTCCTCCTTTCGGGCGGTGCGAGAAATGACTACCATCATTAGAACAGTCATGGCGATTCCTGCGGCTGCTTCAGTAATGGCAATATCAGGGGTGTTCATTTGCAGCCAGACTAAAGCCATAATCAGGGTATAGGCGCCGTAAACAATGACAGCATGCAATAAATCTTTAATGAAGTACATAGCCAAAGATGCCACCACCAGGATAAGGAGCATTACCATGGTTCCGTAATCAACAGCCGTAAAGCCCATATGCCTATCTTCACTCCTTGATCACTTTCGTGCCTTCCACAGGATACACTCCATGAATCAGTCCGGCTTTAGCTACCAGATGAGTCATGGTTGGATTAATTGTCCAAAACAAAACGAGGACAATTACTAGTTTAATACGTAGCGCCCAAGTAGGACTGAGCAAGAAAAGGCCTAACCCTGCCAACCCCACGCCCAATGTGTCCCCCATACCTACCCCATGCAGGCGAGTATATGGATCCGGCAAGCGAAATAATCCTAAGGTACCGAGCGCAAACGCCAAAAAAGATCCGGCAAAACAGAGGTTTGCTAAGAATCTAATCAATCTAATCACAAGACGCAGCCTCCTCTTCTTCGCCTTCAAATCCACCTAAACCCGGGAGCTTGAGCTGCCAATCACCTGGAGTCATCACTCGTAGTATCCAAAGCCCTCCCACAAATCCACACAATACAAAGACAAAAGCCACATCGATAAATCCATAATCGCCTCTCATGAATGCCAGCAGTAAAATGATTACACTGACCTTACTGCTGATAGCATTAATAGAAAGCAGCCGATCAATGACTGTCGGACCGATGATCGCCCGTAAGAGCACGAAAAGAATCAGTATCATGAGACCTACCAGTAGCCATAGCATGCTCTGTCCTCCTCCGTTTCCAAGATTCCAAGTGGCTTATTTCACGGATGATTTGCCAATTAAATAATTCGGCTGCTGCCTCACCTGTCAGCACATGGACGATGAACTGACCGGTTTTGGGATCGATGTCCACAGTGACAGTACCCGGCGTGATGGTTATGCAGTTAGCCAAAAGCACCCTCCCCCAGTTGCTTTCAATGGGAGGCCGCATGACTGCGAATACCGGCCCCACCGGAGGACTCGACAGCAAGATTGTCTTGGCAACAGCGATATTCGATTGAATTATGAAACGAACGAGAGTCAAGAGGCAGTGACCTAAGAGAAGCAGTTCTCCTGCAGAAAGCAAGCGGGGCAGCCTCGGGCCAAGATCCTGCCAGAACCAAACAGTCAAGATTGCCAAGACAGCTCCGACCAGAAGATGCTGCATGTCCACTTCTGCGGAGACCGCCAACCAAAATGCCACTAACAAAGCGCATAAGAGAAGAGATCTCTTGCGCACAATTATCCCTCCTGTCCACTATCAAAAGGATCTGTTTCCCACAGGGTTTTGCTCAATTGCGATAACAACACTACCCACAAGAACTAATCACGGTAAACACACAAATGCGATTAAGAGGCTGACGTTTGTGCCGCGTCCCGGGAAGCCTTACGCAAAGTGCTTTCCAGTTCCGGACATACCCTGCCACCAAAGTCACTCATCAGGCCCATTCTTGTAAACATGTGCAAAGGCTTCTTCTTGAGCCCGCCTATGTAAAGGGTTTTACCTTCTTTTTGAAGTCTCCGGGCTAAATCCCTAAGAGCCAAGGCGCCGGTTTCGTCCATGGCAGGTACGTCAGAAAAATCCAAGACCAAAAAGGGTTTAGTGGAAATCTCCTTCATCTGATTTCTCAAGTTTTCCGTTCCGACAAAAAACAAAGGACCATTGAAAGTTACCACTTGGACATCAGGGTGAACTAACATGTCAGGAACGGAAGAACTCTCCTTATGGGTTACCTCACTACCACCGGGTGAGGAAGCCAGCTCGACAATGACCGCAATCGCAGCTAAACCTACCCCGACTGCCACGGCAATCGTGAGATCCCGTACCACCGTCAGTATGGTAGTTGTGGTCATAATTACCCCATAGCTCCAGCGGGCTCGGGGCATGAGCTTCAGGCTTTGCCAATCGGCTGTGCGCACTGAAGCCACCATGAGGATAGCTGCCAACGAAGCTAATGGTATACGTTTAGCAACAGGCCCCAGAACCAAGACGATGAGCAGTAAAAACACGGCATGTAGAATGCTGGAAAGACGAGTGCGTCCTCCGCTATAGACGTTTACTCCTGAGCGGGCGACAGCTCCGGAGACGGGGACTCCGCCGATGAAGGAAGAAACCAGATTCCCCAGACCCTGGCCGATCAGCTCTTGGTTGCTATTGTGTTCGGCACCTATCATTCCATCGGTAACCTCGGCTGATAATAGCGCGGAGATACTTCCTAAGAGGCAAATTGTGATAGCCGGTCTGATTAACGGACCGACATCCGCGAAAGGCATGAGCGCCAGTTGAGGCCGGGGTATGCTAAAAGGTAGAGCTCCCACCACATGGGGGGTATGTACAATGAGCTCATTCATTAGTAGACCTGCTATGAGTCCGAAAAGTGATTCAGGTACTTGTTTGAAAAACCGCAATGCAAGAAGAATCGCTAAGGTAGTAACTAAGGTGATGGAGGGTGTTGCCAGCGCATCGCCAATCGCCGTCATGAAAAACAGGATGGAAACGCCATTAGTGAAGCCTGCGATTACAGGTTGGGGAAGAAACTTGACAAACTTGCCCAGCCGTAGAAGACCCAGGGCGACTTGCATCAGGCCGGCCAAAGCACCGGCCAAGAGCATACCGCCTACTCCATGCTTGCTGACAATACTAACCAAAACCGCTGTCATTGCGCCGGTAGGCCCGGTGATCTGCACACCACAACCGCCAAACACGGCTGCTGTCAGACCGCCGAAAATTGAAGCATATAAACCCGCTACAGCTCCCGCCCCGCTTGCAATTCCAAAGGCTAAAGCCAGGGGAAGGGCTACAACTGCTGCGGTAGCTCCTCCGATCACGTCACCCTTCACACGCTCCCACCAGGATCTCAAGAAACTCACCTCGTCTATGGTAGTGGCGCCAAGTAGTCCCGAGGCGAACGTTGCCAACAAAAAAGCGCAGGCAAAGTCCCACTAGGGCTAAGACACAACGCTTGGACCACTCCTACGGGGTTAGCTGACGGGTTCGGGCACCCAAGTTGCCCTACCTGATCTGGTATTCAGGATTCACCCCAATTAAGGGATCCCCCGTTTCCTGGTGAGGAATTCGGAGATAACGTGTATTCTTTTGCTTAAACAAGCCACAATTTTAATCCTAGCACAAAACCGGCTGAAGTCAAGGATAAAAGACAGAATGGCGACGGAATCGTTGACGTTACAAGCCGGCGTATGCTAAACTGAACCTAATCTTGCGACGAGCTGTCACAGTCAAGAATAACGGCAGGAATCGCCTGCGGATATTCCTCGCCAACAACTGGACGTAACCGTAGAAGATACGCAACACTGTGAGGTGGAAGAAGTGACAGTTAAGGAGCAAGCTGTCGCAGTCGGGGAAAACGGCTAAAACCGCAAACGGGTGTTTAGTTGTGGAAATTCCCGGCCGGCTGCAGTGGCCGCAGAAGAGATGTAATATTGGGAGGCGGAGGAATTGCAAGTCAAGGAGCAAATGGACATCCTCAGAAGAGGATGCGCTGAGATAATTTCTGAAGAGGACCTGGAAAGCAAACTGGAGCAATCGATAAAAACCGGGAAGCCTCTTCGGGTTAAGTTGGGATTAGACCCTTCCGCTCCTGATATTCATTTGGGACATGCGGTGGTCCTTAGAAAAATGCGTGAGTTCCAGGAGCTGGGTCACGAAGTGTTCTTAGTGGTAGGGGATTTCACCGGCCGTATCGGAGACCCTTCCGGCAGATCCGAAACCAGACCGGAGCTTTCAATGGAGAAGATAATGGTAAACGCCAAAACCTATGAGGAACAGGCATTCAAGATATTAGACCCTGCCCATACCCATACTGTGTTTAATGGGGAATGGCTTTCAAAGCTCACTTTTGAAGATGTAATCAACTTAGCTTCCAAGTATACGGTAGCAAGGATGCTTGAGAGAGAAGAGTTCCGCGATAGATTCCATGAAGAAAGACCTATCTACATTCATGAGTTTTTCTACCCTTTTATGCAGGCCTACGACTCAATTGCCCTGGACATAGATATAGAGCTCGGGGGTACTGATCAGAAGTTTAACATACTGTTCGGCAGGACACTCCAGCGAGAATTCAACCAAGAACCCCAGGTTGCAATACTCATGCCCATACTTGTGGGGCTTGACGGCGTAAAGAAAATGAGCAAAAGCCTGGGCAACTATATAGGTGTAACAGAGGATCCCAAAGAAAGCTATGGTAAGGTTATGTCCATACCGGATGAAGTGATGATGACCTACTATGAACTCGCGACTAAGCTTCCCGAGGATGAAATCGTATCTATCGGTAAAGCGCTCACTTCCGGCGAACTACACCCCCGTGACGCCAAAAGGAGGCTTGCCAGAGAGATTGTGGCGCTCTACCACTGCCATGAGGCTGCCCTTGAAGCCGAAGCGGAATTTGATACTGTTTTCCGCGAAGGAGGCCTTCCTGAGGATATTCCTGACATAGTGGTTTCCAAGGGGAATCTTGTGGAAGGTAAAATATGGTGTCCTAAGCTCCTGGTAGCGGCGGGTCTTGCAGGCAGTAACAGTGAAGCGCGCAGGTTGATCGAGCAAGGCGCGGTAACTGTTGACGGTGAAAAACTGCTGGATTCCAATGAGGAGCTCGCTGTGCGCTCCGGCATGATCTTGAAAGTCGGTAAGCGCAGATTTGCCAGAATCCAAGTAAGTTAATAAGGCCTTTCTTTTCTTGGTTTCCGATGAATATGATCTAATGCGAAATGGCGCTGTGCGAAGATAACGAATGTAGGGGCAGGAGGCTATGGAGAAATGGCCGGATATTACCGGTGGTCCAGGGGCCTCTTCCCACGCCCCTGGTGGGTAGAGTTTGGTCGTTGGCTTACCAGGCTGCTCCATGGAACGAGACGGATGCCCAGGACTTGGGGGGTTAGCGTCAGTAGACGCCCGAGATATTTCAGCAAGCGGAAAAGGGATCCCATATTTCATGCCAGATCTCGAGGTTTCACTCACCGGAGGACAAATCCCGAACAATCCAATTGGTCCCAAACAGCTTCAAAACCCCGGAGGTGGGGGGTATTCTTCGGTCGGCTCTTCTTGCTGTCACTCTTAGGAATAATGATTTTTGCAATAATAGACTGGCGTCTCAGGCCTACCCTTGATCAGTTAGCTACAGCCAAAGCCAGGGTGCTTGCAACAGAAGCAGTGACTTCCGCAGTTGCGTTGGAAATTGCGGAAGGCATAAGATGGGAAGATCTTTATGCGCTTCGTCCTGACAGCGCAGGAAAGGTTGTGCTTGTCCAGCCGAACACAGGGGAGATTGACAGGCTGACTTCAAAAGTGACCCTTAGAGTACAAGAATACCTGAACAAAATCAGCGACACGAAGATTAGAATCCCTCTGGGTCAGATCCTGGGGACTCATGTTCTTGCAAACGTGGGTCCGAGAATTGTCATTTCAATAACGCCTATAGGTACTGTTACCACAAGAATACTCAGCGATTTTGAACAAGCGGGCATAAATCAGATTCGTCATAAAATCTACCTTGAAGTCATTGCCCACATGCAAGTTATAGTCCCTATGGTAGTGACTACAGACGATATCGTTGCGCAGGTTCCCATAACTGAAGTTCTGATAATGGGAGATGTCCCTCAAACCTTCATTCAGGTCGACGGAAAAGAGATCAAAAGCTTGCTGCCTGTAGATTGACACACCCCATAGCTAAACCAAGGGGCCTTACGGCGTATACGACACATACGGTAAGACAAAAAACAGTCCCGGAGCGGATCCGGGACTGTTTATGGATGCCAGTGACCTGACTTAGTAGTCCATGCCTCCTGGAGGATATGGCGGCATTGGTGGTTCTTCCTTAGGCACATCAGTTATCAGAGCTTCAGTTGTCAGAAGCATTGACGCGATGCTTGCTGCGTTCTGCAGTGCAAACCTGGCCACCTTTACCGGGTCGGCTATACCTGCTTTCAAGAGATCCACATAAGTTTCGGTTACGGCATCAAAGCCGATACCGGGCTTGTTCTGATTCTTGACGCGCTCTAAGACAACTGACCCTTCCAAGCCTGCGTTGTTAGCGATTTGACGGAGGGGCTCCTCAAGCGCTCTCTTTACAATCTTTACGCCAACCTTCTCATCGCCCTCAACCTCAACTTTGTCAAGTGCAGGTGCGATGTTAACGTAAGTGGTACCGCCTCCGGGGATTATTCCTTCTTCTACTGCTGCACGAGTTGCTGACAAGGCGTCTTCCACGCGGTGCTTCTTCTCTTTGAGTTCAGTCTCAGTTGAAGCTCCGACTTTGATTATTGCTACGCCTCCTGCCAGCTTGGCAAGGCGCTCCTGAAGCTTTTCACGGTCATAGTCAGAGTCTGACTCTTCAATCTGCTTCTTGATTTGTGCGATACGCCCCTTAATCTTTTCAGCGTCTCCGTTTCCTTCTACGATGGTAGTGCTTTCGCGATCAATCTTCACTGTCTTCGCCTGGCCCAGTGAGTTGAGGTCTAAGTTCTCCAGTTTTATGCCAAGATCTTCAGAAACAAATTGCCCACCTGTAAGGACAGCGATATCCTCCATCATAGCCTTTCTCCTGTCACCGAATCCCGGTGCTTTGACTGCTGCTACCTGGAGTGTTCCTCTTATCTTGTTGACTACGAGAGTCGCCAAGGCTTCGCCTTCGACATCTTCAGCGACAATGACAAGAGGCCTGCCTGTGCGGGCTATCTTTTCGAGAAGCGGTAAAAGATCCGCTACTGCAGTAATCTTTTTCTCATACAAGAGGATGTAAGGATCGTCAAGGACGGCTTCCATTGCCTCGGTATTGGTTACGAAGTAAGCTGAAATGTAGCCTTTGTCGAACTCCATTCCTTCAACTTTGTCGACAGTTACTTCGATGCCTTTGGATTCTTCAACTGTGATTACTCCGTCTTTGCCCACAAGCTCCATTGCTTCAGCGATCATTTGGCCGATATCATGATCGTTGCCGGATATGGCTGCGACGTTGGCTATGTCTTCCTTGCCTTCAACAGGTATGGCAACTTTCCGGAGTTCCTCGACTGCTGCGGCCACTGCCTTGTCAATACCCTTCTTTATGAACATGGGGTTTGCGCCTGCTGCAACATTCTTCAGACCTTCTGAGACAATTGCCTGAGCAAGCACAGTCGCAGTTGTGGTGCCGTCACCTGTTACATCGTTGGTCTTGGATGCGACTTCTTTGCAGAGTTGAGCTCCCATATTTTCATATGGATCCTCAAGTTCGATTTCCTTAGCGACGGTTACGCCGTCTTTAGTAATAGTAGGAGACCCGAATTTTCGCTCGAGGACAACATGTCGTCCTCGCGGGCCAAGAGTAACCTTCACAGCAGAGGCTACCTGGTCTACGCCCCTCTCCAGGGCCCGTCTGGCTTCCTCACTGAAAGCAAGCTGTTTAGCGCCCATTCTATGTATACCCCCTCTTCAACAATTGTTGGATTACTTAATTGCAAGAATGTCACTTTGGCGGAGGATCATGTACTCTTCACCGTCGATTTTTATTTCAGTTCCGCCGTACTTGGCAAAGATCACCTTATCGCCGGGTTTAACGTCCATTGGCGCTCTTTCACCACTATCCAGCAGTTTACCTGGACCGACTGCGATGACTTCGCCCTCCTGAGGACGCTCCTTGGCGGTGTCAGGCAATACGATTCCGCCCTTAGTGCGTTCTTCTTCAGTACTGGGTTTAACCACTACTCGATCTTCTAACGGCTTTACCACTCACTATACCCCCTTTAGGTGGAAATTTAGCACTCACCAGGGGAGAGTGCTAACAATCTGTTATAATATTACTAGACCTCATTCGGACTTGTCAATAGGTCTCTTCATAAATTCTTCAAAAACCGCAGATCTTTTCCTTTCTTTGTGGTATGAGTCTACAAAAATCCGTTACCCATCAGTCCAGCTTGCCAGTGCCTCTAAGACGCGTAACAGTTCTTCTTCACCGGAAATAGGTATGCCCGCTTTTAAGTCGTCGAGTTCTCCGGGGGGAAGATCTGATGACCTGATTCTTGTTGCGCTTTTTGGTCGGCAGCGATTATCCGGGGTCCCGTAGAATACCGTAACCCAGCCGTCTTTTTCTCCAATATGCATGGTCTTGAGACATGACGGCGACATCCCTTGCCTTTTTTGAAACAAGATTATTAGATTTTCAGAGAACTCAGCAACAGCCCAAGGTTCTATCTGCCTGGCAAGGTCATCCCTGGAGAGCCCTATCATTTCGGCAGGCGCAGGTATTCTGTCTGCCTCTTCATGGCCACATTCATAAACAGTTCTATAGAGGATTTCCGTAAAAGAGCGAACCTTGGCCGGATTGCCAAGCTCCATTGTTGCCTGTTGAAGCTCACGGGAGGATGCGTTGCCTTGATATTCAAGCTTAGGCAGGTCAGGAGGATTTTTATCCGTTTTCTGCAAGTCGCCCGGGGCTTTGAGGCTAAGATAAGCATAGCTCAAACCGGCAGATAAAAGCATAAGGGTTAAACAAACAGTGAGCAGCTTGTTTCTACGGTCCATAATAATATCACTCCCCTTGGGTCTCGGATTGCACGCCTTATTTGACCCCATAGGAGGTATAGCCCTAAATGCATAATATGTTCACCGCAACAGCCATAACAACATCCGGACATCCGAAATCCCAAATCCCCTTGCTATAATGCCCTACGTAGAGGATAGTATTCGCACAAATGAGAAGAACATGGCATGCATGCCATGTTCTTCTGAAATCGCCGGATGACAGTTCTTACCCGGATTCAGGCAAAGACTCTTCGTCTACCATTCTTAATGATGTTTGATGTTTAATGGGCGAGGGGGATGTCAATGGGCGATAGCTTCCATTTCCTCGTCAGGAATGTCAAAGTTGGCATAGACTTGCTGTACGTCGTCAAGATCTTCTAAGGCCTCCACCAGGTTTAAGACCTGTTCAGCAGCTTTTCCTGCTACTTTGACTGTGTTTTGTGGGAGCATAGTGACTTCAGCAGTGGAAAAAGTGATGCCCTTTGACTCAAAGAATTTTTCGACTTCCTCAAAGTCTTCAGGTTCGGTATAAACCTCAATAGTCGTATCATCAGACTCATAATCTTCCGCGCCTGATTCTATGGCAAGGTCCACAAACTCATCTTCACTCATGCTGATCTCATCCAGGTTCACAACAATGAGGCCTTTTTTCTGGAACATCCATGCCACACAGCCGGTCTCCCCCAGGTTACCCCCATTCTTGGAGAAGACATGGCGTATATCCGAGGCAGAGCGGTTTCTATTATCTGTCATTGCAGATACCAGAA
>JAAYRV010000310.1 GCA_012518595.1 Bacillota bacterium
GAGTTGTGCGCTCTCCAGCGCGTCTTGATAGGAGAAGTCACTCCCCATCATGCCTTGGTTGAGCATTTCGCCGGAGAGTCTCACTTCCTCTTCAGCTGTCGGTGAGAACAGCCACAGGTCATCTTCTATCTTCAGAATTCTCGTGCCTAAGTCGCGTTTGTTGGTGAACTCGACGAGAGCCTTGTCATTTCCTTCAACCCAGGCTCTCATAGTCTTTGTGTTAACGCGTTCCCTTTGCGTGATCTCCATTCTAGCTTCATAGTAAGCGGTTTTGAAGTCTGTATTTTGCTCCATTCTCTTAATAATCTCAGAGGCAGCAGGGACTTCGGCCACAGAGGGATTGCCGGATGCCTCGGCTGTCTGTGACAACTTAGGTGCTCTTGTCATCAGTGCTGTTATCGGCGCTGTCACGGATGCTCCCGTTAGCGCCGTTACCACGCAGAACGTGACTGATGCCGCCATAAGAATCCGAATTATCGTAGGTTTTCTCATATCGCCACTTCCTTCTGACTAAAGGTTGTCATGCTGCACAGCACAACGCTTCTTACTTCGTATGGCCAATACTGCACAGCGCGTTTCATGTAGTTCATGACACTCGATGCGCATCATAGAGCCGGCGCCGCATAGTGCATATCACAAACTACGCAGGGCTTCAGTGGGTTTGAGTTTTCCCGCTTGTCTTGCAGGGATGTAGACTGCGACCATTGTTACCGCGACTCCCAGCACAAAGGAGAATATCAGCATGGATAGATCCGTCGCAGGATAGATTCGGGGCGTCAACAGAAACTCGCCGCCGAGATTTTGAGTTATCTTGGAGACATCCAAGCCTACACTGCCAAACCACAAGTTGAAGACACCTCCCAGCAGCGTCCCGAGGAAGCTGCCTGATAACGCCAGAATCGTCCCCTCTATGAGGAAGAGTCGCCTTATTGATTGAGGCGTAAGTCCAAGGGCTGCAAGCATGCCGATTTCGCGAGTTCTCTCAGATACGACCATGAGTAATGTGTTAAATACGACAAAGGACGCGAGGATTACTATTAAGATGTAGATTACTGCATATATAGCTTTCGCTTGACTCATGAGGCTGATCAACTCGCTGTATTCGTTCCAAGGAACGACTGTCAGATTGCCCGGGAGCGTGCTGATAACCGGTTCAATTTCCGCCTTAATCGTGTCTGACTTTGAGAGAGTCTCGCCGAACACAACAATCTCGGTAACGGAATCGTCCATGTCCACAAGATGCATGGCTGTGTCCAGAGGAATGTAGGCTACTGATTCGTCAAGGAACTTAAGGCCACTTGACATCTGTCCTACTACCCGGAAGGTAGCGATCCCCAGTGAGCTAAAGGAAGTGGAAAAGACTGCGTTAACTTTGTCTCCCACCCCGACACCCAGCTTATCCATGAGGACATCGCCGAGGAGGATTTCACGCTGACCTGCCCGGGGAAGAGTTTCTGTTTGATTGCCTTCAAGAAACCTGCTTAAGTGAGTTATTCTTTCTTCTTCGCCAAAGTCAGTCCCAATGCCGAGGACAGTCTCTTGGATGTCTTCACCTGCTACCAGGAGCATGCCGAATCTAATCCTTCCTGTAGCTGCCTTGACATCAGGGATGCTCCTTATGTCCTCTACAATAGAGTGATACGGAGTATCTTCATTGCCTACTGCATATCCAAGGGAAAGAGTTTGCTCTTTTAGCTTGTACTCAGGTTGGATGATTCGGAGGTGTCCCGAGTTTAGGTTAATGTTATATGTGATAAAGGTGTCAACCATACCATCGATTACACCTTTAGCTATTACTACGACGAAGACCCCCATGATAATAGCAATTAGGCTTAGCATAGTACGTCCGCGGTGGCGGCCTAGGTTGCGCCAGGCCATTTTTATGAGGTAAGCCATATATTAAGCCCTCCCTTTAGCTGTTATACCTGACGTAGACTCTCGACTGAGTCGAGATATGCTGCCCGCCTGGCCGGAAAGTAACTTGCAACAAGTGAAACCAGAAGTCCAAAAAGGATGGCCCACAAGACAGTAGGCCAATTCCAAACGCCGAACATGCGGTCAGCTATAGGATATCCGATATCCATGTTGGCCTCACCGATGAACATCTTAAGACTGAGTCCTGTGTTGATCAGGTAAGCATTGATAGCGGTGGCCATAGCCGCGCCTAGAATGCCGCCGAGCAAGCCGAGACCGCATCCTTCGAACACAAAGAGACTGACGATTTCCTTCTCTTTCATCCCCATTGCCTTAAGGAGTCCGATCTCTCGTACACGCTCGAGTGTAGAAAGGAGAATGGAATTTACCACACCGATGGTGGCGATGATTAGGACAAGTCCCATGAGAACTCCGCCAAAAGCCCGCTTCCCCGTGCCGATGGCAAGGAATGACGTTGCTTCATACCAGGGTTTAATCGTCCAAGAAGGATTCCAAGTATCTAAGTTTTGGATGGAATCTGAGACAGCGCGAATCGCTTGCTCAGATTCAGTGCGCAGAATGATTGTGGTTGCGCCTTGGTCTGCTCCAAGGGCCTCTTGAGCTACATCGAGAGGGAGATATACATGTCTTTGGTTGATACCGGGATGCGGTGTTGAGACAATCCCCACGACCGAAAGATCTATTGCTTGGAAGGCCATGTCGACTCTCTGGGTTCTTATGGTGACCATATCCCCCAGCTCGAGCTCTAGGAGATCCGCGACTCGTTCGCCGACGACTAGTCCGTCTTCTTCAGGCATGAGCCATCTTCCGTCTGTAACGTGTTCCGACACTAGGAAGACTTTCTCGTCAGTTTCAAGGTCAGCGCCTATTCCTAAGACCGGAAGCTCTTCAAATCCTGCGATGACAGAGGCGGGGAAGACCAGCCTCGGGGTGGCGCCTTCTACCTTTGGAAGCTTCTCGATTTCCCCGGCGAGCCCCTTACTGTCAGGGATTAACTCATCGAGTTTGGGGTGCATATCTGATGATACAGATGAGATCTCCAGGTGGCCGGTTTCGAAGTTGATCAAGTTATTGATTGCGTCTCGATCCGCTCCTGACAACATCGAGTCAAATATGATAAAATACATTATTCCCACTGCTATTGCAAGTGCTGTGAGGATAGTTCGTCTCTTGCGCCTGA
>JAAYRV010000047.1 GCA_012518595.1 Bacillota bacterium
GTTCAGCTAAATGCATGTCTACAGGTTGCTGTCCTATTAACCCTGTAGCAAGGCAAAGAAGCGGATACTCCGGAATCTCGGAGGCAGTGCCATGTGTCACAAGAAAGGAATATGCCTCACGGGTAGACCCTGTCGCAAGAAGCGCCTTGGTGCGCAATCGCATCGCATCTATGTGATTTGCCTCCCATTCCAGAACCCTGTCAACTACTTTCAGTACTTTGTCATACTGTTCAAAAGCAAAAAAGGCTCTGGCAAGCTTCATATGGCAAGGAATGGATACAGGCATCACTGACACCAGGAGTTCCAGTGTTTCAAGGCAGCTGATTTGACCGAGGCGAAACTGAACTTTAGCCAAATCGTCGAGCATCCTAGGGTCGTCTGCCCTGAGATACTTGGCAGCTTCAAGCTCTACCAACGCTTCCTTAAAGGATCCGTTTCTTATGTACTGTCCACCGCGGCTGCAGCGTATCTTGAAGGCCCTTTCAATTACATTGTCTGATTGAGTTCGTTTATATTTCTTAAGAAGCATTGCCAAATGGCAAATACAAGCAGCAAAATCCCATGACTCGGCTGCGAACACATGAGCAGCATCTGCTTCTATACTCAGTAAACGGTTCAGAAACCTGATGACTTCGGAATCAGTTTTTCCCGCACGCGTAATCTCCCAGCAAACTTCCGCCAGCGGGTAAACGGAAGACTTGCCCAGCAGTCTGTTTTCAGCCTCAAAAGCGCTTAGTGCATCTTTATATGAATCTAAACTGACCAAATAGCGTCCTTGCTTTTGAAAGACATCTGCTCTGGCGAGGCGAATAGTATCACTGTAACCTTCAGCAGTGTACCGAATTTCACTGAGGAGCCTCATCGCGGAATCGAAGTCTCCCTTGTTAGCCCTCTCCTTAGCTTGCCTTAGTCGAATGTCTCCGGCTGTCTTACCCCTGCCAAATGTATCACTGAGAGATTTGGCAAGCTCATCGAATAACCCCATTCCACAATGCCTCCAGCGGATCTTGCCCCGCGCAACACGGGCAAGCAGATTCGCGATTACCAATGTTTCTTCCACTTCTATTAACTTGTCTCATACTTGACGCCTACGCATAACTCGCTTAAAAGTGGAGGATCGCTTCACACATGGTTCAGCGTTCGATTGCAATCACCGTTATTCGCTAACATATTCGATTATTAAGCAGCATTTTCCTGCTGTGGTGGATTTCTGATGGAGGTCATATGACAGAAGAACCGCTGAATGCATAGACAGGAAAGGGGCGTAGACTCAATGTTGCTTGTCTTCTGAGGCGCTCTTAAGCTGTGACTTCAGTCTTCCAAGCACTTCAAGGGCTTCTCTACATCCTTGCTCTTCTCTACGAAGTCTTTCATTTGCGGCTGAGCGGTTTCCTGCAAGAAGGTTCCTCCAGAACCGAACTGAAAACACGGGAGGATGGAGCGCTCTATGAAGTTCAGATAACTTATCCTCAGTTTTGGCAATTCGAATGTCAATAGCGCACGTGATTATCTCATACGCCACTTTAGCTTTCTCGCCGGGTTCTCTCTTCTCTACCGACAGGTTATAGTCCCGGACAGCTTGATCCAAGTCGTCACGCTTCAAGGCAAGAAGAGCGGTACGAACATAGTACGACTGAGGCATCCATCCGCTCTTTTTTAACTCGTCCACGCCTAGTTTGGCAAGAAGACCCACAAGGGCCTTCAAGAGAAAACCATCAAGTGCCAAGAGCTCCACTCACACTTCCAAGGCCTTCTCAAGCCACTCAGCAGTATTGGGGTACTTTCTCTTAAACTGTTTCCACTCACCTTCTGTAATATAGATGGGGTCTTTCCCAAACATAGCTTTTATGTTTTGGGACGCGGCTTCTACCATATCACGATTTACGTACATGGCAGCCAGCACAGAGCCGGCCACCGCAAAGAGTCCATCTACGAAATCAAGGCCTGTGACACTCTCAATGCCATGCTCCAGAAGAAGACCACCGAGATACCCCACACCTCCAAAGGCAGCTGTTTTTACGAGCCTGCTCACGAGAACACCCCCCTGATTAGGCCTTATTGTCCGGAATCTGCTCCTTCACGTTTAGCCGCTTTGATTGCTTCCTTAATATAACGATCCTTATTCCTGATTCGCATCTCCAAATCCCGGATCTGCAGTCTCAGCTTCTTCTCCGCCCCAGTGCGAGCACCAAACACCCGGGAGTATAGCATCGACAGGTTAATCCCGAGGATAAGCCCGACCATAATACCTATGAGTAAGTAGATTAGCTCCATAGTGAATTTGACCTGCATATTCACCCTCCGATTCTGCGGAGAAAACATGCTTTCCAACCAGTGATGACCTACTTATTACTGAGAATTCCACAAACAAGCACGAAATCCCTTTTCATCATAGATATCGGAGACGCTAATTAGTCACTTACAATTGACCCGGCAACGACTTCAACAGCTGTTTCCAATGCAGTAACTATGCACTCTAAGGACATGCTGGGGGCTTGTCCCTTCCCCACTGCCTGACAAGGAAGGTACGGAACGTGTATGAATCCAACCTTAATAGGCATATTCTCCACAGCGACAAAATGGCAGGTTGAGTAAAATACATGGTTGCAGACGAAGGTACCGGCGCTGTATGAGATGAACGCGGGAATACCCTGTTTTGTAATTGCGTCCACCAGTTCACGTGCGGGTATTGTAGCCCAATAGGCAACAGGCCCGGCAGGAACAATCAGGGAATCGCTGGGACAGTTTCCTTCATTATCAGGAATCCTGGCATCGCTCAGATTAAGCGCCACTCTTTCCACGCGGATACCGGGAGTTCCCCCTGCCTGTCCCACACTGATAACCGCGTCAGGCGAAAGTTCTGAAATTGCGTCTTGCACTGCCTTCGGTGACTTATCAAATACAGTCGGTATTTCCCGAGTTATTACTTGCACATTGTCTCGGGTCATGTTTTCCAGTTTCTGCACCGCTAAAGAAGCAGGATTAACAGTTGCACCGCCAAATGGCTCAAAACCTGTTATTAGTATTCTCGGCATATGTCAACCCCTTTAGTCCAGTGGTCTTCTTAAGTAATGCTAAATCCCCCAAACGCATACAAGCTCCCATCCTTGTCGTCCATACTCGCTTAGGACTCTTCCCGTTGTTTCACCAAATCCTAGAATGCAAATACACTTATACTCAAACTTCTTCATCCGGCGTCAACTCCCCTTGACATTTCTCCTCTGCCCAAAGCGATAGCGCCATATTAGATCATACTGCATGATTGATTCGACTTTATCGAGGGTTTCCCCTTCAATAAAAAAGGGGCTCCCCTGTCTATGGAGAAGCCCTTTTGATATCATACTTATCTTTCACATACCAGACAGATGCCGGATGCGCCTCTTAGATACCTAACTCTCGTGCGACAGCCACAAACGCATCTATCGCGAAATCCAGGTCTTTCTTGTCGTGCGCAGCAGATAGCATACATCTTATCCTGGCTTTACCCCTTGGCACAGTGGGATAGGCTATTGACTGGGCAAAAACGCCCTTATCAAACAGCTTCTTCGAGAAAGTTGATGCTGTTTTCTCATCACCAAGCATTACAGGGGTTATCGGAGTCTCAGTGTGGCCTGTATTAAACCCTGCATCCTTTAACTTCTCCTGGAAGTACGCAGCGTTATCCCATAGTTTCTTGACAAGCTCATCACTTTCTGTAAGCACATCTACAGCTGCAATTGCAGCAGCGGTATCTGCAGGTGTAAGTCCTGTCCCAAACAAGAACGGACGCCCTTTTTGCTTGAGATAATCCACCAGTACACTGGGACCGGTTATGTACCCGCCCATGACCCCAAAGGCTTTCGATAGTGTGCCTACTTCAATCTCGACCCTGCCCTCAAGCTTGAAATAGTTGACAATACCCCTTCCACTGTCTCCTAAAACCCCTTCACCATGCGCGTCATCCACCATGACTATTGCGCCATACTCATCTGCCACGTCCACGATGTCAGGTAAAGGTGCAATGTCGCCGTCCATGCTGAATACGCCGTCTGTGACCACCAGCATTCTGCGGGCGGAATCTTTGTTCTCCGTGATTTTCTTTCGGAGGTCAGCTACATCGTTGTGAGCGTACCTGACTACTTTAGCTCTGGAGAGCCTGCAACCGTCAATTATGCTGGCATGGTTAAGCTCATCAGA
>JAAYRV010000311.1 GCA_012518595.1 Bacillota bacterium
CAGTATCCAGATGTAGATCAAGGGCAAAGTCTTCCCTCACACGAGCGACTACATCATCAAATACCAGGGGTCTTTCCCCTTCTGTCTTCACCATCACCTTTTGGCCGTCCTTAACGCCGAATTCTTTGGCATCGTCAGGCGTGAAATGAATATGTCTCTTTGCAATAATGACGCCTTGATCTATTTTGACAGGACCGTACGGCCCTACAATAACAATGCCCGGTGTTCCTTTTATGTCGCCGGATTCACGAACCGGAGCGCTAATCCCTAAGGCATAGCAATCAGTTCTGGATATTTCAACCTGGGTTGCCTTCCTAACAGGGCCGAGAATTCGGACTCTTTGAATGACTCCTTTCGGACCCACGAGGGTAACTCTCTCATCTGCTGCAAACTGGCCCGGTTGGGTCAGATCTTTAATGGGAGTGAGTTCGTGGCCCGGTCCGAATAGAAGTTCGAGGTGTTCTTGTGTAACATGGACGTGTCTTGCGGAAATACCTGCCGGGACTTTTCTTGTGGTCATCTTATCTAAACCCTCCATTCGTATACAAGTCATGAAATGACCAATACTGAGATCACTGTATTAGTTTAACATAACTCATTTCTCTAAGGCACCTGAATTTCCTTCATTCTTCGGACTGGCTCTCCAGGCGAGCCAGTCAACCACGTGGAAGCCCTCAAGTAAGCAGGGGTGGCTCTTCCGCGGAGCCATGTTCTCTGGGAGCCTCTGTGAGGGGGCTCTATACGCTCTTTCATAGATGGGCAAAGTTGCCATCCGGTCTGACAGCTACAATTAGCATGTCAGTTGGCACACATGCCCGGGGTGACATTATCACAGGCCGACGACACTTGGGCGGACCGACCGTTGACAAACGTGATACCCTTTGCTAGAATGTCGGTGACGTTCAATTATAATAGAACTTGCTGATTGAAAAGTTCAATATAGTGATATGTCTTATGCAGGGGAGTAGCTCAACTGGTAGAGCGGCGGTCTCCAAAACCGTAGGCTGCGGGTTCAAGTCCTGTCTCCCCTGCCATTTTTATGTCATGCACGTGCTGTCGCAACTCCTTTGAGGCTCGTCAGTGTCTTCGCAATTCTTCACGATTTATGAAAAACAGCCGGGTAAATATTTGCATAGAGGTGGTATTTATGAAGCCTATCGAGATGAAACCTAATGTATACTGGGTTGGCGGAATTGACTGGGATCTCCGCTACTTTCACGGATATGTTACACCCCGCGGATCAACCTACAACTCCTACCTGATTATCGATGATAAGATCACCCTTGTAGACACAGTCAAGCATTACTTGGCAGATGAGATGCTGGAGCGAATCAGCACCCTTGTTGACCCCGAAAAGATTGATTACATGTTAGTCAACCACGTAGAGATGGATCACTCCGGGAGTGTCCCGAGGGTTATGGAAGCTGCTCCAAGGGCAACAATTGTTACCACATCAAAGGCGAAAAGAGCTTTAGAGATGCACTATAAAAAGGACTGGGAATACATGATCGTCAAAACAGGCGACGAGCTGAAAATCGGTTCTCGTACCCTGAAGTTTGTCGAGACTCCTATGGTGCACTGGCCTGACAATATGGTAACCTACATCCCTGAGGAGAGACTGCTCCTGTCCAATGATGCCTTTGGCCAGCATATTGCCAGCACAGAACGGTTTGTCGACGAACTGGGCTGGGATATCGTCCGGGAGGAGGCAGCCTCCTATTATGCCAATATCGTTTTCCCTTACGGGGCTCAGGTTATGAAAGCCCTGGATGTCGTAGACACCCTTCCTCTGGACATGATCGCTCCCAGTCACGGTCTTATTTGGCGGTCCTATCTTCCCGAACTGCTCAAGGAATACCGCAAATGGGCCGGTAATGAAACTGACCGTAAGGCACTCGTCGTTTACGATACCATGTGGGGGTCCACCAGGAAAATGGCCTTGGCTCTCCGGGAGGGACTTGAGACATCCGGTGTTCCTGTTACGATGAAATCTTTACAGACAAGCCATATCTCAGAGATTGTCCCCCACCTCCTAACAGCAAAACTGGTGTTGGTAGGGTCTCCCACAATCAACAATGGGATGCTCCCGACAATGGCTGCCTTTCTTACTTATATCAAGGGGCTGCGACCCAAGAAGCGAACAGGTTTTGCATTTGGTTCCTACGGATGGGGAGGTCAGGGAGCCCGCGAAGTTGCTTCGGTTCTTAAGGATATGGGCTGGGAGATGCCTGAGGAGACAGTGAACTTACAGTATGTACCCGGGAAAGAAGACCTGGCTGGCCTAAAGGAGATTGGAACCAGGCTGGCCAAGGCTATTTGATAGGAGGGATGGAAACATGGATTCAAAGGCGCTGCACAGTATCAGCTACGGGCTGTATGTGATTACTTCCAAAGACGACGAGAAGATCAATGGACAGATTGCCAACACGGTTTTCCAGATATCCAATGATCCGCCCACAATTGCCATCAGTATCAATAAAAAGAATCTGACTCACGAGTTCATCGAGAAAAGCGGGCTATTTGCCGTTTCCGTCTTGAGCCAGGAGACTCCTCTTTCCCTGATCGGGCAGTTTGGTTTTAAGTCAGGAAGAGATGTAGACAAGTTCCGAGGCATGAATTACCGGACAACCCCGAAAGGGTTGCCCTATCTGACAGAGAATGTGTTGGCCTCTATTGAAGCAAAAGTGATTCAGAGTGTAGATGCAGGTACGCATAGTATTTTCGTCGGAGAGATAACTGACGCAGAGGTCTTAAGGCGAGGCGACCCAATGACCTATGCTTATTATCACCAGGTTAAGAGGGGGAGCACACCTCCGTCTGCTCCCACTTACATCAAAGAAGCGGAGAGGAGAAATGGCATGGATATCTATGAATGCACAATTTGTGGTTATAAATACGACCCCGCAGAGGGGGATCCGGAAAATGATATCGAGCCGGGAACACCCTTCGAAGAACTGCCTGATGACTGGGTTTGCCCGGTATGTGGAGCAGGCAAGGATGCGTTTGAGAAGGTCAGTTAAGAGGCCGTAAATCATATCTATCGGTTGAGATATGCTGCTCCGTGAAAAGATTCGAAGGAAGAAGGCGCCCTAACAAAGAGCGCCTTTCGTTATTTGGTATGATGCATTATCATGCCTCATACGTTGATTTTCTTCAGTCGTTTTCGTCGTACCCATTCCACATGATTACGGATTGAATAAACTCAAAGGATATTTTGTGATACATCTCATCCTTCTGAATGCATAGAATCAGCTCGCGAGCTCGTGGGTTCGGCGCCATCATAGCCAGCTCTGCATATTCGCCTATCGCATGGACTTCGCCTTCAATTGCCATGGCAACCCCTCTGGCGAAGTTGTCAGACGGAGGGAACGGCGGCTGCGGGCAAGGAGGTTGCGGTTCGCCGGGACATCCGGGCGGCATAGGAGGCTGCGATATCCATGCACTTTCCAGTAAGTCATCGTCCCCCATAGTCTGACTTGGCCAGTCCCAACCGTCAGGATCCATTCCGTCTTCCGGTTCCATTTCCGGGCATAGACAACTCAACTGCCTCGCATGCCTTCGCTCCTCAGCTGCAAAGCACATGATCCTGGCACGAATAGCTACGTGGGGTGCACCCTGTGCAAGATTCATATACATGCGAGCAGCTTCTAGTTCATCTGCAACAGCAGCTCTGACTGCCTCGCAGAATTCATTAGTCGACATATTAAGATGCCTCCTTTCGAAGGCATAATATGCGCAGGAGACATGCAGTGTTACGCTTTCATTAACGGTTACGTGTGCAGACTCTTGATGCTAAAGGATTTCATTCATTACATTATCAATCCCATGAATGTTTTTGCCTGATTATGTTGACTTATGATACTTCTACAATCATTATAATTACCGCCAATTTCTATTTCTGTAGTCCATACTACAATTTCACCAAGATCATGCCCTTTTGTTACCATGAAAAGACCTCTCTGTTGAAAGACAGAGAGGTCCGGTTGGTCTAAAGCATCGTTTATATCGTTTATGAAGTATTCCAGTGGTGTTTTTCAATCATGGAGTGAATCCTTAGCGCGATATCTAAGCCACCATTTCTCCGACGTCATCGGGAACGACTAAACAGGCGCTTGTCTTGGCCAAGACTTCATCTACAGTCACGCCTGGCGCCACTTCTCTCAGGATGAGACCTTCGCGGGTTGGACGAATGACTGCCAAATCAGTGACGACAAGATCTACCATACGTTTAGCTGTAATAGGCAATGAGCACCTGGGCACAATCTTGGGTTTTCCGTCCTTTCTCGTGTGTTCCATGGCAACGATAACCCGCTTTGCACCGACTACCAGGTCCATTCCTCCGCCTACGCCGGGTCCTCCCCTCCCCGGGATCCAGTAATTCGCCAAGTACCCTCTTTCATCTACTTCAAGTGCGCCTAGGACAGTGACGTCTATATGTCCTCCCCGAATTATGATAAATGACATGGCAGTATCAAAGAAAGCTGCCCCCGGCATCAGGGTGACCCATTGACCACCTGCATTTGTCAGGTCCGGGATTTCTTCGCCCGGCTTGGCCAATGCGCCCATTCCTACAAAACCGTTTTCTGACTG
>JAAYRV010000048.1 GCA_012518595.1 Bacillota bacterium
AGAGGGTGAGATCGTGGGCTTGCTTGGGCCTAACGGGTCGGGCAAGACCACCTCGATCAATTGTATCCTGGCGCTGCTCAAGTACGACAAAGGCACTGTCGAGGTGTTCGGAAGGCCTATGACGCCGGATGCCTACGACAGCAAGCGAAATATCGGCATTGTCATGCAGAACGTAGCTGTCTTCAATGAGCTGCGGGTGGATGAGAACATCGATTACTTTTGTGGACTGTATGTTCAGGATCCGGGTACCCGCAGCCGCCTGGTTCAAGAGGCCATTGACTTCGTGGGGCTCGGCGAATTCCGCAAGTTTTATCCCAAGAAGCTTTCAGGGGGGCTGTTGCGTAGGTTAAACATTGCGTGTGGCATAGCCCACAAGCCGAAGCTGCTAATACTTGATGAACCCACGGTTGGAGTAGATCCGCAGAGCCGAAACAGCATTCTCGAGGGGATTCGGGAGCTTAACCGGGGAGGCGCTACAGTAGTATATACTTCACACTACATGGAAGAGGTCGAACAGCTATGCAGCCGTATCGTAATCATGGATAAGGGGAAGACATTGGCCAGAGGCACGGCGGAAGAGCTTAAAGCCATGATCAACCACGGAGAGACAATCAGCGTAGAAATGTATATGCTGGAAACTGATGACCTGGCCCGGATCCGGCAGTTGCCCCACGTGGCGCGGGCACACTATTCCGACGATCGTCTCTTAGTCAATTACGACGGCGGCCAGCATAACCTCCTAAACCTGCTTGATTACTTGAAATCACACGATATCTCGTTCAACAGGGTCTTCTCAGAGCAGCCAACTCTAAACGATGTGTTCCTTGAGATTACCGGCAGGCAGCTCAGGGACTGAGGGGAGGGTCGAAAGGTATGTTTATGCATGTATTCGGCTACCGGTTGAAATGCCTGGTACGTGATAAGGAGACAGTCTTCTGGACGCTACTCTTCCCCTTATTGTTAGCGACATTCTTCTACTTCGCCTTCGGCCATCTTACGGTAGAGCTGGAGGGGTTCAACCCAGTCAAAACTGTCGTCGTAGACAACGAGGCCTATCGTGGGAACGCTGCATTCCGACAGGTGCTGGAGTCATTATCCAAGGAAGGCAAAAATCAGATACTTGAGTTGACTTTGGCTGATGAGAATGAAGCAGAGAGATTGCTTGAGAAAGGCGATGTGGCCGGGATAATCACTGTCTGCGATGAGATCGGGCTCACAGTGAAACAGTCGGGAATCAATCAAAGCATACTCAAGGCGATTCTGGACCAGTACACGCATACAGCCGAAACAGTTACAGGCATTGTTGCGAAGAACCCAGGGGCTGTCCGGCAGCTTATTAGAGACCTGGAGAATCGTAAGAGCCATACTGAGCAAGTGTCATTTTCCGATGCAGTGCCCGATACCATGCTTGCTTACTTCTATGCCTTAATTGCGATGGCTTGCATGTACAGCGCGTTTTGGGGGTTACGCAATACTATTGACGTTCAGGCTGATTTATCCGCCCAGGGAGCGCGGCGCAGTGTAGCGCCTACACACAAGCTGCAGATGGTGCTGGCTGATGCTGTAGCAGCCCTTGTAGTCAGTTTTGCCGAGGTGCTGATTCTCCTTGCGTACCTGGCGTTCGTACTAGGAATTAGCTTCGGAAACCAGCTAGGCTACGTACTGCTTACATGTCTCGCAGGATGTATCGCAGGTGTCTCATTCGGTAACTTCATCGGTACGGTCATCCGGGGGAGCGAGGCTGCAAAGATAGGGATTCTCATTGGCGCCAGCATGATCATGAGCTTCCTGGCGGGTTTGATGTGGGTTGACGTGAAAGACATCATAGCCGGTAAGGCACCGGTCCTCTCTTACATCAACCCGGCGGCTCTGATATCAGATGCATTCTACAGCCTCTATGTGTTCGACACCCACAGGCGCTTCGTTATTAACATCGGGATGTTGTGCCTGATTTCTGCTGTGATGTGTATGGCAAGTTTCATGCGGCTTAGGAGGGAGAGATATGCAAGTATTTAAGGCCTATTTTAAGGTTATGCGTGGTTCGGCCATATCTTTGGCAATCAGTCTCAGTGTCTTTATGGGGCTTGCGGTGCTTTTCTCCTTCATAGCGCCGAAAACTGCGATTAGTAGTTTTGAACCGACGAAAATCCCTGTTGCTGTGATTAACAGGGATGGAGATTCGGAGCTTGCGCAAGGTTTAGTCGATTACCTGGCCGGCACCGGCCGGCTCGTGTCGTATCCGGATGACGAGGAAAAACTTCAGGATGCGCTCTTCTATCGTAAGGTGGAGTACATTGCTATTATTCCACCGGGCTTTTCAGATGCATTCATGTCCGGCGAAGATTGCGCTATCCGGAAGGTAATCGTGCCTGATTCCACCAGCAGCTTCTATGTTGACATGAACATTGACAAGTTTCTCAACACTGTAAGGCTCCACAGGCTGTACAGCGGAGAAAAGGAAGAGGCGCAGTTGGTTGCAGCCGCCATGGCTGACTTGGCTGTTGATACTCCGGTCACTGTGAGATCATTCGGCAGGCTCCCTAGTTCGCATGGGCCGTATTCTTACTACTATGCATACTGCGCTTATGCTTTACTCGCCATGATTATGACAGGCGTAAGCTCAATCATGATCGCCTTCAACGAAAAGGATTTGTACATGCGCAACCTGTGCGCTCCTTTGCCGAAAAGAAGCATGAGGTTGCAACTTGCAGCCGGCCATGGAGTGTTCGCCTTAGGTTGCTGGGGAATACTTGTGCTTGGCAGCTTCATCTTGCACGGCAAGAGTTTGCTTTCCTCCGGGCTGACGGGGTTATATGCCCTCAATACTTTGGCCTTTGCCGTTGTATGCGCAGGAATTGGTTTTCTGGTAGGCAGCTCCGTGAAGAGCTATGGCGCGCAAGCGGGAGCGATGAACGTAATTGCCTTGGGCATGAGTTTCTTGGGCGGAGTATTCGTGCCGCAGACAGTCATGAGCAAGTCTGTGCTGGTTGTCGCCAAGTTCCTGCCGTCATACTGGTTCATCCGGGCGAATGACGCTATCAGCGAGCTTTCGAGGTTCACCGGCGACAGCCTACGCCCTATCTACGGCAGCATTCTGATCCAGTTGGGGTTTGCCATAGCAATCTTCTCAGTGACGCTGCTTCTTAGTAAAGAACGGAGGGTATCGTATCTCTAAGTATGAGTTCATGAGACCGTTGAACTTCTCCAGTTGTGATGTTATGGGTTGAAGCCGGCCTACTCCATCATATTCCGTAGAGCCCGGTGACAGGGCGAAGGGTTGCAGTGTCTGCATTGCTCCGGTGCACAAAGGAGAACACACGGCAACGTCGAATATCGCACTACGATAACAAAGGGAGAGATTAATTAGATGAAGATCTTTATTTCGTGCGATATCGAAGGAATATCCGGTGTTGTTGCATCGGGGGTGCATACTTCCCCTGATGGTAAGGATTATGAACGTGCTCGTAGTCTTATGACCGGCGAAGCAAACGCGGCCATTGAGGGTGCACTTAATGCAGGCGCCACTTGCGTGGTTGTCAACGATTCCCATGGACCTATGACTAACCTTCTCATTGAGAAGATCAACCCTCTCGCTACTCTGATCACAGGGTCCCCGAAACCCCTTTCCATGATGCAAGGTATCGGGAAAGACTGTGCAGCTGCCATTTTTTTAGGCTACCATGCGCGAATGGGAACCCCGGGCGTGTTGAGTCATACCATATCCGGCGCCAGTGTGGCAAATGTTTGGGTGAATGACATGATTGTAGGAGAGACCGGCATTAACGCCGGGCTGGCCGGGTATTTTGGAGTTCCCGTGGTCCTGGTATGCGGAGACGATATTGTGAGCAGAGAGGCCAAGGAGCTTCTTCCTCACGTTAGGACTGCCACCGTTAAGACTGCTATTACCAGGCAATCTGCATTGTGCTTGCCTCCTGAGAGAGCGCAGGCCTTGATCAGGCAAGAGACAGAGCAAGCCCTTGCGTCGCTGGATTCAGCCAGGCCTTGGATACCCGATTCGCCTGTGACTTTCAAGATTGAGTTCAAGGATTCCGGCCTCGCTGAAAATGCGTCCAGGATGCCATATTCTAAGCTACTTGATGCGAAAACCGTGGCTTTTTCCGCTGATGACTACTTGACCGCTTTTCAGGGCTTGCAGGCGATGATCGCCCTGGCTCGCTAGGGATTCCGGAGGCCTGCAGGAGACTGTTCTCTGGCTTCTTCGTCTGAGCTGATTGGCTATAGCCGCTTTTGTGACATAGGGAGGTGGTGTGCCAGAGCAACAGGAAGGGGGCGAAGGGAACGATTTTCACGGGAAATGTTGGGCGATGTATGCTTCCAAATTCTAAACTTGCCCTCTCATGCGGCACTAATATATCCCTTGGCGAGGACTTATCAAACTATGATGGCGTGGGTTACATGCCCGACCTATGGGTCCATCCTGATCAGGCGCTGGAAAGAGCAGTCAAGTACATCCAGGCTGGACAGGCGGGCGGCGGAAATCGTTGATACAGGTCGTCTTCTTTTTACTCAATCATGCTCTGCAAAGCCCAGCAACAGGGGGTTGATCCTCAATCAATATGGTATAATTAGGATAGAAACAAGAGTTGTAATCGGGAGGCTTAACATGGCCGAATCAGATGATGTTGGATTAATGGATATAGTCTCAACTTATGTACCGCTAAGATTATTAGGAGAAAGACAGATGACTTTTATTAAATACCTAGGGACGGACCTGGGCTATGATTGGGAATAGCTATTTGCAGGGCTTGTTTGAGTACACAGATGAAGATACGAGCTTGAACCAACTGCTTGAGCTTTTGGCATACAAGGATGCAAAGTTCATCGATAGTCTGTGGAATGAACCTGTAGATCCGGATTCATGCACTGAAGAAGAAATAGTGTACCTGACAAAGGTATCAGCCCTAATAGACTATTACTTGCAGGTTCATGGAATGGAGGTTCCTGACTGGTTAAGAGATGAAAGACTATGCTTTGAGAAACCCTACTATCATTCAAAGAGACTAAGCGACTTCGAGAAAGTCAGGTTAATATATACTAATCCCGCACCATTCAGGGCCAGAAATGTCTATTTTGATTTGGAAGGAATCAAAAGGGTCTAGTGACATTTGAGAGGTGTTCGAATTTTAATCAGACACCATCAAAAGTGGCTCAAGTCGCTCACAGGGAAGCCCTCGGACCTGCGTGAATGGCTCACTGGGTGAGCCATGTTCGATCAAGACACCCTGTAAGTTCTTAATATTGAAACCGACGACATATTGAAACCGCCGGCTTGTTTCTTATCCTGTACAACGTTAAAATGATAGACAAGCTCTTAGCCCGTATGACTTGCCTCTTATGCATGAGTTAAGTGGCCTCTAGATGCTGCTACATACGGCGATACCATGTCACGATAATGCATAGGACAAGTGTGCCAGAGCCGGCTTGAGGAAGCAGTGGTTGACTTCAGGCGCACGGCAAAGACGGCCAGAGTCAGCATAAGGAGCAGCCGGCTAACGTCGGGACAAAGGACGAGCGGTTAGCGTTAGCACAAAGGATAGGCGGTTTTCAGGTGGAGATTGACTGTTGACAGCTAAAGAAGGCCTTCTAAAAGCGGCAGGGATTGTTGCCGCTCTTTCCGTAATCAGCAAGTTTCTTGGGTTTGCCAGGGAAGCGTCTCTTGCTGCAGTGTTTGGCGCCACATATGCCACCGATGCCTACCTGATGGGCCAGACCATCCCTGTAGCTATCTTCTCGGCTGTATCTGCAGCTTTAGGAAGCACATTTATCCCGGTGTTCTCCCAGGTGCGGCAGGCGCACGGACGTGATGCTGCCCACAAGATGGTAAGCTCAGTCATAAATGCCACACTGCTCTTGGCTGTAGCTTTTATCGCGGTGGGAGAATTCTTTGCAGGCCCGTTAACCCGTCTTGTAGCGCCGGGATTCCAAGGAGAGGTATATGCTCTTACAGTTTCCATGACCAGGATCATGTTTCCTATGATCCTATTTCAGGCCCTGTCCGGGCTTTTAACAGGTATGCTCCAAGCTGACGACAATTTCGCAGTTCCGGCAATGACAAGCTTGGCTTACAATATTACTATCATCGGTTCTATCATATTCTTAGGGCCTAAGTTCGGAATTCGGGCTGTCGGCGCAGGAACTGTAGTCGCCATCGCAGTCCAAGTAGTCCTCAAATTGCCGGCTATCGCGAGAACCGGATACCGCTGGAGCCCCATCCTGAATCTCAATGATCCCGGTCTTCGACGTATGGGGGCTCTGATTGGTCCTGTGCTTCTTGCGACTTTTGCAGGACAGGCATCCACATTGGTAAATCGTATGCTGGTATCAGGCCTGGCAGAAGGAAGCCTGGCTGCTCTCAACTATGCCACTCGCCTGATGGGACTTGTCCCCGGTGTGGTAGGTACATCCATCATTACAGTGATGTATCCTACGCTGTCACGTCTATCTGCAGCAGACGACTGGTCAAGATACAGCAAGGCTTTCTCTGAGTCCATCAAGATAATTAGCTTTGTGCTGGTTCCGGCTGCAGTGGGAATGGCAGTGCTTCGTGTCCCCATGGTTCGCATAGTCTTTGAACGAGGCGCTTTTGACAGTGAAGCTACACAAGCCACTGCATGGGCCCTTCTATTCCTATCACCTGCTGTTGCCCTTTTTACCTTGCGCGACATGACAAGCCGAGCCTTCTATGCCCTGCAGGATACCACCTCTCCGATGATGGTCAGCATCTTCTCTGCCGGGATCAACATCGTGCTGAACCTCGTTCTCGTAGGCCCGTTGGCCCAAGGAGGCCTTGCCCTCGCCAACACCTTATCCAGTGCGTTCGGGGCAGGGGTACTCCTATGGATTCTTAGAAAGAAACTTGCTTCAACAGACTCTCCGTCTCCGGTATCTTTGGGAGGCAAAGATATCTTAAACTCCCTATGGCGCGTGCTACTTGCTTCGGGAATCATGGGAGTAGTGGTCTGGTTTACCTATGGCGCAGTCGAGATCTACATTCCCGGGAGCGCAGTCCTCGTGCAACTGGCGCGTCTTCTCATTCCGGTGTTAGCAGGGGTTATCTGTTATGTTGCATTCGTCTTCATCCTCCGTGTCCCTGAAGCACGCGTTGTGGCGGTGACCGCTCGCAGCGCATCCCGTCGTATTCTTGCCAGGATCCGAGGGTGCTCTGAGTTTCGGAAACATGTATAGATTTATGAACCTTTCACTCCAAGCATCATTGTCCATGTTTCATTGGGTCATATGGCGAATAAGAAGTTGAAGGAATATCCGATGATTGACGCAATCACGAATATCGTAACAATGTATGCTATGAATAGTTTACGCTTGAAAATAGCAGCCAGTAGGCTCAACTCCGGAATGCTGGCTCCTGCGCCGCCAATAATCAACGCCATGACTGTGCCTAAGCCTACTCCCTTCTTAACAAGGGCTGAACATATAGGAACCATGGTTTCTGTTCTCACATACATGGGGATTCCGATAGCAGCCGCGATCGGAACCGCAAAGGGATTTTGCGGCCCTGCATATTTCACGAAGAACTGTGTAGGCACGAATCCATAGATCCAGGCACCAACACCAACTCCCACTAAAAGGAAGGGGATCATCTGCTTGTATAGGGTCCATGCAGAATCGCGTGCGTGGATCAATATGGGTTTCCATCTTTCCCAATGATTAGCTGTGTTTGTCGTTGGAGCCAAGGTTTCTTCTTCGATACCCCTTACTTCTACGTCTTTGACTTCCGATGCCAGTCCTAGTTTGTCAAGGACTATACCTGCCAGTACAGCGGCGATGAAAGTGGCGACGATATACATTATGGCAATCTTAGTTCCGAACATTGTTGAGAAAAGCGAAATAACCACGAGATTAAGTACGCCAAGAGGCGAAGCTATGAGAAAAGACATGGCAACCCGGAACGGCACACCAACATTTAGGAGGCCTATCAATGCCGGAATTGTTGAACATGAGCAAAAGGGCAGAAGGCCTCCAAGCGCTGTTCCAATAATATTGCCTGTAAGCCCCTGGCTGTACTTATCCATCCATCTTCTTACCTTTGCCGGAGTGATGAAATACGTCACTATGCTGACGGCAAAGCTAATAACGAGAAGCAGTATGCTTAATTCCAGAAATATGTACACGAACCAATATGCAGCTTGCTGTAATTGTGGTTGCATACAGTCAATAACCTCCCTGAAGCAATGTAGATATTGTTCTTGACACTGGACGAAATCCTAGTTTTCCGTGTTATTGTCGCTGTCTTTCGATTTGCCGATGGAATCCTCTGTTTGATCTGAC
>JAAYRV010000049.1 GCA_012518595.1 Bacillota bacterium
GCTATTAGGGATTCCCAGGCAGTGGGAAGAACCAGACCCAGACCTGATGAAAGCCGCTGGAATAGGCGGCAGCATGAAGGGTTTCAAGAAAGATCGCAGTCACAACCGGAAGCCTCAGCATTCCAAGAGAGAGTTGAGGAAAGAGAGCTTCGGTTGGTAAAGCCTGTGGAAGACGCAGGGTTTCATCCTCGGATTGAACTTCCTGATGACCCCCACGTCGCGATTAAGGAGAAAATCCATTCGAGGCTCGTGAAGGAAATTGACGCCGAGTTCTTGGAGCAGACTTCATCCATGGAGGACAGGCAAAGGTTAGCCCGTGAGGTTGAGAAGGTTGCTTCTCAAGTTCTAAGCGAAGAACCTCTTCCCTTAATTCGCTCCGAGAGGACGAGGATCATAAACGAGGTCATCGACGATGTAATAGGATTCGGCCCTATCACGCCCCTGCTTGAGGATGACAGCGTAACAGAGGTTATGGTCAACGGGCCTGAAATGATATACGTGGAGCGGGGAGGCAGAATTGAACGGGCAGGCGTCAGATTCCGTGACGCGGATCATGTGATGCACATAATTGAGAGAATTGTGTCGCCGATCGGAAGACGTATAGACGAAGCCAGTCCCATGGTGGATGCAAGACTCCCTGACGGATCCAGGGTGAATGCGGTGATTCCTCCGATTTCCCTTGTAGGGCCATGTATTACCATTCGTAAGTTCTCAAGAGAACCTCTGACCACTGATGACCTGGTCAGGTTCGGTACATTGACTCCTACTGTTGTGGAGTTCTTGGACGGGGCAGTGAAGGCAAAGCTAAACATAGTCGTATCCGGAGGGACAGGCTCCGGAAAGACCACGACTCTTAACGTGCTTTCCTCATTTATTCCTCCTGATGAGCGCATAGTCACCATTGAAGACGCTGCGGAACTACAGCTACGCCAGGATCATGTAGTCACCATGGAGGCGAGACCACCCAACGTTGAAGGTAAGGGAGCGGTCACAATTCGTGATCTTGTACGAAACGCTTTGAGGATGAGGCCTGACAGGATTGTTGTGGGAGAGGTTAGATCCGGAGAAGCCCTTGACATGCTTCAAGCGATGAACACAGGGCATGACGGATCAATGACAACAGGCCATGCTAACTCACCCCGGGACATGCTTTCTCGACTTGAAACCATGACTCTGATGGCCGGCATGGAACTTCCGCTCAGGGCTATTCGTGAGCAGATTGCATCTGCCATAGACCTCATTGTGCATCAGGCAAGGCTCCGGGACGGAAGCCGTAAGATCACCCATCTCACCGAGGTTTTGGGAATGGAAGGCGATGTCATCACCATGCAGGATATCTACATATTCGAGCAGACCGGTGTTGACGGAGACGGGCAAGCCTTGGGGAGATTCCGGGCTACCGGTATTCGGCCGAAGTTCCTCGATAAGTTTGAGGCAGCAGGCATAAGTGTGCCTCCTGGAATGTTTGTGGACTATTAAGTATCCTGCGGTTAACGTGATTTCTTCCTTTAGGAGGTTATTCAGTGTGCCTTGCGTGGATCAGGGGCAAAACGACATATAATGCTAATTGTGACAAATTTTAAAAAGTTCAGAAGGATTTTGAATATATGGGTCGAATTTGCTTGAGGAAGGGAAACTGATAATATGCCGGGACAAGCATTTGCAATCATCATATCGGTTCTGGTATTTGCCTGTGTGGGGTTAGCAGCCTTTGGAATCGCAAAGCTTGTCAGTGAGCGTGGTGCTGGACTGAGGAGGCTTGAGCGATTCTCAAAGCCTGAAGCGAAGTCCAAGCCGGAGGCGGCAGGCCCGCGAGGCGCTGATGACGGCGGGAAGCGTAAACACTCGATAAATGAGTTGATTCGCAGTATCTTGACAGCGTTCGGCAAAGCATTTGAAGGCAAACAATACACCTCCAAGATTGAGAAGGAACTGGCCAGGGCGGATATTCCGCTTCGTGGTTCAGAGTTTGTGGGACTGAACCTTATCCTTGTGCTTGTAGGAGCGGCTTATGGATGGTTAATGATCGGTCATGTGCTTGCCGGATTCATACTGGCGTTTGTCGGGGGACTCCTACCTAATTTCTTTGTGAGGGCAAGGCAAGGCGCAAGACTTGCAAAATTCGACGCCCAGATTGCAGATGCCCTCGTCATAATGTCGAACTCGCTCAGGGCCGGGTACAGTTTCCTGCAAGCCATGGATATGGTGGCACGGGAAATGTCGCCGCCTATCTCAGAGGAGTTCACATCTGCCATGAAGGAGATGAGCCTGGGTTCCCCCACAGAGACTGCCTTGGCAGCGCTTTCCGACCGTGTCGGCAGTGAGGACCTTGAGTTGGTTGTTACCGCAGTCCTGATTCAGAGGCAGATTGGCGGGAATTTGGCAGAAGTCTTGGACAATATCGCAGAGACCATACGAGAACGCGTAAAACTGCGACAGGAGATTAAGACGTTGACAGCTCAAGGCAGGATGTCAGGGGTCATCATAGGCGTTCTCCCTGCTGCGCTAGGGGTTTTTCTCTATACTGTTAATCCTGAGTACATTAGCGTCCTATTTACTCATCCCACCGGGAAGCTGATGGTGGGACTGGCTGTGTTTGGAGAGCTTATTGGCGTTCTGGTGATTCGCAAGGTAGTTGCCATTGAGATTTAGGGGGTGAGGGTATGCCGATTGTAGCTGCAGCTTTTGCGTTTGCAAGTGTCACAAGTTTAACCATGTACCTTCTTGGGCTAAAGAAGGAGCCTTCTGTCAAGGATCGTCTTGGGCAAATTGCTGAAATGGGCAGAGTGCCTACTGAGCGCGAGCAGGAGTTAGCCCGTCCGCTGGTAGAGAGGGTATTTGGCCCTGTTGCAACCAAGGTCGCAGGTTTCGTTGTGTCTATTACCCCTCAGAACGTGATGGAAGCCGCCAAGAACAAGCTTGACTCCACAGGCAATCCATGGGACATGTCTGCCGGGGATTATGTCATCTTGCGTTTGGTGACCCTTCTCATACTTCCTTTAGGGGTATTCTTAATCACGTACAGGCTTGGATTTGGTAATGGTCTGCTGTTTGCTCTTGTGGCTGCAGGTCTTGGCTGGGTAGTGCCGGAGACAATGATGCAATCCAAAGCAAGAAACAGGGGAAAAGAGATTCAAAGAGATCTTCCTGATATTCTCGATCTCTTGACTGTCAGCGTAGAGGCAGGCTTGGGCTTTGACGCCGCTTTAGTGAAGGTAGTGGAAAGAAAGAAAGGTCCGCTGGCAGATGAGTTTGGGATCGTGCTCAGGGAAATTCGCGTAGGTAAACCAAGAAAGGAAGCATTGCGAGAGCTTTCTGAGAGGGTGAAAGTAGATGACATAACCTCACTTGTGTCCGCAGTTATCCAGGCGGATCAGCTTGGAGTGGGAATATCCAATATTCTGAGGATCCAAGCTGAACAAGTGCGGACAAAGAGACGACAGCAGGCTGAAGAAGAGGCTATGAAAGCCCCTATTAAGATGCTTTTTCCCCTGGTTTTCTTTATATTCCCTACGCTGTTTGTGGTGCTCTTAGGCCCTGCGATAATCCAGATAGCAGAGACTCTTTTGGGTTTTTGACAGAAGGGGCCAAAAGAAGACATGAAGACATAAGATGGACCTCAGGTAATAACGTGACAAGGTGATTGATGTGCGTGGTGAATAATCAAACTGATGCGACAGGTGTTGAAGGAACGCGAAGAGTCGCTGTTGTTGTAAATACTACTAAGGGAACGACCCTTGCTTCCTCTGCAGAGCTTGCCACGACATATTCTCACAGGAGGCAAGGTTTACTCGGTAGATCTTCACTGGAAGAAGGTGAAGGCCTCATCATTCGTCCATGTAAGGGCGTGCATAGCTTTGGAATGAAGTTTCCCATAGATGTAGCTTACGTCTCTAAAGACGGCAAAGTCATTCATACCATCTCTCCTCTTTTCCCCAACAGGCTCGGTCTGCTCATGCTACGAGCAGCCTGGATCCTGGAACTTCCTCAAGGGGTCCTCTTAAGGACAGAGACTATCCTCGGCGACATGCTTACAATACTACAGACCAAATAGTCCAAAATCTTCGAAAATAGGTCAAAATGCCTAGGTGAAAATGACAGAAAATAAGTCTTATGACCAATAGTCAGAAGTTTCCTAAGATGCTAATATCATACTACTACTCAATCTAGAGAAATAAGTCAGCCATTTATTTCTCACGACAAAGCAAACTTGTTGAAAAACAAGGACGCAAAGCTACGGGTCTAAGGCCAGGAGGGGTTCTGGCTATGACGGCCGAGCCACCGAAGAGAAAGAACGTAGTAGGGTGAACC
>JAAYRV010000008.1 GCA_012518595.1 Bacillota bacterium
AAGTGTCTGATTCCCATGCATACTTGGCCCCTCGATACCCGTACCGAGCTGCATTAGCTTGTGCTGCAGGCAAGGTCCGCACTCGAAAGTCCACAAGTGTTTTGGCGGATTCAGCGGATGTATAGAGGTAAAAGGGAAGAAGATAGATCTCGGTGTCCCAGAAGCAACGGCCGCAGTAAGCATCGCCTGCATATCCCTTTGGATCAATTCCGACGCGGTCATCATGCGGCACATGGCAGCGCAGTAGGTGATAAATAGAGGTTCTCAGAGAAAGCTGCGAAGTGTCATCGCCTTCGATTATCACATCTGCTTTCTTCCAACGTTCTTTCCAGACGGCAGAGTGCTCATCCAGCAGGACTTCATATGGTATATGCGCAGTCTCTGTAAGAACTGCATAGGGGTCTTGCGGACAAAGATCGCGGCCTGTGCTGACTGCTGACCTTTTCTCCACGACTAAAGGTTTGTCGCAGGGGATGGTAAGGCTTGCCACGAGATCCCTTCGTCTGTCTTTTCCTTCGAGTGCCCAGGACGCGCCTTGGGCAATTACTCGTGATACGATATGCACGTCGTCTCCGCCGTTCGTAGTGACTGTGCACCTGAGGCAGTCCTTGCCGACGTGTGCCATATCCACGCCGACAAAGTGATCGAAACCGTTTGTCCGCACGTCTGCGTCGATTCCCGCTCTAATGGAGATAAGGACTTCGCTTGGTGAGGTAAACGTTACCCGTTGGACGCATAGATTAGGCCTGGCTGCGCTGATGAACCTTTCAAACTTGACTCCCACCGGCACACCCAGGCGCGTTACCCACTTAAGCGAACGTCGGAGCACGGCAGTATAAAGCAGTAATTCTCGCCGATATTCAGAGATGAGGCTTGCTTCCATATCCAACTTCTCTCCGCCGATGAACGGAGTAAGTCCCAGAAAGAACGGAAGGTTAATCATCTCTTGGCCTAAGTGGGGGTGGGGACCGAAAACGCCGGGGACATATGTACCCCATTTTGCCTTTGCGGCAGGGAATTCTTCAGCTGTGACATTAGCCGGTTTTCGATGGTATGTAATGTTTTGAGGCGCATCTTGGAGGTGTTCTTCGAGAGATCCTCGGATGTGCATATACCCGCTTCCCTGGGTGAAGAGCCCTTCAAAAGCTTTGGCTGTCGAGACTGAAAACACAGGTTCTACAACTGACCGGCAGGTGCTCACTTTCAACTTCTCCTTTTATCCGATGAATGTGGCGTCGCATCCAATGTCTACGGCGCTCCTTGGGCCTGTGGCGGTTTCGACGACTCTCTGACAACAAGCTCAGTTCCTAAGAGAACCTGCGCGGGATTAGTGGGTTCCCCTTCAACTTCCGAAAGAATCAATCTGGCAAGGTGCTCTCCGATGTCCCTGGTGCGCTGCGCAACAGACGTCAGTTTAGGTATAGTGAAGTCATCTAAGGCTACATTGTCAAATCCCACTACTGACAAGTCGTCCGGCACGCGCAATCCTAGCTCATAGGCAGCGCGCATTGCCCCGAAAGCCATTGCGTCACTGTAACAGATCAGCGCGGTAGGGACTGTTTGAGTTCGGTTGAGAAGGGCGTATGCTGCAGAATAACCTTCAGCAAGGCCTGAATGATCCATTTCTATGTACAAGCCGTCAGAGGATACGCCGTATGACCGGCATGCTTTGAGATACCCTTTAAGCCGTTGAACTGCACAGACAGCCCACGGAGGGCCTCCGATATAGCCAATTCTCTTATGGCCGAGTCGCGCCAGGTACTCAACTACAGTGCTGATTGCAGCTAAACCGTCAGTGTCAACATACGGAAGCTCGGGATGTTCAGGGGATCTTCCGAACAAGACCAGAGGAGTCTCCATTTCGACAATACGACTCAGCAGGGGATCCTCGATATCAGTTTCCAGAAGGACTACGCCGTCCACCTGTTGTTGCCGGATGAGTGAGATTGCATCTCCTACTCCGGACACGCCCGGATCACGTGAACCTATGATCAGGTCATAGCCTGCTGATGTGAGCTGCCTACGAAAGACATCGAGGACTTCGATGAACAAAGCGTCACGGATAAAAGGCAATTTGCCGGTAATCGCACAGATGGTAAAAGAGCGGCCTGTCGCAAGTCGGCGCGCGACTGTATGGGGACGGTACCCAAGTTCGCGGGCAGCTTTCTCAATCCTTTGGCGTGTTCTGTCGCTGACGTCGCTGTGTCCACCTAATGCCCTTGAAACCGTGGTGCGGGACATTCCCACTCGTTCCGCTATGTCATCCAGTGTCACCTGGGCACGATTATGTTTGTGTTCTTGCTGCATTAACTATTCATCCACCTTCACCTTGTCAAAATTTTATCGCTCCGCTGGAGAGCGCTGATACGATAGAATTTTGGAAGACAATAAAGACGATCACCAGCGGCAGGATAGCTAAGACCATTGCTGCGAACAGCCCGCCATAATCAAAGAAGAACCTGCCGACAAAAAACCTAATCGCTACCTGAAGAGTTCTCTTTGCTTCAGAACTCACAAGTACCATTGCGAAGAGAAACTCATTCCAACAGTATATGGCCTGTAAGATTGCGACAGTAACCAGGCCGGGATGGGCTATGGGAACTATTATCTTGTTGACCACGGTCAACCAGCCTGCGCCGTCTATACGGGCTGACTCGTCAATCTCGGGCGGGATTCCCGTTATATGACTTGAGAGGATGAGTATAGATGTCGGCAAGCCGATGGCGCTGTATAGAATAGCTAACCCGGTTAAGGAGTTTGATAGCTTGAAGTAGTCCATGATGAGTTTGATAGGCAGTAACGCTGAGTTTACCGGAATGAGTATCCCAAGAGCGAACATAAGCATCAGTGTTTGCCTCGCCGGAAAACGAAACCTTGCGAATACGTACGCGGCGAGCAAGGCGATGTACGCGTTTATTACTACAGATAACGCCGTGACTATGACGCTGTTGAGATAGGACTTGGTTATGCCGGTCACCCTGACAGCGTTCACGTAGTTTATCCATTGTGGTTTTTCCGGCAATGAAAGAGCCGAAGTCAATATTTCCTGGCTGGATTTGAGAGAAGAGATTAGTGTCCAGACAAGCGGGAACGCAGTAATAATCAGAAAGAAAACTAGGATAAAGCCTGCAATGATTTGGTTGCCTGTCGCGGAAAGGCGGGTTTTTGGGCTTTTGGGGGTAGAGATGCCTTCGCGGTATGGGATTACATTGCTCACGTGGCATTCCTCCTGTAAAGGTAGATCCGTATTAATCGTCTCATCCTTCCTGAGCCTCCGGCGCATTACGAATCAGTACGTGCTTCTGCCAACTCTAAATACCTTGAGAACGACAAGAATCAACAACGCTCCGAACCCCAACAGTGCCACGCCAAGAGTGTTGGCGTAAGAGTTATGTATTAGCTGCATCTGCTGATACAAGTATAGTGCCAGGGTCTCAGTGCGGTAATCAGGCGCGCCGTTGGTCATTATGTAAAGCCCTTCAAAGTACCGCAATCCGCCTGCGATGTCCAAAACGATGCAGGTTCCTACCATGTCACGCAGCAAGGGTATGGTTACGTAGACTTCTTGCTGAAAACGGGATGCGCCATCAACCTGGGCAGCTTCGTACATCTCCTGCGGGTGAGAGAGTATCTCCGCCAGAAGAATCGTGGCAAAAAGTCCGACGTGAAAAACCCAGGTGAAAATAATGCAAGGCCATGCCCAGTTAAGATCATACAGCCAGTTCTTGCACAAGTGGTTCAGACCGACCGATGTGAGAATTTGGTTTACCAGCCCAAAACTTGGGTTAAACACAGATGTCCAGATCACGGCGTAAGCTGTGACTGATATAACATGGGGCAAGAAATAGACTGTCCTCAGGAACTTCCATCCCCGTGGTTTTCTACTGAGAAGCAGTGCGACTACCAGCGCAAGGGGTATATGAACAAAGGCGCAAGTAAGAGACCAGCTAAGATTATTGCGAAGAGCAATGTAAAAGACCTTATCGTTAAACATCCTGACATAGTTTTGAAACCCGATGAACTCTCCTATCCTTATGGAATCCCAGCGAAAGAGACTCGTGACTATCAAGGCGCCCATGGGCAGGAGATAAAACACGGTAAAAAGAATGAT
>JAAYRV010000050.1 GCA_012518595.1 Bacillota bacterium
AAAGACATGGCGAAAATATTGGGAGTGTCTGCCGGGAAGGTTTTAGAGCACACCGCTTATCTCAAGAAATCCGGAATCCTTGAGCTCCATGATGTCTCAGGATGCAGTCCGCGATATGTCTCCTTGAAATAAAACAGTGTCTGAAGGAGCGCAAGACATGGTGCCTGACGGAAAATTCGCTGAAAAAGAACCGGTCGGGGCTGTTCTGGTTATAGGCGGCGGTATCGGAGGTATGCAGGCAGCTTTGGACCTGGCAGACTCCGGCTTTTACGTGTACATGGCTGAGAAGAAACCCGCTATCGGCGGAGTCATGGCGCAGCTTGACAAGACATTCCCGACAAATGATTGTTCCATGTGCATAATGGCGCCGAAACTCGTGGAATGCGGACGCCACTTAAACATTGAAGTCATCACTAATTCTGAAGTAGCCGGTGTACAGGGCGTTGCAGGGGATTTTACCGTCCGGCTGGTGAATCGTCCGCGGTATGTGGACGAGGAAAAGTGCACAGGGTGCGGGGTATGCGCATTGCACTGCCCGGTGGGGGCTGCCAGGGACGAGTTTAATTCAGGGCTTGGAAGCAGGCCGTCGATTTACATTGAGTATCCCCAGGCTGTGCCTCTTGCCTACATGATAGACAGGGAAACCTGTATAGGATGTGGGTTATGCGAGACTCTCTGTTTGGCACAGGCTGTGAAATATGATGATACAAGCTGGGAGAGGGAACTTAAGGTCGGCGCGATTATTGTCGCTACAGGTTTTGACGCATATGATCCGTCCGAGCGTATGGAGTACGGATACAGGCGATTTTCTAATGTTGTGACGAGCATGGAGTTTGAGAGGATTTTAAGCGCGTCCGGGCCTTTTGAAGGAAGGGTGCTTCGTCCGTCTGACGGTGATATACCCAGGAGAATTGCTTTTATACAGTGTGTCGGGTCACGGGATCGGGCTGTGGGTAACGGGTACTGCTCATCTGTGTGTTGCATGTATGCGACAAAGGAAGCTGTGATTGCAAAAGAACATACGCCCGGTGTTGAGGCTACTGTATTCTTTATGGATATGCGGTCATACGGCAAGGGATTTGAAGCCTATATTGAGAGAGCGAAGGAAGAATACGGAGTCAGGTTTGTCCGCGCGAGAGTGGGCGAGGTTACAGAGGCGCCTGATACAGGAAACCTCGTTTTGTCGTATGAGACTGAAGGAGGCGCCATTGCAAAAGAAGAGTTTGATCTTGTCGTCCTTTCCGTGGGGCTAAGGCCTCCCCATGATGCCGCGCGCCTTTCGGAAGCCCTTGGAATCGGACTTGACATCCACGGTTTTGCAGAGACACGGTCGCTGGCACCCCTTGCTACGACAAGGCCTGGGATATTTGTTTGCGGGGCGATGCAGGGGCCTAAGGATATTCCCGAGACTGTGACTCAGGCAAGCGGAGCAGCTTCTGCCACAGGCGCAATTCTGGAAGGCGGTCGTGGTTCATTGACGCGGGCAAAAACCTATCCGGAAGAAAAGGACATGAGAGGGATAGGTCCGAGGATCGGGGTGTTCGTGTGCCATTGCGGTATCAATATCGGCGGGGTCGTGGATGTGCCCGGTGTGGCAGAGTATGCGAAGACCCTCCCGAATGTGGTTTACGCTGAGGAGAATCTGTACACATGCTCCCAGGACACTCAAAGGCGTATTCAGGAGAAAATCCAAGAACACGGGTTTACCCGCGTGGTTGTGGCGTCGTGCACCCCTAGGACACACGAGCCTCTTTTCCAGGAGACGTGCAGGGAGGCAGGACTGAATCGCTACTTGTTTCAGATGGCAAATATCCGTGACCAGTGTTCCTGGGTTCATATGCGAACGCCTGCTGAAGCTACGGAGAAAGCAAAGGATTTAGTGAAAGCTGCTTGCGCCAAAGCTTCATTGCTTGAGCCGCTTGAGCGGATCCCCATTGAAGTGAAACAGTCCGCTCTTGTAATAGGCGGGGGGCTTGCAGGGATGATTGCAGCCCTTGACATAGCTTGTCAGGGCTTTCATGTTGATTTAGTGGAGACTTCGTCTGACCTGGGCGGCCACTTGAGGAAGCTGCATTTCACCTTATCCGGCGACGATATCCATGCCTACTTAAGTGATTTGTCCTGCCGGGTTATGTCCCATCCTCATATAGATGTCCACTTATCATCTGAGGTTGAAGATATCACAGGTTATGTGGGAAATTTCAGATCCTCTATAAGGGATCGCAGCAAGACCAATGGCGAAGTCGGGCAAGGAGTAGAGCTTGAGGTGGAGCATGGGGTTGTGGTAGTTGCTACCGGGGCCAAAGAGCATGTGCCGGGTGATGGGACCTTCCTCTATCGTCGGCATCCTCAAGTGGTTACGCAGACGGAATTTGAAGAAGCCCTCGCTTCGGGCGCCTTTCCAAATGGAGAGAGTGGGGACTGGCCGGTAGTCATGATCCAATGTGTTGGCTCCAGAGATGAGGAGCGGGGCTATTGCAGTAGAGTGTGCTGCAGTGAAGCTGTGAAAAATGCAATTCGCGCAAAGAGGGCGGAGCCTGAGAGGGACGTGTTTATCCTGTACAGGGATGTCCGTACTTATGGGACCAGGGAGGTCTATTTTGAGGAAGCGCGTGATTTAGGGGTTGTGTTTATCAGATATCCCGACAGCGAAGCACCGAAAGTATGGA
>JAAYRV010000051.1 GCA_012518595.1 Bacillota bacterium
ATATGCAACGGACGTCTACCTACAGGCGGGCGTTGTTGGAAACCTGCGAACCATACATCATATAGTTATGCTTGTTATTAACATTACCATTCAAACGACCCCCGCACCGGCTAGTTTTCTAAGAAGAGACGTCTGCAAACAAATTACTCTGAGAGGTGCTCATTAAGAATGAAGACAATACTCTGTTATGGGGATTCAAACACCTGGGGTCATAAACCTGATGGTACAGGGGGATATCCGAAACACATGATCTGGACCGGTGTGCTCCAAAACGAGCTGGGCGACGGGTACGACGTTATTCCCGTGCTGGATTCATCGAAGTTAGTTAAGACAAGAGAAGGGGTCTGTAATGTCTTTTAATTGGATTAATGTAGAGGATTATACAAGCAATATCTTCCTTCTCATGGATAGGTGGCTTATACGATGTATTGTTCATCACTACGAAGATCATCAAAACTTTGATGAGAATTTGGGAATCATTCTGGCATACAATCCTACGGTGGCATGGTATTTTGGGAAACGAGCACCGGAAACGATGGAAAAGAGGGATAGATTAATAGCTAACGCTCCAAAAGGGCTTACAGAGAAAGAAGTCAGGCTTGCAGAGGACTTTGTTTTTGATGTCTTAGACTGGGCGATTGTGTTAGTGGATCCGGATGTCATGAATAGCAACTGCAACTATATCTATAACTGGGATAAGGATAGACTGTTGGAGCTTGCGGATTTCAATGACAAGGTGGTGCTTGATGTTGGATCAGGTACCGGAAGACTTGCATTTGCTGTAGCGCCGCTGGCGAAACATGTGTATGCTAGTGAACCTGTTGATATGCTCAGAGAGTATATGCGTGACAAAATCAAGAAAGAGAGAATTACTAATGTAACAGTTGTAGATGGGACTGTTGAAAGGATACCTTATCCAGATGATATGTTTGATATTGTAATGTCCGGCCATGTGGTCGGAGATAATTATGAAACTGAGCTCGCAGAGCTTACCCGTGTAGTAAGAAACGGTGGATACATCATTGACTGCTCTGGTGATGATGATTTTAAGCGAAAAGGTCCGGATTCAGAGCTACTAAAACGAGGTTTCGAATACTTTTACCACAAGAGTTCTCTGGGTGGAGATATCTATAGGTATAGAAAAGAAGTCATGAAATGAAACCAGACCATGACATCATGAAGCCCGTAGCCTTTCGTGACATTCATGCTCCCTCCATGATCGGGAAATTGGATGGATGTGATCATGGTTTTATGCAGTAGATGATCACGCAATCCTGCTACGGCACTTGCGGGAACAACGCCTTCGGGGCAAAGACCAAACCCACAAGGCCTCTTCCTGTATGTGCGCCAAGCACAGGCGCTATCGGCCCTTGCGGGAGCCAGTTGCACTCGAAGATCCTGTCCAGCCTCTCGTGAAGGCGGGCTGCGCCTTGCGGGTACTGTGAATGAAGAATCTGCATCCGCATGGCGGTCTTGGGAGGATATGATGAGGTAACCATATCTGCCAATGCATCAATTGCCCGGGTTATGGTGCGGGCCTGTCCGCGGTTGACGTACGTCCCGCCTTCCTTTTCCACGTGGATTATAGGCTTTATGTTGAGCACTGATGCGAGTAGCCCTTTGAGGTGGCTGATCCGTCCGCCGTGGATGAGGTACTTTAGCGTTGAGAGGGTAAAAAGCGTCTCTGTGGCCTCGGTAATCTGTTTCAACATGGACAATATGCGAGGTTTGTCCCATCCTGCATGTACTGCCTTTGCTGCCATCTCAACGTGCCATCCCTGGGCGCCTGAAAGGGTCTTCGTGTCATATATCTCCACATTGGCTTCAGGTGTCATACCGGCGCCGATCCTTGCGGCATTGGCTGTGCCGCTTAGTCCTGAGGATATGTGAATAGAGAGAATGTCCGGATCCTTCTTCGCAAGGTTACGATAGAGATCCGCGAAATCCCCGGGTGATGGCTGAGATGTGGTTGGGATCTGTTTCGCCTTTGCTTGCAGCTCGTAGAATTCGTCAGCGGTGATGTCCACCCCGCTTCGATAGAGCTTACCGTCTATGGTAACTGTCAAGGGAAGGTAGTGCACCTCAAGACCTTCAAGCTGTTCAGGGGAGATGTCCGCTGCGTAGTCTGTGACAATCTGCATTCAGTACTCCTCCTTAGTGTACGGATATACCCTGCGTGTATAGTATTAGTATGGAGAGCCTATAGCCTATGAGCACACGTAACGGACGCCCACCGGCGGACGTTGTCGAAAACTAGCGAAACATGCATTATATATCCTTGTTTGTTCTCAATATTACCACTTAAATGACTGCAACACTAGCTAATTCTTGAAAATGTGACAGAGTGAAAAGGATATTTTTGATCCATGCGGTCATCAAAAAAGCTGTTGAGGATGCTGCCGCTGTGCGAGTATCCTTTGTTGTCTTCACCTGTCGGCTAAAAAGAATCCCTTTCGAGTTCTTCGTCAGGTGATTTCCGAACCTGCCTCCCCACGAGTGATATCAGGGTCAGGCATAGAGCAGCACCTACGAGACATGGACCCAGCGCCTTTGAGTACACTGCGCCACCCTGGAATCCTTGAGCGGTCAGGCGCTCCATGAACCAGCCGACAAGAGGAGGCATAACGGCTGCGCCCAAGGTACCCATGACATTCACAAGGCCTATGACGAGCCCGGATATCTTCTCCGGGAACAAGCTTTTCGCTATTCCAAATACGAGGGTGGCTGAACTGACGGACATGCCCATGATGAACAGTAGCACGTACATGGCGTTAAAGGGCAAGATTCCCGGGGCCAGGACGATGGGCACCCACGTTATGACGTAGATGAGTGTCGTCGCTATGAGCAGGCGCCATCGGGCAACCATGAGGTTCGTGCCGCGTGCAGCCATGGTGTCTGCAAGTTTCCCGATGACCGGGGCAGCCAGGACATAACCTACAGGCATCATAGTCAAGGCAGAGGCAGCCGAAGTCAGGTTCACGTTATAGACGCTTGAGATATACGGGATTCCCCACAGACCCTGGAAAGCCACTTGAGAACCGTATTTCGCAAACAT
>JAAYRV010000009.1 GCA_012518595.1 Bacillota bacterium
TCTCAGGAAGAAAAGACAAGGGAGTTTAGGCTGATGGGCATAGACCCCGGACTTGTTGACACAGGCTACGGCATTATTGACGTATCAGGAAATAAGATCCGCCTAGTCGAAGCAGGCCTTGTCAGAACCACTAAAGACACATCTCTCGAGTCCCGGCTGAAGGAGATATACGAAGGCATAACCCTGGTCCTTAAGGAGCATAGGCCTTCTCGGGTTATTGTTGAAGACCTCTACACGAATTATCGTTATCCCAGGACCGCGGTGCTTATGGGGCATGCGCGAGGCGTAATCCTTCTTGCAGCAAGCCAAAGCGAGCTGGCTGTGACATCATATCCCCCTGCGCGTGTAAAGAAGGCTTTGACCGGCACAGGCAGAGCCACGAAGACCCAGATTCAAAGAATGGTCCAGGTCAGGCTGAGGCTGGACAGGACGCCGGAGCCGGATCACATAGCAGATGCACTGGCCCTCGCTTTATGTCATTACGATTGTCTGACACATGGGCCCGACCTCAGCTCCAAGGATAAAGAGGTGAGAAAATGATCTCAGCTATAACCGGAAACCTCTCCCGGGTTCTGGAGGATAGGGTGGTTTTGGAGGTTAACGGCTTGGCTTATGAGGTGCTTGTATCCCCTGTCACGCTGGGGGCACTTCTCCCTAAGCGAGATCAGGAAGTCAGTCTTAAGACAATATTCTACATACAAGGAACACCGGGTATAGGAAATATGATTCCGGTGCTTGTAGGTTTCATGACCGAGACGGAGAAGGAGTTTTTTGAGTACTTTATCACTGTCGGAGGTATTGGTCCTCGGGCCGCGCTCAAGGCACTTACCATGCCGGTTGGACGTATCGCCCGCGCAATTGAGGATGCAGACACCGCTATCCTCACTACTTTGCCCGGTATAGGAAAGCAGAAAGCCGCGAAGATTATTGCCGAGTTAAAAGGCAAGGTAGACAGATTCGCGATTACGCCGGACGAGGATCAACAAATGGAAAAGGCTGTGGGTGGTACAGAGGAAGACAATATCATGGGAGAAGCAATTGAAGTGCTTATGCAGCTTGGCTACAGACGTCAGGAATCAGAAGATATGGTGCGCCGTGCTATAAGAAAGCACGAGGGGATTAAGTCTGCGGAAGCCATCATTCAAGAGATTTTCAGATCGTCAGCAAAGCCCGGGGTAGTCCCCAGATAAGCAGGGTAGTCTATGGCGAGGAGGGGCAGTTTTGACACGTGTAAGATTGGTAAGCGGAGATGAACAAGAGGAAGAGGTCGTATATCAAAAGAGTCTTCGTCCCACAATGCTCTCTGAGTTTACCGGGCAGAAACAAGTTGTGGCGAATCTCTCTATTGCTATTGAAGCTGCGCGCATGCGTAGAGAGGCTTTAGATCACGTGCTTCTCTATGGCCCTCCCGGGCTTGGAAAGACTACTTTAGCTCATATTATCGCAAATGAAATGAAATCTGATATTATATCCACATCCGGGCCGGCAATTGAGAGGCCCGGGGATCTCATGGGGATCTTGACAAACCTTGAAGACGGCGATGTCCTTTTCATAGATGAAATTCACAGGCTGCCCAAGGTAGTGGAGGAATTTATCTATTCTGCAATGGAAGACTTCCAGATAGATTTCGTGATTGATAAAGGCGCTTTCGCGAAGACAATCAAGGTGCCCTTAAAACACTTCACACTGGTAGGCGCCACGACTCGTGCAGGGTTACTGTCAGCGCCCTTACGGGAAAGGTTCGGCCTGTTTCACCACTTAGACTTCTATCCGGCAGATGAATTAGCTGAAATTCTTCGTAGGTCTGCTGAAATACTTGGGGTCCCTCTGAAGGACGATGCGGACACGGAAATTGCCACGCGGTCGCGGGGCACTCCCAGAGTAGCTAATAGGCTTCTAAAGAGGGTCCGCGATTATGCTGAAGTAAAAGGCGACGGCACTATTACTATAGAAACAGTCCATGCTTCTCTGAAGATGGAAGGCATTGACGATGCGGGTTTGGACACTCTTGATAGGAAATACCTTAAAGCCATTATTGAATTTTATAGTGGGGGTCCGGTAGGAGTCGAAGCCCTTGCAGCTACCCTCAATGAAGAGCAGGATACCTTAGCTGATATGGTGGAACCTTTTCTTTTGAAAATCGGGTTTGTGATAAGGACAGCCAGTGGGCGCCGGGCAACTCGCCGCGCCTTTCAACATTTAGGTTATCCATACAAGGCCAAAGCAGAAGAGGAGGGGCTGACTTCTCTCTTTTAGACAGCGATTATTTATGGCGATCTACTTCGTTAGTCTGTATCCTGTCTTTCTTGCCTTTCTCATAAAGACCTGGAAGGTATTTTTCGTACAACTTAACGTTGAAATTCAGAGGATTTTCCTCTCTAAATTGGTAGAGTGCATCCAAGTCGAGGTCTCCGACTACGACTTCTTCTTCATCAAAGGTGTCAGCCTGCGTGAAATATCCGTCTTCAGATTGTGTTAACTCGAGAGGGCCAAGGAGTCCTGATTTTCCGGTGAATGGCATACCTAAAAGGTTTCCCACTGCGTGAGCTGACACGCCAAGGACTTGACTTTCTTGCACTCTCGGCCATATTCCACGCATAGTGCGCCAGAACAGATATTCTTCGTTATTGGCAGCGGGAATTACAACAATGTCCGCCCCCCTGAGCCTGGCAATTCGGAAGGTCTCAAAGTATGTGGCATCCATACAGATAGGAAAAGCTATACGTCCCAGCCTCGTATCTAGGACTTCCAACTCCAGGCCCGGCTCAAATCCCCAGTCTGCCTCAAGAGGCAGGAGATGGAGCTTTCGCTGCTTCGCGATGATGTTTCCATCGGGATCAAATAAGTAGCCGATATTACGCATTTTGCCGTCAACGTCTTCTAAGTAAGCGCTGCCTGAGATTATGTAGACTCGGAAAGAGCGGGCCAAAGTAGAAAAGGTGGTTTCATATATACGTTTGACAGCGGGAGACAGCAGTCGAAATACATCCGCTATCTTCGTTTCGCCTCCGGACACTTCCTGGACAGCTGAGTCAAAGCCCCGAGCTGCCAATTCTTCAAGTCCAGGGATGAGACCAACGAGAGGCACCCCGGAGTCTTCAGGAAACACCACAAGTTGCGCTCCCTGGTCTACTGCCTCCTTTGTAAGCCTGTATATAGTCTCTGCATAAGCCCGGGCATGGTTTTGTTTGATAAGTTCCAGCTTCATCTGGACTGCAGCAACCCTGATCTTTGACGGACGGCCTGATTCAGGGAGTTCATCCGTTGCTATACTTGGCGTTATGTGTTTCTCCGCTAGGGCCTGTTTCACTATGGAAGGGCGCGATTGAAACCACAGGAATCCCTTGAAAAGCCAAAGACCGAGGATTTCAGAAATCTTCTTCACAAGCGCTTTCACATAGGCTTTCTCCCTTCCTGTTATCTCCTGTTGCATAAAGGACAATCTCAAAGAAAAGCTGAGCGCTTACAGACATAATACTGACAAATTCAAAACAACGACCTATTGCGCCGGGTTTTCTCCATATACATGAGGGAACCATCGCTTGTATAAGGGTATGTTGAACCGGCTGAATATGTCAAAACGGCGGATAGTCTTGGCAAGCTCAAAGAAATCCAGATCCGCCATGAAGACGTCTTCCATATGAGCGGCTTTCGCCTGCGACAGCACTCCGGTATCCCCAGGTGTCATTTCACATGTAGCGTATATGGTGGATCGTCCGTCAAACTCAACGCCTCCGAGAAATCCGGTAAGGCATGACTCAATCCCGAATACCTGATTTTGCTGGATGTTTTGCCACATGCCTCTTACCTGATGCCATTTGCTGTAGGGTTTAGGGACAGCAATAGGCGCTATGATTATTTGGGCGCCTTTTAGGGTCAAGATTCGCATTACCTCAGGATACCAGGCATCTTCACATATGACAAAAGCCAGATTTCCCATGGGCGTAGCGAAGACTTGAAGATCATCTCCACGGGCAAATCCACTGCCACGTTCATCTCGATTCAAATGTGTCTGTTGCTGGGTACCATGAATTGTACCTTCCGGTGAGATGAGGTATGTGGTATTTGCGACTCCCTTTCCCGTGGGTATCAGCATAGTGCCTGGGACAATGTAAACCCCGTGTTTCTTTGCGAGTCCTTTGAAAACATCCAGGAATTCATTGAAGACCGAAGCTCCGTAGGAAGGCCAGATGCGCCATATTCCTTGGCCAAGTCCCGGCCCAAAATAGAGCTGCGCTTCAGGATGTGCTAACGTGAGGTAGGCCAGGGCGGTATAGGCCGGAAACACTACTAGTTGTGCGCCATCGTATATGGCATTCTCTACGAGATATGTGAGTCGTTGAAGGAAATCGCCGGGTGATTCGCGTCTTCTTGAAAGTAGTTGGACACAAGCTACTCTAGTCAGAAGAATCGCCTCCGTTATCTCTCCTCACAGGATATTCTATTGGAAGATCACTTATTGGGCAAGTGTTGCCCAGGACATAATCCCTTCCTTAAGACTATTGCAGAGGGTCATGGCAAACGGAAGGAAACCTTCTTTGGTTTGTAGAAGAATTCATAGGGATCATGCTGTATAGACCCATGATTACGCTGATTCGTCACGCATTCGAACGTTGCCCCAACAAGAAGGAGGGATTCCTGTGAGGCCTAGGTCGGAATATGCTGAACCGTACCGTATCAAAGTAGTGGAACCTATTTCACTTACTACCAGGGAAGAGCGGGAGGAAATCATCGCGAAGGCCGGTTACAACGTGTTTAACATTCCATCTGAAAAAGTCTATATTGACTTTCTGACAGACAGCGGCACTTCCGCCATGAGTGATTACCAGTGGGCCGGCCTTATGGTAGGGGATGAGGCATATGCAGGAAGCAAGAACTTCTACCATCTAAAGGAGACTGTCGAAGAGATTTCCGGGTTCGAGTACGTCCTCCCTACACACCAAGGACGCGCAGCTGAAAACATCCTAACTACCATACTGGTCAAACCGGGCAGGCGAGTCCTGGGGAACATGCACTTTGACACTACCGAAGGGCATATCCGTCTCAGAGGCGGAGAGCCGGTAAACCTCGTAATCAAAGAAGGCTTAGAGACCGCGACGAGGCATCCCTTTAAGGGCAACATAGATATTGGACGTCTTACAGACGAGATTAGAACCTATGGCCCAGACAGGATTTCTTACATAAACATCACCGTAACTTGTAACAGCAATGGCGGACAGCCTGTGTCGATGGGAAACATAAGGGAAGTAAGTGGAATCGCAAGGGAGCATTCCATCCCTGTATTCCTTGACGCTGCGAGATTCGCTGAGAATGCGTACTTCATTCGAGAGCGCGAAGAGGGTTATGAGGACAAGACCATAGCAGAAATTGCCAGGGGAATGTTTTCGTACGCTGACGGGTTTACCATGAGTGCAAAGAAGGACGGCCTTGTGAACATCGGTGGTATTTTCGCCACATCCAATGAGGAATTGTACGGGAAAGCCGGTGAGTGGGGTATTATCTATGAAGGTTTTCTGACTTACGGAGGGCTTGCCGGTCGTGATCTTGAGGCTATGGCTCGAGGCCTAAAGGAAGTCCTCTGTGAAGATTACCTTGAAAATCGCATCGGGCAGGTGGCCTATTTAGGCGATCGTCTCTTGGACTATGACATCCCTATCATTGAACCTACAGGAGGCCATGGTGTTTACTTAGATGCAAAACGGTTCTTGCCCCGGATACCCCAAAGCGAATTCCCGGCTCAGGCCCTTGTGGTGGAATTATATGTTGAAGCCGGGATACGTGCTGTAGAGCTAGGCACTGCTGCTTTCGGACATAAGGATAAGAAGACAGGCCGGATGATTTACCCTGCTCTTGAGCTTGTCAGGCTGGCTATTCCCAGGCGGGTATACACTGATAGGCACATGGATATGGTAGTTCGCGCTCTCCGAAATATCGCGGAGCGAAAAGATCAGATTCGCGGGTTGAAAGTTGTCTATGAAGCCCCGGTGCTCAGGCATTTTACTATGGTGTTTGAGAGGCTATAGAAGGAATTTCTACTTGTACATAGTGTGATTTGAAACAAGGAAGGTAGTCATGTTATGAAAGATGTAGCGCTTTCCCGCTCTTATTCCAGGCGGCTGTATAGGGCGCTTATTGAATTTCAGATGGTTTCTGAAGGAGACAGAATCCTTGTTGGATTCTCAGGAGGCAAGGACAGCGCGTTCCTATTATACGCTCTGTCTGCAATACAACAATATTCGCCTGTTAATTTCCGGCTTGCAGCTGCCACAGTTGACCTTGGTTTTTCCAAAGGCGATTTAATTAATGATGAGATGAAAGACTTCGCCACCGAATTAGGAATACCGTATTTCATCACAAAGACAAACATAGCTAAGATCGCGTTCAACAGTGAGCAAAAGAAAAAACCTTGCGCCATTTGCTCCCACCTCAGGCGCGGCTCACTGAACAGCCTTGCTGTAGAAAACGGCTTCAATAAGGTTGCTCTTGCTCATCATCGGGATGACGCAGTGGAAACGTTTCTTATGAGTATCCTCTACTCCGGGCAGGTTCATGTCTTTCGTCCCGTGACATACCTGGATCGTACAGGAATTACAGTGATTCGGCCATTGGTGTATTTCAAGGAATCGGAAATCAAAGGGGCAGTAGAACGACTTGGATATAACCCACCGACTAATCCATGCCCTGCGCAGGATGAGACACAGAGGATTGCAGTGAAAGAACTTATTCGCAGTCTTTCCAGGGAAAACCCTATGGTATACACTAATCTTTTCAAGGCTCTGCACACCAACGCAGTTGGCGAACTTTGGCCTCCCACAGCGTCAAAGGAAGAAATGAAGGAATTGCACAAGATGTTCTTTCGAGGTAAGCATTAGAGAGCATCCACATAAGATAACTTCGAATAAGATGAGATAATTATTACGTCCCTGCAGTGGCTACACGAAACATAGCATATCCGCTGAAGAGCAGCGAGGGTCTACGGTAACCTACTTAGAACCTGGTTTCAGAGATGATATTTCAGATACTGCCCCGAAAACCCCTTCTGCATCGGCAAGCACTTGTCCTCGTCCGTCTGAGATGTAAGATTGCAAGGTCCATGACTTTGTGCCCTGCTTTATAATCTCACCTGTGACTTCAATTTTCTTCCCTATGGGGACAGGTCTTCGGAACTTCACTCTCATTGAGGCTGTAGCCCCTAAGTAGCCGTGGAGGATCATAACCCATGCCATAGCTTCATCTAAGAGTGTACAGATGATTCCTCCATGGAGTACCTTAGAGAACCCCTGGAACTCTCCGGGCGCAACGAACGTCGCGACTGCTCGCCCTTTCTCGTCCAATTGAAACACAAGCTTAAGGCCAATTGGATTGTCGCGTCCGCACGCGAAACATTTTTCGTCAGCAAAAAACATGGCCTAACTGCCCTTTCTCGCCGGATTTATCCAAATGGAGCAGGCTCGGGGTGATCCCCGAAGTGCCGGATCGAATCTCAATAGACTTAAATGAGTGGCAGAATGCCCGCAACTGCAACGTCAAGCCGATAAGGTCAGGCGGGGGAATCTCACTTCCGTCAGCGATTGAAGCAACGCATTCATCGTCAATATAGACTACTATATGTTTGGCCTGATACCTCCTGGCAATCTTGAGGGATTCTAAAGTGGCTCGGAGACCTGATTCTTCCAGCGAAACATTGGAAAAGTTATATTGTATTTCTCGGATAGGTTCTCCTTTACCTGAGGTAAACAATACTGTCGGGTTGACGCTTGTGTTGTTTCGGGTACGCGAAAAACGCACAATTATTCTCACTGTCCGGGAGCCTGACGTTCTCATCCGGCGTCTCTCTAAAGGATATGCGTTTTTGCTGAACAATGCCGGCATCGCAGGAGACATCTCAAACACCCCCAAACACATGTTCCTATATTAATAATATAAAATACCCTGTCTCCTGTCAATCCCTCTTTCGCCAATAATTGCCCTAATTCCCCGCCCGGGCGAGTGCGCATTACCAATCCAGGTGTCCTTGACGACACCTCGGATGTGCAATTATCCTCATTGCGTAGGTGCGTAGTCGTCGACTATGCTGTCTGTCAATACCTTGTATGGCAAATCCCGCAAGATAATGGGGATATGTGACTAACCCTTAGGGACATCCCTGAATACACTGACACTGGAGTCAATTCGCAAAGGGATATCCTGTCCTATTAAAACATGGCCGGCATATGCCTTTGCCTATTGTCAATGAAGCTATACTTGTCAACTGGATTCGGGAGGGAATAAGAATGGCGGAAGATCTCGAGAAACTTGCGGAAAATCCAGACGCAGAGGTATATGCCGGGTGTCCCACTGGGGAGCTTGCCAGGGCGTACATAATACCTCAGCGTTATCAGAAAGTGCTCAGTCCCCAGGAAGGCTTGAGGAAAGGCACGATCTTCCAGGAACTGATCAGGCCATACA
>JAAYRV010000052.1 GCA_012518595.1 Bacillota bacterium
AGGCTAAGGGTTGACGGTATTGCAGGCAAGGAAGTTTTCAACCTGCTCAAATCGGGGCTTGGGCGAGAGAAGATAGAGCACATAGTGTCCGGAGGTGAGACCCTTACAAGTATTGCCGGGAAATATAGTATTCCTCAAGAACTACTCGTCACCGCAAATCATCTGGAGGCTGAGACAGTCAAGGACGGCGAGAGCCTGTTGATTCCCGTATTGCGTCTCATTGGGTTTTACTCTCCCCCGATTCCCGGAGATCCTGTAGAATCCTATGAGCATGTTTTTCCATTCCTTACGGCAATTGCGCCCAGATGGTTTTCCATTGATGAACATGGAGCTATTCAAGGCGCGCCCGATAGGAAGTCTAGAGCTTTCACCGAGATGACAGGTGTAGAGTTGTGGCCTGTAGTGAGTATTGGAAGACCCGAATCTTGCGAGGAGGGAGTCTGGGTCCAAGACTTGCTTAGCAACGTACTTTCGGACAGCACAGCGTATTCCACGGCTATCAAAAGTTTTCAAAGCCTTGCGGCTCGATTGCGGGCAAAGGGATTGATCCTTTCTGTAGAAAACCTTCCCGAAAAAGACGCCTATGCATTTCAGTCATTCCTCCGTAAGATTCGAGGAGCTATCGGGGAAGAGGGGTTGTTATTGGCAGTTGAAGTTCCTCTGCCTGATGAAAGTGCGCCATGCCACGGGCAGAATTATAGAAGACCTTTCCAGGATCTAGAGGATATTGCGTCCATTGCCCATTTGGTTTTTCTTAAGGCGTATAAAGAACCGCGAGAATCCTTATCTCCCGGGCCCATGGTGCCTATTAATCGTGTAAGAACCACATTAAAGAGCCTTACCCGGGTTGTGGATTTTTGGAAACTGATAATTGTCACGCCTGGTTTTGGCGTTGACTTTTCGGCAGGCCTCGGCACGGTTCCCCTGAGAAAGAAGCATCGGGAGATTATGGAGATAGTAGATACCTTCAATCCCAAAGTCTCACAGCCTGAAGGCGAGGAATCCAAGGTTTTTAGGTACAGATCATTTCGCGTAAGTCACACTGTATACTTCGAAGATGCAGAGAGCATAGGGGCCTATGCCGAGCTGGCGCTAAAATATGGACTGGCGGGTATTGCCATTGCCGACTTGGGCGATGTGGATCCATGGGTTTGGCCTACGCTCAGGGCAAAATTCAAGGTGGTTAAGGATGGGGGTGAGGGACGGGGTCTCAAATAGATCCCCTTGGTCATATACGGGATATGCTTTTGATTCGCCGGCTTTCGCTGCGCGTAAGGTATGATCTTGCATTTTGAAAAATATGCACATTTCGGTAAGTTGCCCGCATATAGTAGAAATGAAAAAGAAGTGTACGGCTCCGTGTGTGTGTAATTGGAAAGGAGGAAGAGAGATGGCTGTGGGTATCGAGCTCAAAGAGGAACTCTTAAAAGTTGAACAGGTCATTGGCGAAACCACGGCGCGGAAGGTCCTGCGAGAAGTCATCAAAATAGCGGATACTCTGCCTACTGCTGAGAAGATCATCAGTGTGGATGTTATTATTCTGACCACGTCTTTTCAGCTGATAAAGAACAAGATCCTAATTGAAGGCACAGCCAGGGTAAGAATTCTCTACGTAGCTCGGGAGGCTACCGGAGCGCAGCCGGTCCAAGTATTTGAAGAAGACATATCCTTTGAACTCATTGCTGAAGTGCCGGGCACTGAACCCCTTATGAATGCCTGGGTGCAGGTGGATATCCATGACATAGCCTTCGATTTGGTTGACATCAGGACTGTTGATGTACGCGTTGTGATTTCCGCCAGAGTTAAGGTTACTGTAACCGAGCAGTTGGAAGTGGTCACAGAGGTGACCGGGCCGGCGGATCTACAAGTTACGAGGGAACTCCTAAAAGTCGAGGATGTAATTGGTGACGCTCAGGCGCAGGCCTTGGTAACCGGTAGGCTCATAGTTCCATTTGAAAAGCCTGACATAGACTCTGTGATAAGCGTCGAAGCAAAACCGCGCCTCACAGATGTCCAGGTTCTTGACGGGCAGGTAGTTGTTGAAGGGTTAATAGATGTTGATGTGCTCTATGCTGCAGTGCCTCAGGATCCAACTCCTCAAGGCGTGAAGTTGCCGGTTCACTTCTTCTCGACTCAATTACGATTCTCGCAAGTCGTCGAAATTCCAGGGGCAGCAATCGGCATGGTTGCCCAGGCCAGAGTAGTCTTTGAAACAGTCAGCTTCACTGAACTGGATTTCCGCACCGTGACTGTGGATGTAGTCCTCAAGATTGTCGCTAAGGTGACCGTTGTCAGGCAATTGGAAATTGTGACAGATGTCTCTTCCAAGACTGCAGTCCTTGACGTAGAAAAGCGTCTCCTTCGAGTTGAGGATGTCATAGGGGAAGACATAGCTCAGACCATTATCAAAGAAATCCTCGAGGTGCCGAGAGAGAAACCTAATATTGAACGTATCCTTCGTATTGATACTTCAGTGAAGGAAACGTCCTGGAGAATTATTGACGGCAAGGTAATCATTGAAGGCGTTATTGAACTTCAGACTCTATACGTGGCGCAGACACCTGAGGGAGACCAGCCTGTGCACCATATGTCCCATCGGCTGAAGTTCACTTTGATTGTAGAGATACCGGGCACACACGAAGGCTTTACTGCAGAAACTCGCGTAGCAGTTGAACATGTCGACTTTGAACTTGTTGAAGACAGACGGTTCACAGCGAAAGTACTTATCGGCGTATTTGCGAAAGTAACTGAACCGGTGCAGCTTAATGTCGTCGTCAATGTAGTTATTGTCACAGCGCCCCCGGAAGCGCCTTGCCCACAGCCTACTATTGTGATGGTGACGATTCAACCGGGTGACACTCTCTGGGCGTTGGCCAGGAAGTATAATACGACAGTTGAAGCCATTATTCAGGCAAACCCTGGGATACAGCCGGAGAACCTCCAGGTGGGCCAGGTGATCCAGATCCCTGCCTGCCCTGCTCCCAAGGGATGAGGAGGCAGCCTGTAAGCGAGGGGGTTCGAGGTTAGGCGTGGAGTTCGTAAGCATGGTTTGAAAGGGAGGGAAATAGGATATGGTTCTGAGGAGGGAACGCCTCAAGCTCTTCGAAGTCGTCAGCGAAACTGTGACCACTGTTACGCTGAGAAGTATTCAGTCAGTCCCTGCAGGGAAACCTGACGTCCAGAAGATCTTGAGCATAGCTAATGTAACAGTCTCAGCAACAGGGACGCCTCTACCCAATAAAGTCGTGATTGAAGGCACCGCAACAGTCCAGACTATATACGTAGCTGCATTGCCTGACCAGCCTGTCCACCATATGGAGCACGTCATAAGCTTCCTGCAATTTGCTGATGTGCCTGGGACACAACCCGGTATGACAGTAATATTGAAGCCTCGGGTGAAGTTCTCGGACATCGTAATAAGGTCGCCTAGGGAAGTGGAGATAGAGGTCATCATAGAATTCTTTGTGAAGGTAATAAGGCTGGTTCAGCTTGATGTGGTCACTGATGTCATGTTCAAGAGCGTCCCCGTTAAAGTCGAAAAGCAGCTTTTCCGGGTCGAACGTGTCAGAGGTGAGAATACAGGCCAGGTGATATTGAGTAACATGTTGCCTGTGCCTACCGGCAAACCGCCTGTCCAGAAAATCTTAAACGTTGTCAGCACAGAAATCATAACAGATGAAGTACGGATTATCCCGGATCTTGTAATCATCCAGGGTAGGGTCAGAACCCAGGTGATTTATGTAGCTGCAGAGCCGGATCAACCTGTTCATCACATGCATTTGGAAGTGAATTTCCTGGCAAATATCAGGATACCCGGAGCGGTGCCGGGATTGATGGCAGAGATATTCCCGAGCGTAGAGTTTGTCCAGGTGTCTATTGTAAATCCCACCACGGTTATGCAAGACTTGATCCTGAGTATCTTTGTGAAGGTCACTGAAATCCAGCAACTTCGTGTCGTTACAGACGTAAGGTCAGACAGGATTCCGATTAACGCCGTAAGACAGCTTGTAGCCATAGAGGACGTGGTGAATGAAAAATCGCAACAAATCAACATCCGTAGGGAGGTAGAAATACCTCAGGAGAAGCCACCTGCGCAGAAGATACTTCAGATATTCAGTTCAACTGTGGACATAACACGGTCTGACATACTCGATGGTAAGGTCATTCTAGAAGGCACCTTGGTCCTCCAGATAATCTATGTTGCGGCTGAACCGGATCAACCTGTACATCATGCTCATGTCGAAATACCGTTTACCACATTCGTGGATCTGCCTGGGGCTTATCCTGGCATGAATATCTTGGTGCGGCCAAGGGTGGAATTTGTCACTGTTCAGTTCTTGCCGGTAGGGGTGACTCCTCCTCCCGAGATAGGCACGAGGGATCTCCTTGTTGACGCCATTATCGAGGTATTTGTGAAGGTAACGAAGACAGTCCAGAAGTACGTAGTTGTTGACGTAATAGTTCCACAGGGATTTCGGGATCCGTAACCTCAATCGATAGCCGCCTTCATCTTGTGGAAGAAGCGACCCTGTTTGCGCTAAATGCGGGGTCGCTTTGCTCTGCTTAGGTTCTGAGTATGAGTTCATTATGTACCATACTTCACTTTAATGGCACGACAAGCAGTGCATTCCAGGCATCTTACGCAGTCGCTGGAGTTTGCGTCCAGGTATGGGTCAATGCTCATGGGGCACGCTGCTCTGCAAGCCCCGCACTCGTTGCATAATTCCTTATCTACTTCAAGCCTTACGTAGCTCACCTTGTTAAAGGGGGAATATATAGTTCCAAGGGGACAGACGAATCTGCAAAAAGGCCTTTTGATGAGAATTGCGGTGACTACGAAAAGTAATACTATGGCCATTTTCACGATAAACAAGGTTCCTATCATAGCCCTAATTGACGAATCGGTAGCTACCAAAGGCAATCCGGCTTCGAGGCCGCCTGCAGGGCAAAGCTTACAAAATAAAGGTTCTCCCGTAGCAAATGCGCCGACAATAACGAGTCCTATGAAGACCGGGTATCGAGCGACTTTCCCAAGGCTGTGCTCGATTCTTACCTTGAGCTTCTTCCTGCCGAGCTTGATTTTGAAGAGGATATCTTGCAGGAACCCGAAGGGGCATGCCCACCCACAGGTCATTCGGCCAACAAGCGCTCCTATGACTGTGAAGAATCCCACCAGGGCAAAGGGGAATCTCCTTTGCCCTATGAAATGCTGGAGCGACCCAATAGGGCAAGCCATGACCGCGAGGGGGCATGCGTGGCAATTGAGTACAGGCGCAGGGCAAAACTTCAAAATCGATAAGACGTAAGAGTTGGCGAACACAAGTGATGCCAATTGGACCAGGGTTCGCTTATTGACAGCCGGTCTGTGCCTGTCAGCTGTCGGTTTGTGTCTCATGCCATGAATCTCCGGATCTTTGATCTTCCAATCCCGCCTTTTCACGTAGGTATGAGTTCATTAGTTTTCGCTTGTTCTCCGAGATCCTGGGTGGCCCCGCACGGTACGTACACTTTCTGGAACCGGCGATTGCTTGTGGTGATCTACTTAGAACTTACATGCTCAAGACTTACACGCTATCTGAGGCCGATACATGATGTGCACAGGATCAAAGCGTTGAGCAAGATAGTCTCGAATTCACTTCTGAAAGCGCCGATGCTTATGAAGCATATACCCAGCGCTAAGATGATCCGATACGGTCTTATGGGAAGCCTCAACTTAGGGTTTCCCAAGCCTTTGGAGGCAAAACCGCATATTCTTCTACGCTTATCCGCCTTTTTATTGCTCACTTACTGTTCACTTCTTAAGGAGGTCAGCGATGAGCCCGCCTAATTCCTTCTCAAATTTGGCATTATCAGGACCTGTCCCGACTGAGACATGCCTTACTATGCCTTCTTTATCAACCAGGACAAGTGTGGGAATGGCTCTAACCCCATAATCCTGTATGATTTTGGTAAGAGGGGTATCGCCTTTGGGACTGGTTGCTATGACAGAATATGGAATCCCATTGCTTTCAACGTACTCTTTGACTTTCTTTTCTGTATCGTTTACCGCAATTCCTACAACAACTAGTCCTTGGTCAGAATAAGTTTTGTAAAGCGAGATGAGCACCGGGGTGATCTCTTTGCATGGGCCGCACCAGGTAGCCCAGAAATCTATGAGCGCTACCTTTCCAAGATTATCAAGGTCAATGCGTGTTCCGTTTAGATCAGTCACAACAAATGAAGGCGCAGGTTTGTTCAAGAGGTCTTCCGGGCGGGCGGCGAAACATCCCGGTATCCGGTAAGTTGCCGCAAGCAGAAGGCCTGCTATCAGAATGAGGATAAACACGGGATAGGTTCTCTTAAGGTTAGATCTCTTCAGTTGTCTGGGTCTTGACATGAAACGCCCTCCCTTTGCTACTTGAGCTTTTGAACATCCAGGCATCAACTTGCTTATTATCCTACTAAGAATTAATACGACAATTTGCAGAAGTAGTTCCCACAGGCAGATTAAGGTGACGCGCTTCCTCTGCCTGGCATATCATATTCTGGTAGATGTGTTGCCAGAGAGGGAGGGAGGGAGATGTCAGAGGATTTGACCATCTCCGGTGTTCACCATAAGAAGGTAAAAGTGGAAGTAATAGTTGCAGATGTAAGCGCAAGCATAGTAGCAAGCGGTCAACTCACCGTGCCGCCTCCGAAGCCTGACATAGCTTCGATTCTGGATACGGAGGCCCAGGTCACTATTACGCGTGTTTCGGTTGTTTCGGGAACCGTCGTGATCCAGGGGAACGTGACGGTGGACATAACCTATGTGTCCACTGCGCCTTCCCAGCCGGTTCACTTCTTCGAAGGGACCTTATCCCTTTTCGGAAGTGTCAATGTGCCTGGGATTTTCCCGGGGATGACTCCTGAAGTAGTGGTAACAAGTGTTTATGCCACATCGCGTCTTGTGGATCCCAGAACAGTTGAAGTCAACGTATTAGTTACCGTAAGGGTGAAGGTGCTGAGAGAACAGGTCCTGCCAATAGTGAGTGAAGTCCCGAAAACGATTATTGTGCCTACCGTGACAGTGCCTGTAGTTCCTGTAGTCCAGCGTAGAGTCGTCACTGTGGAACGTGCTGTGCTGCAAGGAGAAGCCCAGACGATTGCCGTAGGGACCATATCCATACCGCCTGACAAGCCAGGCGCATCCAGTATTATTCGAACCGGCGCTGCCGGATCCGTCACCAGGACTAAGGTGTTAAGAGGTAAGGTAGTGGTTGACGGGGTGGTATCCACACGCACTCTCTATGTAGGACTCAGCCCGGCACAGCCTGTGTTTTCTGTGGATGGCGCCATCGCCTTCAGCGTGATTGTAGATCTTCCCGGGGTAGAGGTTGGAATGTTCGCGTTTGCGGCTGTGCAAATTGAAGCCGTGGACACGACGATTGTGAATTCCCGCACCTTACGTGTAAGGGCAGTCGTCAAAGTCTCAGTAGTCGTTACAGTGGAAAGAGAACTTCCCCTGGTGACCGGCATAGGAGCTCTTCCGCCTCCACTTGTGCCTATCACCCAGGATTTCCTCGTGGAGGAGATCATAGGTCAAGTACAGGATGATTCCACAATCACGGTGCAGGTGGTAGTTCCGACTACGCTCCCCGGTATTGGAAGAGTAATCCAGTCCTTTGCTCAAGCCAGGATCACAAAGACCTTAGTGCTTGACGGTGTAATTATAGTTCAGGGAATTCTGAGGATTACTATACTTTTCTCTGAACTACCCAGTCAGAAAGTGTTTGCTCATGTTGAGACCGTGCCGTTTTCAGTGACACTGCGCATACCCGGGGCAGTTCCGGCGTTCTTCGGAACAGCGGAAGTAACCGTAGTCAGGGTAGTAGCTGTCCCAGTCGAGCCTAGGATCACAAATGTCAGGGTGACCTTGCGAGGCTGGGGAATGGTGACAAGGATTGACACAGTCCCTACGGTAGTGGATATTCGTTCCCAAGGGGCAGGGCAAGTGCAGCCGGGTACTGTGGTGCCACCGGGAACCCCAGTGCCGCCTGGAACTGTAGTCCCACCTGGAACCACTGTTCCGGGAGGCGGAGGAGAGTTGCCGGGGCCTCCGGTTAGCTCAAGCACGCAAAGCCCGTCAAGTTCAGGAGGCAGGATTCACGTAGTCCAGATTGGGGATACTCTGTTCCAAATAGCCCAGAGATACGGGACCACCGTGAATGCCATAGTACAGGCAAATAGCATTCAAGATCCGGACAGAATAGCAGTCGGGGATACGCTGGTGATTCCGTAATACAGGCATATGCCCGTCTGCTATCCGGGCTATCCAAAGACGACAAACCAACTACATGCCCTGTTTGTGTAGCAGAGGCAGTGCCATGTGGAGTCGCTTAGCAAGGGTAAATAAGAGAATCCGGCGCAAAAGCGTAGGCCACGAGGGGAGCTGAGGTTGCAGCTCCCTTATGTTTTTCTCGGCAAATTGGCAAAACCCATTCAACACGGAACTTGAAAAAAATGAAATGTCAAGAAGGAAAAAACGTACTAACGTAGAATATGTAGGCAACGCCGAAAGGTATTACGTCTTATGATATTACGACAAGAATTATGGTGATAGACTGATGCCTATTAAGAGAATAAGCAGGAACAACCTGGGAGATGAAGTTCGCCGAATTCTAATCAAACATATTAAGAATAAGGGATTTGGTGAGACAGGGGCTATGCCGTCTGAAGAAGGATTAGCTTCCCAACTGGGAGTCAGCCGTGTGACTATTCGAGATGCCTTAGCTGCTCTGGAACGGGAAGGATATGTAATTAGAAAGCATGGAAAAGGCACTTATGCAAACTATCGTGTAATTGATATTAAGACCCCTCTGGCCCCGGCACAGGAAATCGGCAAATTGCTGAAAGCTAATGGCTATCAGCCTACCACAACTGTAGTTGCTACGTATTGCAAGCCTGCCAATGAAGAAATAGCTAATGTTCTTAACATAAAAGAAGGCACGGAGACTTTGACTGTTGAAAAGCTATTTTTCGCAGATGGTGTCCCTGCAGTATTTTGTGTAGATACATTTCCCATGTCAGTTATCGGAGATGTTGACATTTCAGAGTTGGATTTTAATAAATCTGTCTTCGAAATTGTTGAGAGAAAATCAGGGCTCAAGATCAACTATGATATCGCAGAAATCAGTCCTGTGAGTGCGGATCGAAAATTGGCGCTTTTGCTAAAGTGCCAAGTTGGCAGTCCTCTTCTGCTTATTGAGGCGATAGAGTACACCGAAGAGAATAATCCTATAATGCTGATTTATGAATACTACTATTCCAATTTCATACGTTTCAAATCTTTGCG
>JAAYRV010000053.1 GCA_012518595.1 Bacillota bacterium
CTGATTAGGTTGGGGACGCTCACGCCGGAGATGATAGAGTTTCTTGACGGTGCGGTCAAGGCAAGGTTAAACATAGTTGTGTCCGGAGGGACAGGATCCGGAAAAACAACGACTCTAAATGTGCTCTCTTCCTTCATTCCGCCGGATGAGCGCATAGTCACCATTGAAGATGCAGCCGAACTCCAGCTCCGCCAGGAGCATGTGGTTGTGCTTGAGGCCAGGCCTCCTAACATTGAAGGGAAAGGCGCCATTACTATTCGGGGCCTTGTGAGGAATGCCTTGAGAATGCGACCTGACAGGATTGTTGTGGGAGAGGTCAGGTCCGGGGAGGCCCTTGACATGCTCCAGGCAATGAACACAGGCCACGACGGCTCAATGACGACAGGCCATGCCAACTCCCCCAGGGACATGCTTTCAAGGATGGAGACTATGACTCTCATGGCAGGGATGGAGTTACCTCTTCGAGCTATCAGAGAGCAGATTTCTTCAGCTATAGACCTTATCGTGCATCAGGCAAGGCTGAGGGACGGAAGCCGAAAAATCACCCATCTCACTGAAGTGCTGGGCATGGAAGGCGATGTCATTACCTTGCAGGATGTTTATGTTTTTGAGCAAACCGAGATTGATGAGAAAGGTACGATCATAGGAAGGTTCAAGGCGACCGGTATCAGGCCTAAGTTTTTAAGTAAGTTTGAGGAGGCAGGCATAAAAGTGCCTCCAGGGATGTTTGTGAATTACGTCTAGCGGGTATCCGCCAAAGAGCTGTAATTAGTTTACAGCAGCACAAGGCGGATGAGTAGATGAATAAAGGATGGGATTTGGGGATGAACGTGCGGTAGCTCGCTTAAGGAGGGAAGCTCGAAATATGTCTGGACAGACATTTCAGATATCAGTTTCAGGCTTGGTGTTTACCTGTGTCTCGTTGGTAATATACGGAATTGCGAGACTCGTCAGTGATCGAGGAAAAGGTCTTGGAAGGCTGTCTCGATTCTCAGGAACCCAAGCTAAACCTAAGACCGAAGCCAGTATTCGGAGAGACCAGGGATTCTTTCGAAGTATCCTCACAGCCTTTGGCAAGGTCTTCGAAGGTCAAAGGTACATCTCCGGGCTGGAGCTGGATCTTGCAAGGGCAGATATTTCTCTTCGCGGGTCGGAGTTCATGGCACTGTCTGTTATCCTTGTTGTAATAGGGGCATGTTATGGGTGGGCCGTATTCCACAATGTGCCGGTTGCAGCGGTATTGGGCCTTGTGGGAGGCTTTTTTCCAAACCTGTACGTAAAGTACAGACAGAAGGCACGACTTTTAAAGTTTGACTCTCAAATTGCAGATGCCCTCATCATAATGTCCAACTCCCTTAGAGCCGGATATAGTTTCCTACAGGCTATGGATATGGTATCTCGTGAGATGTCGCCCCCTATATCAAGTGAGTTTGCTGCTGCCATGAAGGAGATGAGCTTGGGTTCTCCGACAGAGAGCGCTCTTATGAGTATGGTGGATCGAGTAGGCAGTGAGGACTTGGAGTTAGTCGTTACTGCAGTCCTCATTCAGAGACAGATTGGCGGCAATTTGGCTGAAGTCCTGGACAATATTGCAGAGACTATCAGGGAGCGCGTAAAACTGCGTCAAGAAATCAAGACGCTGACAGCCCAGGGTAGACTGTCAGGTCTTATTATAGGAGTGCTTCCTGTTGTCCTTGCGATTTTCCTTTTTGCAGTCAATCCCGAGTACATCCGTATCCTGTTTACGCATCCTATAGGCAAACTAATGATTGGCATCGCATTGGCAGGGGAGGTTATCGGGATCTTGGTGATTCGAAGGATAGTCGCGATCGAGGTGTGATGGGGGTGACGTGATGCCGATTTTGGCTGCATTCTTTGCGTTTGCAAGTGTGACAAGCCTGGTAATGTACTTCCTTACGGCAAGCAAGAAGCTTTCAGTCGAGGAGCGGGTTGAGCAGGTCACGATGCTCGGGAGAGTGCCTTCCGAGCGTGAGCAGGCCTTAGCGCGTCCACTGGTACAGCGAGTGTTCGGTCCCGTTGCGAAGAAGATGTCAGGCGCGATTTTGGCTGCTACTCCCAAGAGCATGCTGGAAGCAGCCGGGTACAAACTTGACGCTGTAGGCAACCCTTGGAAGATGACTCCCGGGGAATATGTGATTTTGCGTATCATAACCCTCATTCTTATTCCGGTAGGGGTTGTCATCTTGACCGGTGGGTTCGGGACAGGCAAAGCTATGCTTTTCGCTCTTTTAGCGGCGGGCTTTGGTTGGGTGATCCCTGAACTGATGATGCAATCAAGGACGAGGCAAAGGTGGAAGGAGATTCGAAAAGCCCTCCCTGATTGCCTTGACTTGCTTACTGTGAGCGTCGAGGCAGGACTTGGGTTTGACGCTGCGTTGGTGAGAGTGGTAGAGAGACGGAAAGGCCCATTGTCAGATGAGTTTGGTGTTGTGCTTAGGGAGATGAGGGTGGGGACGCCAAGAAGAGAAGCCTTGAGACAGCTTGCTGAACGGGTCAGGGTAGACGACATAACTTCGCTTACGTCAGCTATCATCCAAACTGACCATCTTGGGGTGGGCATAGCGAATATCCTCAGGATCCAGGCTGACCGGTCCAGGGTGAAAAGGCGACAACTAGTAGAAGAGTCTGCTATGAAAGCTCCCATCAAAATGCTTTTCCCTCTGGTTTTCTTTATATTTCCTACTCTGTTTGTTGTTTTGCTGGGACCTGCCGTAATCCAGATAGCAGAGACGCTTTTAGGATTCTGACATGTGATTTGATCCATCCTATACAGGAAATCCGTAGCCAAACCTAGAATAATTGCTGAAGTGACTTGGAAGGGGAAAAGGCATTGGACACCGTTTTAGATTGGCTACGTCTTTCTGATTCCAGGGAAGCCCTGGTTTTCATTACAGCAATGCTTCCCGTCGTTGAACTCAGAGGCGCCATACCTCTGGGATTGTCTTTGGGAATGAACCCTGTCGAAGCATATCTCTTAAGTGTCCTTGGAAACCTTGTTCCGGTAATTCCGGTCATGCTATTCCTACGTTATGTAGCAGGCTGGCTCCGTAGATTCACATGGTTTCGCAAGGCAACTAATTGGTTTTTTCGTAGAGTAAGAGCGCGAAGCCAAGTGGTCAGGCGTTACGGACCTTTAGGACTTGTATTGTTTGTCGCTGTTCCGTTGCCGTCAACCGGCGCATGGACAGCTTCAATTGCTGCTTTTCTCCTGGGCATAAGAATAAGATATGCTTTTACCGCAATTTCCGCAGGCACTTTGATTGCAGGGGCGATTGTAACTTACTTCAGCTGCCAGGTCTTTTAGGTTAGCTTATGACTAAGCGAAGTTGATGGGGGTTCAGCTCACCGGTAGTGTAAAGTTTTTGACGAGCTTGACACACCGAGGAAGCGTGTGGTATGTTTTTGTCAAGGACGTTGCTATTAGTTAGCAAAAGCGGTTTGAGCAGGAAATTAACATGGTAATATATAACATCGGCAGAGTCGGTGCGGCATGTTCTACTGCGATGGGGCAGTAAACCGACGAATGCACGAGGGAAAGTGCGCCTAGGGTTCCACCTGCGTATCTTTTGTTTGACGTAGGGTTCGGTCCAAGCGGCGCAGGCCCGCGTTTTGCGGCGCTACACCGGTAAGGGACAAAAGCCCCGGCGGATAGGTTTCACTCGAAACCTATTTGCCGGGGCTAATTATTTTTCCGGCGGAGATAACTATTTTGGGTAGGAGGAATAAGAGATGGGGCTTACACAAGTAAAAGGAAACAGTCTGCAGGTGCTGGTTATGATGGGAAGCGACTCTGATCTTGAGATCATGCGGGAATGCATAACTACACTTAAGGCTTTTGGCATCAGGCATGAGGTCGTAGTTGCTTCAGCCCACAGATCTCTTGACCGTGTGATTTCAACTACAAGAGAAGCTGAGGAGCAAGGCGTAAAGGTGATAATCGCAGCAGCCGGAGGCGCGGCTCACCTAGCCGGCGTTGTAGCGGGTATGACTGTCATACCTGTGATAGGCGTGCCATGCGGGAATTCTCCGCTGTCCGGGGTGGATGCGCTGTACTCGACCGTTCAAATGCCTCCCGGGGTTCCCGTGGCTTGTGTCGGAGTGAATGCGTCGAGGAACGCCGCCCTTCTTGCTGTTGGGATCCTTGCGCTGGCAGATCCCGGGCTTCATCGCGCGCTGGTTGACTATAGAGCGGATCTCGCATGCCAGGTTGAGGAGAAACACGAGCGTGTTTCGAAGGCGCTTCGTGTTGACGTGTGAACCTGATGTTCATGTTGATTGAGGATATCTATGCTGACAAGACAGGGGGCACAAGGATTGGAGAAAGAAATGTGGCGTGAATTAGGACTTTCGAGAGAGGAATTTAGCAGCGTTGTCAGTCTCCTAGGGCGGATGCCGAACAAGGTGGAACTAGGGATGTTTGCAGCCATGTGGTCAGAACACTGCAGCTACAAGAATTCCAAGGAGATCTTACGTCTTTTTCCCACGTCAGGTGACAGAGTCATTCAAGGCCCGGGCGAAAACGCAGGAGCCATGGATATCGGTGACGGGCTGGCAGTGGTATTTAAGATAGAAAGTCATAACCATCCGTCCGCTGTGGAACCGTTTCAAGGTGCAGCAACAGGTGTCGGAGGTATTGTCCGGGATGTGCTTGCCATGGGCGCTCGACCTATTGCGCTGCTTGGCGTCTTGAGGGCGGGACCTGTCACTGACAAGCGATCCAGGTGGATTATCAGGCGCGCCACGGAAGGTATGACGTGGTATGGGGATGCGCTGGGTATTCCCGCAATCGGAGGAGACATTGCAACACATGAGAGTTTTAGAGAGAATCCGCTGGTGAACGCTATGTGTGTCGGCATCGTGAGGATATCCTCTATGAAGAAATCCGCAGCCCGCGGACTGGATAACCCTGTCATCGTAATAGGCGCACGCACCGGGCGGGATGGTATTCAAGGTGCAGCTTTTGCATCTCAGGAGATTGCGCCTGAAGTTCGGGCCGGCGGTGAAGCGCTTCAGATCGGGGATTCTAAGGTAGGACATGCCCTTAAGGAGGCATGCCTTGAACTCTACGATGTCCTGGGCGACTCCCTAATCGGCATTCAGGACATGGGCGCTGCAGGCCTCACTTGCTCATCAGCGGAGATGGCGGCTGGAGGCGATGTCGGGATGGAGATCGATGTCAGTAAAGTACCCAGGCGCGAAGGAGGCATGACTCCTTATGAGGTGATGCTGTCCGAATCCCAAGAGAGAATGCTCGTTGTTGTGGAACCGGGCAGAGAGACCGATGTCATTAGGATATTCCGAAAGTGGGGGCTGGAAGCTGAAGTTATCGGTAAAGTCACGGGTGACGGTATTTTGCGTGTTACAGATGGCGCAACTCTTGTAGCGGAAGTGCCTGCAAAAGCCCTTACGGACATGGCCCCGTGTTACACCAGGGAGGCGACGGAGCCTGCTTCATTCAAGACGGAGACTGCCCGGGATATTGCGGATATGCCTGAGCCATCTGACTACCGGGACGCGCTGCGACTCGTCCTTTCATCTCCGAAAATCGCATGTAAGGGATGGCTGTCAAGGCGTGCCTTGAGTGATGAGGACGTCGGGAACGCAGATTGTCTTATATGCGGCCGGGGAGCACAAGTGATTCGGGTGTCTGGCACAAGCAAGGGATTGGCTGCGGCATGTGAGGTTAACTCGCGCTACTGCAGCCTCGATCCTTGGCAAGGTGCAGCCCATGCTGTGGCTGGGGCAGCCAGGAACCTGGTTGCTTGTGGCGCAGTCCCGCTTGGAATAACAGATTGCCTGAACTTCGGGAACCCTGAAAATCCTGAAGTGATGTGGCAGTTCAAAAAGGCTGTTGAAGGGATGTCCGCTGCTTGCAGGGCGGTTCACGTCCCTGTTACAGGCGGTAACGTCAGTTTCTTTAACGAATCTGAAGGCGTCTCTGTCCACCCTACACCTGCAGTAGGTATGGTAGGCCTTGTGGAGGATTTGGAAAATGTCACTACATCCGGGTTTAAAGAGGAGGGGGATCTCATTGCAATTCTTGGCCGTACTGAAC
>JAAYRV010000054.1 GCA_012518595.1 Bacillota bacterium
TAATGCTGGTAGCTCAGAAAGACGTGGAAGACGTAGTCTCCCAGCTGGCTTTTATGGCACGAGCAGCCGGTATTCACCTGGTGGTAGCGACACAGAGGCCTTCAGCCGACGTTGTCACAGGTATTATTAAGATGAATATTCCCTCCCGTATAGCCTTCGCAGTGCCGTCGCAAGTGGATTCCAGAGTGATTTTGGACATGGGAGGAGCAGAAAGGCTCTTAGGCAGAGGAGACATGCTATTCTTCCCTGTAGGCGCCGCAAAACCCATTAGAGCACAGGGAGCCTTCATTTCTGACTCTGAAATTGAGTCCATTGTCGACTTCGTCAGGGCGCAGGCAGAACCTACCTATGTGGCGGAAAGTATAGTACGGGAGACTGTTGACGGCGAGAACATCGGCCAAGAGGACCCGCTGTTTGAGGATGCAGTCAGACTAATCCTTGAGACGGAAGAAGCGTCTATTTCAAAACTGCAGCGCAGATTCAGAATCGGTTATACACGGGCAGCACGTATCATTGATTCCATGGAAGTCCTGGGGATAGTAGGTCCATATGAAGGAAGCAGGCCAAGGAAAGTGCTGATCTCTCTGGAGAGATGGGAGGCTTCTCAAGGTAAGATGTGAGATTTACCGGGAGTTTAACGATTTCATGAGGTTGAGGAAGCTATGAAAACGCTTGGCAGCCGCCTAAGAAAGGCCCGCCAAACTAAGGGCTTATCCATACAAGACGTCCATGATGCCACCAAGATACGTATGGTGTATCTTGTTGCCATGGAGGAAGACAGATTCCATGAATTACCCGGAGACGCGTATGTCAGAGGCTTTCTACGAAGCTTTGCCAAAGTCGTCGGATTCGAAGGAGATGAACTCGTCTCTGAATATGACCGTTTGTCGGAGGCCTCCGAGATTAAGCAAACACGAGTTAATAACGATAAAGAAAAGAAGATTCGCAGAAGGCCCAAGGGAATCAGGGTTATTCCTTTTGCCGTCCTAGGACTGTTAATCGTCGTACTCCTGATTTTCGCGTCGTTTTTGCAGAAACCTAAGGATACATTTGATGCCGATAACAGGATAGATACATTAGCGCTTGAAGATGATTCCGAAGATATTCAGGAAATGACATATAGAAATAGCGAGCAACAGCAAGATAACGAACACATAAACGGGCACACACCCGCAGATGTTCCGGCAAGCTATGAAGTTGCGGAATTTGACGATGACGATTTCGAAAACAGTCACGAACTCATCGTCGTAATCACTGAAAGATGTTGGGTAAGAGTCGTGGCTGACGGACATAGAGTATTCGAGAGAACAATGCTACCCGGTGAAACTGAGACCTGGAAGGCTGATCACGAGATTCGAATAAGACTTGGCAACGCAGGCGGAGCGGATCTAACACACAACGGTATTCACGTGGGTCCACCAGGCAAATCCGGTGACGTCATCGAGTTGGTATTTCCAGATCATGGTACTTAACGCCTTATTTTTGCAGGAACCACGGAAATACCGGGCTTTTTCAACATTTTTGGTCAAATGATGAAGGGAAAAGCATGATAACAGCGAATAGCAGATGACGTAAGGACTAGGCATGATCAGTGTAATTCAAGCAATTGCTCTAGAAGGAGGAGCCACTTTGAACAAGACAGATTTGGTAAACGAAGTTGCTGAGATGACAGGAGCAAAAAAGAAAGATGTGGACATGATCATAGGAGCGACACTTAGTGCTATAGGAGACGCTTTGGCATCAGGCGAAAGAGTCCAGTTAGTCGGCTTCGGTAGTTTTGAGGTCAGGGAGCGCGCTGAACGGGTCGGCAGGAATCCCAGAACAAGAGAGGAAATCCTAATCCCTGCCTGCAAGGTTCCTGCTTTTAAAGCGGGTAAAACATTGAAAGATAAGGTGGCAGGCGCCTAACCGAACGGCGATGCACAATTCGTAAATGAAAGCAGTCAGGTGGGTTGCAGCAACGGCCGCAACCCACTTGCATTATCCGAACAACTGTCATTCATTCCCGGATGAGAAATAACATCCAGCGAACAAGGAGGCAAATCTTGACGATAGACTTACACGTTCATTCAAATGTGTCTGACGGCGCCCATTCTCCGGAGGAGCTGGTAGCTATGGCAAAAGACAGAGGAATCTCCGTCTTGGCCTTGACTGACCATGACAGTGTCCTTGGTATTCCTCAAGCTGTCTCAGCCGGCGAAGAACTAGGGGTTTTTGTCATTCCCGGAGTTGAGCTTTCCACGGACGTAGAAGTCTGTGAAATTCACATCCTGGGCTTTTATATGGATATGACTTCAGCCAGGCTTCATGAAACCTTGAACGAGCTCAGGAAGGGGCGTATCGCGAGAGCCAAAGAAATACTGGCTCGCCTTAAGACTCTGGGGATTGACATACCCTTGTCAACTGTCTTAAGCCTCGGCCGGGAAGGGTTCATCGGAAGGAGTCAAATATTCAGGGCCATGGTTGATCTGGGCTACGCAAGACCTGAAGAAAGGTACGGGGATTTCCAGCGATACCTTGGCAAGAAAGGCCTCGCTTATGTGGAGCACCGTGGCTTTTCTCCTGAAAAGGCTGTGCAGTTCATCAGAGACTTGTCAGGAGTCCCTGTTTTAGCCCATCCGGGAACAGAAATTCCCATTTGTGTTATAGAAGACTTAATCAACGCAGGGCTGGAGGGTATTGAAGCCTATCATCCGTCTCATGATAAGAAAACATGTAGAAAATGGCTGGGGTTCGCAAGAGACCGTGGCCTTATTGTAACAGGGGGAAGTGATTTTCACAGAGTATGCCCGGATAAACCTTCCGGTCTTGGCAGCATGGCCATACCTTGCGATATCGCCCTGGAACTGACAAGAAGATGGTTGGAACTGACATCGGAGAAGTCTCATCCGGCGCCGTGAAGGGAATATAAGACATTTGTCGAATATACGTTAAGTAATGAAAGTGCGACTAAGATTGAGCAACCCATTAAACAGCAAGAAAATACTTGTTGCCATCCTTGGTATTATTTTAGTGCTCCTCGGTGTAGGTTCTTGGTATCTTTTGGACTCCGGAGGCCGGAGCGTCCTTTCGTACAAAAGTCCGTACACCTTTCAGACACAACCGGGTTTTGCGTCTCAGCCACTTGCAGAACGTCTGATTCTCGTTATTGTGGACGGGCTTGAATCCGGAAGTGCGGAAAATATGCTTGCCGCAAGAGATTTGGCTAATCGCGGCGCTGCGGTGTGTCTCCAGGGGAGCCGGGGCCTTGCCCCCATACCTGCTTCGACTGTCCTCATGACAGGTGCTTTTCCTGAGATATCCGGAGTAGCCACCAACTGGTTCAACACCGGAGTCATGGTTGACAGCCTTTGGTCATCAGCTCGAAGAACAGGCCTCAATACGATGATTGTAGGAGATGATAAATGGCGCGCCCTTTTTGGGGATGTAGTGACAAAGGGTATTTACCATAAGGCAGATGGCAAATTATCGAATACTGAAATAAACGATGCGATCCTAAAAGACGCCATTATTGAGATTAAACAAGGTGAATCCCGGCTTATGCTTGTAAACTTCCTCCCGGAGAGAAGCATTGCACATTCTCTTCGCCGGACAACACGACAAGATATTACCCGAGAAGAAGCTGAAGCCAATATCGACATGAGATTAAGCGATCTTTTAGACGCAATCGACCTCGGTTCCAGCGCGATAATTGTCGTTTTAGACCGTTCCCATTTGACGCAGAACAGATTGGTTGAGTTCCCGGCGAATACAGGTGATGCCTTTTTGATAGCTGCAGGCGCGGGAATTGTGACGCCTGCCGAGACTTCTGAGGCAATTCAATGGGGTTCCGGTCGCCCGGTGGACATTGCTCCGACATGCGCAAGTCTTATAGGCATTCCCATACCCTTTCATTCCCAAGGAAAAGTCATTTTCAGCATGCTGGACATGCCTCAGCATATACGTTCAGAGATAGCTATTAGGCAAACTGCTCAACGACGCAACTTTGCTATTGAATACATGAGTGTTTTGGGCAGACAAGCGAACGAAGACCGGTCGCAAATGAACGCTTTTTTGCTGCATAACGACGGGCGCTACCAAGACGCATATGAGGAGGCGGAAAGCATTGATGAGAGGATCATCTCATCATTGAAAAAAACCAGAGCCGGCCTGGTAGCGTCTTCCAGACTAGTGTCAATTCCGGTTCTTACCGTGGTTGCCGCAGTGCTTATTTGCATCATCGCAATGCTAACACAAGGCAATCTGAGAAAGGTTCTTGTTTCTGTAATAGGGGTGTTTTGCTATTTCACTGCGTACTACGGATTACTGCTCATAAGAGGGACTCCTCTTTCGTCTGACGCTATTTTGCATCCCTCGGAGCTCACTGGATTTTACCATGGCCGGATCATAGATACAGCAGTATCTTTGGCGTTCACGGCTATAGTCATCGGATGGATTGCCTCCGGAAAGAAAGAAGATCTCAGGTCAAGACAAGGCTTCATCAGTGGTTTAGTAAGCTTTGGCTTCATAGCCCTTGCCCTCATTGCTCCGATTGGTGCATTTGTTGTGGCTGAAGGTTTTAACTATAATCTGTATCTCCCTGACATGCAAAAGGGTTTTAGGTGTTTTATGTATCTCATTCAATTGATGACTGCGGGAATACTATCACCGGTATTGGCCGGTCTTTCAGAGGGAGTAGTCGTCATGGCATCTAAGGCAAGACCTTCTTCCTTAGAGCAACATGAGAGTTTAAGTGAATAGAGAATAAGACGATATAGATGGATAAGGTATTCGACTTCATAGATAAGTCTAGCGCGATATATGTAAAAGAACTGCAGGCATTGCTTCGGCAACCATCAATATCTGCTTGCAACGATGGTATTCGCGAATCAGCTGATATTGTAAAGAATCTGCTACATGAAATTTCCCGGAACGTAGAAGTAATCCAACTTCATCAGGACTCAGCGCCCCTTCTATACGCTGAGATCTCAGGTGAAACCGAAAAGACCGTACTCTTTTACAACTATTACAATGTCCGACCTCCGGGATCTCTTGGCGAATGGGCTTATCAACCGTTTGGAGCTACGATTGACGGGGGTAAAATCTATGCCAGAGGCGCAGCGGACAATAAGGGTGACCTTGTAGCAAGAATGAAAGCAGTCGAAGCTTTCATCAAAATCAGAGAGGTGCCTCCTTTGAGAGTGAAGTTCATCGTGGAAGGAGAAGCGGAAATCGGCAGCCCCACTTTGATGTCGGTGGCTTCCCACCGTCCGGAGATGTTTCACGCAGATGTATGCATTTTGGCGAAGGGAAGTCGAGATAATGAAGGAAGGCTTGAACTGACATTAACGGATCTCCGCCATCTTAGGGATCATGATTCTGAATCTGGAATCAGAGATGCAGTATGTGAGGCAGTGCACGAGTTCTACCAACGCAACCCGGTAGTCTTGTTTGGCTCTACCGAGTTAAGTCCCATGATTCAGATAGTGTCGCAAAAAGGTATTCCCGCAGTGAGTTTTGGCATTGCTAACCAGGACTCTCGCGCGCATGACTCTGATGAGAATATCAATACCGCTGATTTTGTCGATGGTATTAAGCTCACTGCCATTATCATGCAAAAGCTTTCCGGTAGGTGAGAGGCCTGACACGACGCGGTAATGGGGAGGGGTAACCGGTGAAAGTTATCTGCACGGGCACAAGCGGTTCCGGGAAACTGGAATATCTAAAGCAAGCAGTGGCTGAAGCTGAACGTCATGGCATAAAAATCCATCTCTACAATGTCGGAGACCTAATGTTCAAAAAGGCAGAAGAACTTGAGTGCCCTACGAGTCCGGAGAAAATCCTGGATCTTTCTCCTTCAAGCTTACGGGCATTGCGTGCAGCAGTATTCGAAGAGATTTTGAAAGAAACCGAGGATGTGGAACACTGCATTATAAGCACACATGGGTGTTTCCGCTGGAAGAATTATCTTATGTCTGCATTTGATGTGCATTATTTGAACAAACTCCAGCCGGACCTCTACGTTACAATAATTGACAGCGTCCCGAACGTGTCAAGAAGGCTTGACGAATCCCCTGCATGGAAAGGACGCCTGTCTCTGAAAGACATCCTCACATGGCGCGATGAAGAGATATTTGTTACGAAGATGATGGCATCTTTCCAGCGAAAACCCCACTATATAGTTGCTGTGGAACAACCTGCCACAACTATGTACAACCTCATGTTTAGGCCGGATATGAGCAAAGTCTACCTGAGCTTCCCCATAACCCTCATGATTGATGATACACAAAAGATGCAAGAGGTTAGGGAGTTTCGTGATAAACTGAGAGAGTATTTTGAGGTCTTCGATCCTTTGGCTGTGGAAGACACTGAGTTAACCTACGGAACCGGTACAGATGGAGACTCTGAAGAAGAGTACTGTCTGTCCAAGCTCAGTGAGGACTTTAGAATTGCACCTGCTGAAAAAGCCAAGATAGAAGATCAAACCGTTATCCGTGATTATATGCTTATTGATCAGAGCGATATGGTTGTTGTATATTACCCTACTGACAAGACGTCCCCTGGGGTACTTTGTGAGATTATCTATGGTTCAACTAATAACAAAGAAGTGCATGCCGTCTTCAAAGAGCGGGTCAGTCCGTTTCTTAAGTTTCATTGCACAAAGGTATTTGCTGATTCGGAGAGTTTTTTTGACTACTTGAGGGAAACAGGTAGGATTAATGACAGGTAAGGAGTATTAAAACCTATAAAGAGGATGGGTATGGAGCTGTTCCTTGTTATGCAGGCAAATTTCATGGCTCTTAGTACCCTTTTTGCAGAATCACCGAGTGATGCAGCCCCTTTCAGTCCAGCAAACATTGTAGTTCCGGTATCATGGCTAATTGCAGTTGGTATTGTATTAATTGCGGCTATTGCTTTGTCTGCAACTGCAAGAAGGTCAAAACGAACCGCGGAGAAAATCGCCGAAGGGCTTTATGAATCCGAGTTGCAGCACGGTAGACTACTCGATAGTCTCAGTTGCGGTGTTTTCGTAGCAGGCCTTGACGGGGTAATTACCTATGCGAACGGGGCATTTTGTGAGACCTTTGACTCTGTTCCTTCTGCTGTCATCGGCAAACACTTAGATGAAATTCTTAGGGATAACCTATTATGCAAAGCAGAGACACTTCTTGGAGAGAATGCCAGACTGAAAAACCTGTCACACACAAGAAGCATTGTCCAATCAGGCCAGGGAGACAAGCGCAAGTACATGGAAGTGGATTTGGAGTTCATTTACAATGGCCAAACTCCTATAGCAATTCGCGGACTGATTCAGGACGTAACAGAAAGTAAACGTCTAGAGGAAAAACTCAAAACTCAAACTGCAACGACTATAGAAAAGGCGAGTCTTTGCAACATACTTAAGGCAAAAAACGAGTTCTTGGAGGAAAAGCATAGACGCCTAAAGCAAGTAAATATCCGGATGGACAAGAAACTTGCCGAGGTACGGCGTCTTCATGAAATAGCGGAAGAGATGGCAATTACTGACTCGGTAACCGGACTTTATAACCACAGGTATTTCCAAGAACGATTCGCTGAA
>JAAYRV010000055.1 GCA_012518595.1 Bacillota bacterium
CCTAAACCAAAGAAATTGAAATCAGCAAAGAAGTCTCTGTTTTCAGATCCTAACACCAGGTGCGCTTTGTCTGCGGTTATTCGGAAATCCTCTGTCAGCCATTCTCCTACTGCAGTGTCCACTGTTCCTTTGATAAGATCCGATGAATTCGGAAGAGAGCTTAGGTATAGGGCACCGACACCCATGTTGATCTCTATCTCTGCGCTTGTTGCCCCGGAGAGAGGCTTCTCTACTCTCGTGCGGGTAACTGCTCCTCTTGCAGTCGGATGCCGCAAGGCGAGTCCGGATCCGGCGATGATTATCAATATAATGATTAAGATGACGGATGTCGATACGGATCCTCTTCCCACTATCAGTTCAAGCCCTAGCGCGATTAAGATGAGGGGCCAAAACCGTGCAATTGCCATCCAAACATTCCAATCCACAAAGCCGAGATTCTGAAGGAGAAGCAAAATGCCAAGGAGTATCAGGACTGACGGGAGCACTATGCTGCTTCTCCGCCTCCTCTTCTGTCCGTTATTACCAAGCTCAGCCATGGCTTATTCTCCTCCCTTGTCGATACGCTGTCCTCTGAGCAGCAGGATACCGACGATGATAAGGATAATCGGCATCAACGTGCGTGCATCCAGCCAGCGAAGCCAATGGATGTTGAGGGTGCGCGCCAGAAAGACGATCCCTAATCCGATTAGAAGGATTCCAATAACTACATTAGCAGCAGGGCCTCGAGATTTCCTGAGAGACGGGCTGATGGATTCCGCCATTTCCTGGGCCTTATCCTTGATTTCTTCCGCGCCTTCACGGATGATCTCAGAAGTCGATGTTTCACCCATGTCCGGATACGGCATGATTATCCAAAGGACTAGGTAGGCAGCTATGCCTATGCCTGAGTATAAGCCTAACAGCACGAATCCAAGACGTACGATAGTCGGATCCACTTGAAGATATTCTGCAAGTCCGCCGCATACCCCGCCTATCATAGAGTTGGTTCGACTTCGATAGAGTTTTTTCACTATACTCACCTCACTTGTACATAAGACTCATACATAAAGCGGTCTATTTGCCACCGGAATTCCATGAACACGGTGCTCTTGCCTCATTAGTCCGAAAAGAACATAGCTGGGAATAAGGTTTGACACGGGGCTCAGATGAGATCCTATTCTTTATTATATCGCAATGTGTCTTTGAAACAAGGACAAGGTAGTCTCAGTGTCAACAATCCGCGGCTTGACATATTATATTCTGACTGCAGGAGGGTCTGCAGGACGTCCTTTCTGATGCAGGCTATTTGAAGGAGGCTAATCGTATGACAGATATCAGCAAGCCAAAACCTGATTGGTTCTGTGGCTCATGGTGGTGGATCATCATCATAATAATAATCATTTGTATCATTTGCTTCTGTTTCTTCGGAATCTAACCTTGTAGAATCGTCATTGCGACAGCGGGATTGAAACGACAGCACCCATAACGCCGGTATTCTCAGGGCCCGTTACGACCCGCGGGCCCTCTCTTTTGCTGTTTCTTCCGTTTCTTTCTTCATCTCATTTTGGATTCTGATTTCTTCCAGGATTTCACTTGCCGTATAGAAGGAGTAGCCCTCCGATTGCAGGGTTTCAATTATCTCAGGAAGTGCGTCCACTGAGCCGGTAAGATCCTCATCCGGCCCGCCTGAGGAGTGTTGAAGTATGATAACGCCGTTCTCCACTCTTGGAACGACGTTTTCTATGACTTCTTCCTTGGAGAGGCCCCACCAATCCAGTGAGTCCACTGTCCAGAGGAGGACATTATAGCCTTCATCACCGATAGCCTTGACCGCAGGGGGATCTAGCGCGCCGTACGGTGGGCGTACCACCAGCACATCTTCTCCTGTAATGTCAGAGAATGCTTTCCTTGCTTTTCCTAAGTCAAGAAGGATTTGCCAAGTCGCCATTCGCGAAAGGTTCGAGTGGAAGTAGGTATGGTTGCCGATTTCGTGTCCTTCTCTGTGAATCCTCTCAACGATCCCTCGGTGCTTTTCTGCCGCATTTCCTATTAGGAAGAAGGTGGCACGCACGTTGTACTTAGACAGGATGTCAAGGATTTTCGGAGTGTAAACATCGTCAGGCCCGTCATCGAAAGTCAAAGCGATTTTCTTAGTTTCGGGACGCCACTGCCTTACAACAATCTCTGGAAAGAGGCTGACCAAGTCATGAGACTCCGGAGTCCTGCTCTGTCTTTCCGAGCCGTCTGTGTATCGGGGCAAAGCAACTTCCCCCAACCATTTTGACTGTAACAGGCTGTCCACTGCCTGAGGCCTCACGATTACTGCCATAAGTGAAATCAGAATTCCCAGGGTAATGTGAAGCAACGCATTGTTTCTCAAGATAGTCCCTCCAGGATCCGCCTATCATCATCGCGACATCTGCTAACCTTTAGCTTGCTTCGGTTCCTGGGAAGTAATTCGTTCCATTTCGGGGCGGGTATGAGTATCAAGGGGGCCGGCCACATGAATAATCTGAACCTTGAATATTCGTCTGGATGATGGTCAGGGTCCTTGGCGGGATCGAAGGATTACCGGGAAGCCGACACGTCCAAACCTCCTTTGCCGTGAGGATGTACCTCTGCAATGTCGTGCCTTTTGCGCAAGACTCGCGTTGAGTTCAAGATAGCCAGCAACGCGACGCCGACATCGGCAAACACTGCTTCCCACATAGTCGCTGTACCGAGTATACCGGTGACTATGAAAGCGCTTTTCACTGCCAGGGCCAGGACGATATTCTCCAGAACGATCTTTCTGGTATGGAGCGCTATGCGGACTGCAACCCCAAGTTTGGAAGGCCGGTCATCCATTATTACGACATCAGCCGCTTCCACTGCTGCATCGCTTCCTAATGCGCCCATAGCGACTCCCACGTCAGCCCTGATAATCACAGGCGCGTCATTTATCCCGTCGCCTACAAAGGCAAGTCTGTTCCTGCCCCGTTTAGGAAGTCTCTCGGAGAGCTCTTCCACCTTGGCTACTTTGTCTTCAGGTAAGAGATTGGCGAAAGCCACATCAATCCCGGCTTCATCCCGTACCTTTTCTGCTACTGACTTGTCATCGCCTGTAAGCATAACGGTTTTTTCAACGCCGAGAGACTTCAAATCTTCTACTGCTCTTCTTGCGTCCGGTTTTATTTTGTCAGAAATTATGATATAGCCTGCAAAGATCCTATCTACTGCCACACAGACGACGGTGCCTTCCAGATTGCAGGAATCGTGGGGGATGTTCTCAAGATGCATCATCCTGTCATTTCCTGCAATGATCTCGTTCCCATCGATTACCGCTCTAATGCCACATCCGGGAATCTCGCGGAAACTCTGAATTTCTCGCGATAGGGGGTTGTCGCCGTACGCTTCCATAATTGACCTGGCAATAGGGTGATTTGAATTGCGTTCAGCCAATGCTGCAAACCTTAGCACCTCGTCCCGGGTAAAGTTCGCACGTGCCTCAATTTCAGTAACCTTAAACACGCCTTCTGTCAGCGTCCCGGTTTTATCTACTACGACTGTATGGAGCGAGGTTAGTGCATCAAGGAAATTCGCGCCCTTAATAAGAATACCGTGGCGTGACGCGGACCCGATGCCTCCGAAGTACCCCAGAGGTATAGATATCACCAGCGCGCACGGGCATGATATGACAAGCAGCACTAAGGCGCGGTAGATCCATTCAGAAAAGACAGCGCCGGGAATCAAGAGCGGAGGCACAATAGCCACACCAAGAGCAGCCAGTGTAACAATGGGTGTGTAATAACGGGAAAATGTTGTGATAAACCGCTCAGTAGGAGCTTTGCGTGCTGATGCGTCTTCCACAAGCCGCATAATCCTGGCTATCGAGGACTCACCGGATGTTTTCTCAACACAAACCTCTATGATTCCATCTTGGTTTACCATTCCCGCGAGGACTGTGCCACCGGGGGATACTCTTCGCGGCACGGATTCCCCGGTCAGCGCTGACGTGTCCAAGAAGGAGGCGCCGTCTGTCACCTTGCCGTCCAAGGGGATCCTCTCTCCGGGTTTTACGATGACTATGTCACCTATATTGACATGGTCAGGGTGGACAACTTGTATACTTTGGCCTACCTTGAGATTTGCGGTATCAGGACGAATGCCGATAAGGCTTGCAATGGCTTTCCTGGATTTACTAACAGCAATGTCCTGAAGGTATTCTCCTACAGCAAAGAATAACATGACACTGACAGCTTCAGGCAACTGGTGAATGGCGAGCGCGCCAATGGTCGCCACACTCATAAGGAAGAATTCATCGAAGATTTCACCGTGAAATATGTTAGTTGCGGCTGCAAGGAGCACTTTACCACCGACAAGCAGGTAGGCGGTGATGAAAATAACGTATTCCATGAATGCGTAAGGAGTTCCATGAAGCCCAGGTTCAAGGATTATGCCAACATGAAGCAGGATTCCCGATATCACTATTGATGTTAATCCTATGTCAGGATGGTCATGATGGTCATGACCATGGTGGTTGGCATCTGATTCATTTTGCTCATGCGATCCGTCGCAATGTGTATGCACATGATGTCTGCTGGCCGAATCATGCACTTCATGTGATTCACCGCAATGAGCAGGGTGTGATGCGCGGCTATGTGTCTGATCTGCCGGATCCATTGCGCCTTGAGTATGATGAGTATGATGAGTATAATGTGATTTAGTGCTCTTAGTCAACATTTTGATGCTCCTTCCTGCATATATCATGACTTAGCAGAGGCACTTTGCCGCTGATTCCTTCATTGTGAGGACAAAACGGACAGCCGTTTGACGGTCAAACAGACATTTGTGTGAGGGTTAACAGACCTCTGTTATGACTTAACGGAGTCGTTTGTCTCCTCGGCGTAATGTTCCTTTGCCTGGCGAATTAAAGCAATGATGTGGTGATCGTCAAGCGAGTAATATACGCTTCTGCCATCCCGGCGGTGCTTGACCAGACGCATTGCCCGTAGCAGTCTCAGGTGGTGAGACACTGCAGGAACGCTTATTCCGAGGACTTCGGCCAAATCGCAAACACACAACTCTTCAAGGGAGAGCAGGTAGATTAGCTTAGTCCGAGTCTCATCCCCGAGCACGCGAAATATCTGCGATAATCCCTCTACCTCAGGAAGCCTGTCCTTCAGTTCATTGAGTCGATCAGTGGATGACGGTTCAAAGCTTTCACAGACATCATCGTCAAATTCCCTGGTATTCATCTGCTTCTTGCCCTCCTATTGTGGCAAACGTATTATGCTAACGGAGAATGCACTACTCCTTTTAGAAAAAAACATCTTATCATATAAACAATTGCTTAAACATTATATTGCATCCGAAGCTACATGTAAAGCAGGGAAGAGAAGGCAGAGAGCGAAAAGGAGTGTTGAGTGAGGATGGTGACTTTGTCTTTTGCGCTGTCTGTTTTTCGACCACCTAAACGCCGATCAGTGGTTGACAATCGACCACGTCTAAGGGATCGGTGGTAGAGAAGCTTCCA
>JAAYRV010000056.1 GCA_012518595.1 Bacillota bacterium
ATACCGATGGTTCCCAGGCGGGCAGGGGTGAAATATCCTTCCGGATCTGTAACAGGACTAATCACTTCGGCAGCTTCAGTAGATACATACCTCTCGAGAAGCCCTTGGTTTTTCAATTGATAGAAGTCTGCGGTTTCACTGGTCCACAGGATATCTGCATTTATCTTCCCCGCGTGGCGTTCCGCGGCAAGTTTAGCCATTATCTTTCCGGCGCCTGCCATGTAGTAATCCACGTAAATATCGGGATACTTCTTCACAAAGGCGTCTCTCAATTGCCCAATGATCACTTCCTTTGTCGATGTATAAATTATCAACCTGGTCTTTGGTGCCGCATATGCCGGAAAGCCTTTAACAACTGAAAGCAAAAGTAAGACTGTAAGAAACGCCACTTCTCGCTTTCGCACTTCTCAGCATTCCCCCTCGTGCATTCAAAGAGCTTTATTCCCTATTTATTGACTTTCTTCCCTGACCGGCCTTTTCCCTTCCGCTCCCTCCACAAAAACCTTGTATTGCCTGCCAGCCCAATCAGCCACGGTTTTTCACTGAAGCCGTCTTTCCCCTGTGACTTGCAACCTATACCAACTCACCGACGACATGTCTTCACATCTGTAAGGTTGTGAAATTCTGTTTACATATGCAGTATGCTGTCGATTAGGTTCCCATCAGTACGAAAGTACCTATCGGAAGTTTTGCCGAAAGTCAGTACTCGGGTACCATGACGAGCTAAGGCTGATTGTCCTATGATGGTAACAAAGAGCTGAGAGCTGACAGAGATGGATAGAGATATAGTGTAAGTCGTCCAGTCGCAGTGAAACAGCAACCTGTCGTAGTGAATCAGTCTGTGGATAAGGGGGTGGTACAGGGAACTTCTTATGCTTTTCCACTAATGCCTCACACAAATACGAAAGGGTGACACCTGTGAAAAGAATCTTACTTATCTCATGTTTGGTCAGTATATTATTGCTGTCGGTTATAGCCGAGGGCGCCCCGAAAATGAAAGTTATGCTCTACTCATCAATGAAGGACTCCCAACTCTCTGCCCTACAACAGAATTTCACCAAGAAATACCCGAATATCGTCTTTGATTACTATACTGCAGGTACCGGCAAGGTTATGACGAAGATCGCTGCAGAGCAGCAGGCCGGCGGAATCGCCGCCGACATAATCTGGGTCGGCGAACCTACCAACTACATTGAATTCAAGAACCAGGGCCTGTTGGAACAGTACGAATCCCCCGAAGCAACAACCATCAGCAGCTCGTTGAAAGATCCTGACAATTACTACTGTGCAGCCAGAATCGTAGGCTTAGGAATTGCTTACAACACTAACAACGTAAAAGGCGAAGATATCCCTAAGGACTGGAACGACGTACTTGACCCGAAGTTCAAAGGCGTCGTGGGCATGACAGATCCGATTTTTTCAGGCACGACGTTATACACGGTGGCAGCCATGACCCAAAACGAGCAATTGGGTTGGGATTATCTAATGAAGCTAAAAGCCAATGACGTCAAACTGGTTCAAGGCTCCAGTGACGTGATAAACAAAGTTGCGTCAGGAGAGTATGACGTCTGCATCGGCGTAGACTACATCGCTAAGGACAAGGCAAAACAGGGTTCGCCTGTAGGCTTCGTCTATCCTGCCAGCGGCGCGTCGGTAGTATCCAGCCCAATCGCAATTATTAAAGGCACAAAGAATCCTGAAGCAGCAAAGATCCTCTATGATTATATCCTCTCAGTGGAAGGCCAGAATGTTTTGGTGCAAGCCAATACGTTCCCTGTTAGGCCTGAGATCAAACTCCCAGACATGTCCGTTGAAAGTCTTACCAATACAGCTCTACCGGTCGATGACAACAGACTGCTTTCAGAGAAAGATGATATGCTGGCGAAATTCGATAGCATAATGAAGAAAAAGTAGGACTCTGCGAATTATCCGCATACCGGGAATCGGCCTCACGGCCTTTTCCCGGTACACACAACAGAGATTCATGGACACTTCAGGGAAGGAGTTTTGTCATGGCCGAAGTCCGATTAAGCAATGTGACTGTTCAGTACAACGGCAAGACTGCAATTGAAGACTTTTCCCTTCATATACAGGATGGCGAGTGTTTCACTTTACTGGGGCCTTCCCCTTGCGGTAAGACAACTGTCTTGAGGGCAATTGCAGGCCTCGTAAAGCCACAAAACGGAGAAGTCATCATAGGCGACACTGTCGTTACCAGTAAAAAACAGAGGATTTTTCTGCCGCCGGAGAAACGTAACATCGGTGTCGTTTTTCAAGATTATGCAGTGTGGCCCCATATGACAGTGGAGGAAAATGTATCTTATCCTCTGAAAAAGAGAAAGCTCCCTAAAGATACAATCAAGACGCAGGCCGGTAACGCCCTGGAACAAGTCAGAATGGCTGAATATGCCAAGCGGTTACCCTACCAGCTTTCCGGAGGCCAGCAGCAGCGGGTGGCCTTAGCCAGATCCCTCGTAGCCTCCCAAGATTTGATCCTTCTGGACGAACCCTTATGCAACCTGGACGCAAATCTCCGTGAGGAAATGCGCTTTGAAATCAAGCAATTAC
>JAAYRV010000057.1 GCA_012518595.1 Bacillota bacterium
GGCAAGATCCTCCTCCATACCACGAACTTGCTTCAGCCCTATACGTATAGCCCCATCTTCCACTCGGAATTCGTATGCGCTCGTATTTATATCCACCGGAAGAATCGTGACTCCACGTTTTCTTGCTTCAAGGCATATGGTATTAGCAGGATAAAATCCCATAGGTTGATTATTCAGTATAGCTGCGTAAAATTGGGCAGGAAAATGCCTCAAAAGATAAGCCGTCTTATAGGAAGTATCAGCGAATGCAGCAGCATGAGCCTGGCAAAAACCATAGCCTGCATACCCCACTATATAAGATAGAATAGTCTCTGCTACATCCCGGGAAACTCCATTCTTAACAGCTTTCTTCACAAACTCCTTGCCTATCTCATCCATTTCCGCCCTGGAGCGATGATGGGTCATGACCTTCCTAAGCCTATCCGCTTCACCGGGGGTAAAACCTGCGACTACACTTGCAATCTCTATTACTTGCTCCTGATAAAGCACTACTCCATAAGTTTTCTTGAGAATCTTTTCAAGAGAAGGATGGACGTAAGTGACTTCTTCCAATCCTTTTTTTCTTGCAATAAAAGGTTCCACCATGTTCCCTTGAATAGGCCCTGGACGTATAAGAGCGATACTTGCAACTATATCCTCCATATCCCTTGCGCCCAAACGCCCCTGAAGAGCTCTTTGCGCAGGGCTTTCCAACTGAAAGACACCGATTGTCTCACCTTCGTTAACCATCTTGTACGTGGCATCATCATCCAATGGTATTTCATCAGGGTCTATCCCACTCGAAGCAGTGGAATCCTCTATGGCGGAAAGCATTCGTAAAGATAAAAGATCCAGTTTAATGAGGCCGATTTCTTCTATATCATCCTTGTCGAACTGAATAATCACATCGCCCCCCGCGGATACCTGCAAAGGAGACACTTCCGCAAGAGGAAGCCGGCTCACGACAATTCCGCCTAAATGGGTGCCTATGTGACGTGGTAAGCCTGCCAAAGCATGACAGATCTCAAAAAGCCGCGAATACTCATTAAATGCAATATCTCCTCTATGGAGCTCAGGATGTTTTTCTATGGCTGTCTCGATTTCATCGGCATAGACATGGGGCAGACGTTTTGCGAGTCTGTCCAAGTCAGTTTTGGAAATACCCATGACTTTCCCTACATCACGTACAGCGGATCTGGCCTTGAACGTATTAAATGTACATACAGTCGCTACATGCTCCGTGCCGTATTTATGCCGCACATAGCGCTTTACTTCATCCCTCCTCCGAGCGTCAAAATCTATATCGATATCAGGCTTTTGTGCCCGTTCGAGACTTAAAAACCTCTCGAAAATCAGTGCCCGGCAAATAGGATCTACATTGGTTATGAAAAGGCAGTACGCTACTGCTGAATCCGCAGCGGAACCCCTTCCCGCAAATCTTATCCCCTCTCTCTTCGCAAACATCACAATATCCCAGGCCACCAAAAAGTAATCTTCATATCCGAGTGTACAGATGATATTAAGTTCATGTTCAATCCTGGACGTTATCTCGGGAGTGATGTTTCCATAACGGACTTGAGCCCCTTTATATACCAGGTTCCTTAGATGCTCAGCTGAATTTGTCCCGGATGGCAAGGGAAACTTAGGAAAAAGCTTCCGGCCCGGTAAAAATCCAGGTTCACATCGGGCAGCAATCTCCCCTGCCGTCCTAACCGCCTCAGGGCAAAAACGGAATAAAGCCTCCATCTCCCCAGGCGACTTCAAGTAATTTTCCGCATTCAATCTCCGCTCAGGGTGTACGTCATCAAGCTTTGTAAGCGTCCTCATGCATGTTAGGACATCATGGATAACAAAGTCTTCTTTCTTTACATAATGGACGTTATTTGTGGCGCAAACTCCAACTCCGACCTCATCCGCCAACTCAACAAGACGGGATAAGAGCCAGGCGTTACCTGGGACACAAAAGTTCTCAAGCTCTATATAGAATCTATCCGGCCCAAAAATCCCGGCATATTTTAGGGCAAGCCTGAGCACGCATCCGAATCTCCCGCTTCGGATTAATACGGGAATCGCTCCACGCATACATCCTGATAAGGCTATGATCCCTTCATTATGTTCTTCAATGGACTCAAGATGCACTTTTGGCTGAAGCCTGCGTCTTTTCAACGCCTCCCCTGTCTTTACCCCATCCCTTCCTGCAAGGACCTGAGCTGTATTTTTCCAATCCCTGGACATATAGGCTTCTGTAAGAATCACGGAAATATTTGAGTATCCTTTGGGGTTTTGCGCCAAAAGCACAAGATGACTTCCGTCCTCAAGCGTTACCTCTGCTCCGTGAATAGGCTTTATCCCGCACGCTTCCGCGGCTTTTGTAAGTCTTAAAGCCGCGGAAAGGTTATTATGATCCGTAATAGCCATGGCGTCCATACCGAGCTCTCCGGCGCTTCTTACAAGCTCATCAACACCGGATGCACCGTCTTGAAAAGAAAAACATGAGTGCACATGAAGGTGGGCAAACTTTTTCACGATTATCCCTCTAGTCAAAAATCCCTGTAAGATACCAGATGCTGCTTTTTTCGTTGCGACAAAGTTCATATACCCCAAAGTTGTGGGCTGAGACAATATAGAAATACGTCTCTCCGCCATAATCCCACCAATTATGAATCTCACGCCACCCATCTATGATCGACACCACGTGAAACCAATTCCCTCCCCGGTAAAACATCTTAGGATTTTGATTTCCATCTGCTATAACGTGAAGCGACTCTTTTACCCTCCTCATAAATATAACCCTCCGAAGCTAAGAGGAACTTATCTCTTCTTGTTAATTGCAACTCTCTTCCGGGAAAAATAGTCTTAGGACCGAATCTCTCTTGAAGCTTGCAAAGAACCTCATCCATAACCAAAGCTGAAGCCTGAACTTTGTACGGGGCGAACATATCCAGTTGCAACCTTGTCTTTACAGGAACAATCCCATATGCTGCAATAAATATGGTTCTTACCGGCGCATTCAGATCTCCGCTTTCAAAGATTTCCTTTAAAAGACATGCGCATATCCTCTTTAGGCCCCCATATGTACTCACCGGTTTTGCGAGATGTTTTTTGCGGCTTACTATATTTCCGCTGCCGCATTCTAAGACGATTTTAAGTTTCCTTACCGTCATATAGGCTGCATCCAGCTTTTTCTCCAGAGAGGATAGACCTTCATTTATCACTGCCGACAGAACCCCTCCATCTGAAACCGGAAAATCAAAGGTTTTCGAAAATGTTAAGCCATTTTGCGGAAAGACAGGCAATACCTTAGAATAATCCATGCCCAGGCTGTATTGATGAATGATGTATCCTGCCTGGCCGAACATATCAACAAGGACTGATTGATCCATACGTTGAAGTTCACCTATACGACCTACCCCAAGTCGACAGAGGCAAGAGAGGACATCTCTGTCCAAAAGCCATAACATGTTTACAGGCAAAGGTTCCAACAATTCCTTTTCCCTGTCTATAACAATAGTTGCGCCTATGTGCCTCCCCTTCTGAGAAACCACACGCTCCACGAATCCCAAAAACCTCTTTGTCCTTGCTTCCGGCAGAATCCCTGAAAGAATCCGGGCTACCAACTTACAACGGGCGATTCCATATAAAGGCGAAACCCCTACGATATTTTCCACATACCTGGAAATCCCACCTAAGGCGCCAAGCATATCAGGACAATAAGAGAGTTCAATAAACGCCTCAGTTTCATCTAAAGGTTCCACTGCCGGACTGTATGTTGCACATGCCTCCCAGACCTTTTCAGCAAAACCGGCATATCTCTTTGGGGTATATTCTATTGCGTCAAGCTCAGGACACACAATGCGAGCTTGTCTGAGAGTCATCCCTCGTCTTAACCCCTTCCCCTTTGCCCCAGGGGATATGTCCAAGACTTTATGTCCCTTTACAACAACAAAAACTGAATCATTGGAAATGGATTCATTTATTTTCATCTCAACTGAGGAATAAAAATCAGGCAACCAAATATGACCTACAATTCCATGCATTGGACTCACCTTTTGGCGCTAAATAGAACACATGTTCGTAGTATTATTATATGTCCTTTCTAATTTTCCTGTCAAGGCAGATAATGGCACGGAAGGATTTAATGAACCAAACTTGAACACTTTAATGTGTCCAGAAGAACAGAAGTGAGGAGGACTCATGGCAATGGGAATAATCGATAAGATGAGAGAACATGATTACGAACAAGTTGTATTCTGTAATCATAAGTTATCCGGACTTCGCGCCATAATCGTAATTCACGATACCACACTCGGGCCGGCAATCGGCGGCACGCGCATGTGGCCATATAAAACAGAAGAAGAAGCAGTAACCGACGGCCTGCGCCTTGCCCGCGGTATGACCTACAAATGCGCAGCAGCAGGCTTGAATCTGGGAGGCGGAAAAGCCGTAATAATCGGAGATCCACGAAAAGATAAGTCTGAAGGGCTTTTCAGGGCATTCGGAAAATTTGTGGACACCTTAGGCGGCAGATTCATCACAGGAGAAGATTCAGGTATAACTCTTGAGGACGTAGATCTTATAGGATGTGAAACCAGATGGATCGGGGGTTCCTCTGAAAGCAGCGGTGATCCCGGGCCTGTTACTGCTTACGGAGTCTGGCACGGCCTAAAAGCATGTGCCAAAGAGGCGTTCGGAGATGACTCTCTGGAGGGTCTTACCGTCGCAATCCAAGGAGCCGGCAATGTCGGATATCACCTGGCAAAACACCTCCACCAAGACGGAGCGAGTCTAATCATCACCGATATCTTCCCGGATAAGGCGGAAAGGGTGGAACAAGAATTCGGACCGGCGGTTGTTCCGCCGGAGGAAATTTACGGGGTTCAGTGTGATATCTTTGCCCCATGTGCCCTGGGCGCCATAATCAATGACGGCACTATACCGCAACTCAAGTGTAAGGTGGTAGGAGGTTCAGCCAATAACCAATTAAAAGAGGACAGACATGGTGTGGCATTGGAGGACAGAGGCATTCTCTACGCCCCGGATTTTATAATTAACGCAGGCGGTGTCATCAATGTCGTTGACGGACTTTACGGATACAATCGTCAAAGGGCCTTGAAAAAAGCACAAGAAATCTATGACACTATTCTAAGGGTATTTGAGATTTCAAAGCGGGATAAGATTCCTACTAATGACGCAGCCCTAAGACTCGCTGAGGAAAGAATAGCGTTGGTAGCGCAACTTTCCGCAAGATTACGACAAGGTCCGGGCAAAGGCCTCATTCTGTGACGTACATAGTCGGTGGGCGCTCCGTGCTACGAAGCGCCCACCGTGTAAATCACAAACAACCAGATCTGTAAGCCGAATCCTGTCATGGATAGTCATCTATCTGGGACCTTGGTTACCCAAAGGCCTCAAGCGACCGTACCCGAGGGGGAGGCGGGCCACCTCATGTCCCTCCTATTCGGTCTTGCTCCGGGTGGGGTTTACCTGGCCAACCAGTCACCTGGTTGCCGGTGCGCTCTTACCGCACCGTTTCACCCTTACCCTCAGACCAATCCGGCCATTTACGGCTTGGATCAGATGCGAAGGCGGTTTGATTTCTGTGGCACTTTCCTTAGGGTCACCCCCACTGGAAGTTATCCAGCACCCAGCCCTATGGAGTTCGGACTTTCCTCGAGCGCCATCCCTTGCGACAATACGCAGTGAATACGCCCGCGACTACCCAATCTGCTTGTTTGATTTTCCGATGACTATTTTATCACCTGTTCTCTTCAAGTGTCAAATTCCTGTCTAATCCATTTAATCCCGCTTGTCCAATTCTGAATCGATACCGAGATTAGCAAGCATATCAGCATGGGCATTCTCTTCGCGCTCGATATGATTTATGTCAAATTCATCGAACTCTCTCTTCAGGCGTTGCGCTTTCATGAAAAGAGGACGCAGCCTAGGTGATTTAACAGCATATGTCCCTATCATCTGTAGCACTACAAGTTCACTGTCAGCGCGAACACTGACTTTTCTTACTCCAAGCCCCTTTGCAGCCTCAAGCGCCTTTATAAGAGCGATATACTCAGCTTCGTTATTCGTAGCAATCCCAATCCATTCACTCAATTCCATAAGACAAGAACCATTTGCGCCTAGAATAACAGCGCCGATTCCTGCATGCCCAGGATTTCCGCGGGACGCCCCATCCGTATATATAGTCACTTCTCTGTAAAATTCGCTTTTGCAGTTACCGGTCAAATTCAACTCTCCATTACTGCCCCGGGAAGAATCTATTCTTGCCAGCACAAGATCCTGCCACAGTTTTCACATCTGACAACCCTATTATTCGGTTTAGCAAGTATAATAATGGAACTCGGAAGCGCGACATAACATCCTCCACAGATGTTACCTCTGATGGGGGCTACTACATGACCGCCCCTATCCTTTGAAAGCTGTTCGTATTTCTTAAGGAGGGAGTCGGATATTTGAACTTGTAGTTTTCCTCTGGCTTCCGTCATGCCCGTAAGCTTGGCAGAAATATCCGCTATTTCCAAATCGCGTTTGTCTCTAAGTTTACTGACTTCTGTCTCCTTCTGTGTACTTTCCAGATTCACCCTGGCAATCTCTGACTCAAGAGCTTCCGACTTTTCCATAAGTCCTATTACATCATCTTCCAGCTTTCTCTTGGTTGTTTCAAGCGTATCAAGTCTGTATCGCATATTCTCAATTTCCCTGGGATTCGTTACTTCACCGCCATACAACTTCCGGGAAATTGAATCAATGGCCATAGTTATGTCCTTGATCTCCCATTCTTCGTGTTTCTGCTCCTTACGCACGCGATTTAGCTCGAGACAGGCTCTATCAAGCCTATCGTGAAGCGTTCGAAGATTCTCCTCTAACTTATCAATCTCTTTTTGGACAGACAACTCCTTCAACGCAGTTTCAAGAGCCAGGCACTCTATGTCCAGTTCTTGGAGCTTAAGCAAGAATTGTATCTCTGTCATTAATATCTTATTCCCTTTCGGCTATAGTAGGGCCCAAACGCATTTTAAGCTTACACGCATTTTAAGCTTACACATTCGAGTCTTAGCTTCTGGTCGCGCCTAAAAGGTCTTTATAGGTCTCGATATCCATCCCCACGTCCGTTCTTTTCCCTTGAATATCAGTGCCATTCTTCTTGGCACATTCCACACACCGCTTTGTTGTGGGTAAAATGTCCAGTCTAGCCTTGGGGATGACCTTCCCACATATTTCGCACCTCGTAACCATCCTTATAGGCCCCTTTCTCGTCCACATCCAGGCTTAGGTCCAACGGGCCTTCGACCCTGGTACTCGGCTCTGCAACTATGATACTGTATGTATTTCTACATAGAATGTTCAGTTCCTCCTAAAACTCGAATGCCTTCCTTTTCTGGAAGAACCATCTTTTACTAAGATCAGGCCTTGAAATGCAAAAAAAATAAGCAGACCAAAAAGTCTGCCTACACTCTTGGTGGGCCCACCCGGATTCGAACCAGGGACCAACCGGTTATGAGCCGGTCGCTCTACCGCTGAGCTATGGGCCCAAAATTATGGCTCCCTGGGTAGGATTCGAACCTACAACCCACCGGTTAACA
>JAAYRV010000058.1 GCA_012518595.1 Bacillota bacterium
AAATGCATGGCCGTGCCGACGACAGTGGCCTTATGACTGTAAATGAGGTTGCCGAGTACTTTGGTGTATCTGCCTCTACCATATGGAGGTGGTTGCGTGAAGGGAAACTGGAAGGCGTCAAAATTGGCGGCAGCCGCCGGTTTCAAAGGGAAGACATAATGCGCATAGCAGGTGCCGAGCCGGACGTAGTTGCAGAATCCGGCCCGACTTATGGTGGCGTAGGCGACTACGCTGCAATCACCGGTACTTTAATGCATAGGCGAATGCTCATTCTTAATCAATTGCGCCGGCGTCTTCAGGAGTCTCGACTCGTAAGTAAAGCAGAACAAAAGAGTACCGAAGATCTCTATCCTGCAACCCGTACCTTGGCTGAAATCAGACGCGAGAGGCCGGATAGTCTATGCAATGGGGATGATTAGCTATGCGCCGAAGAAGCAAGTTTGATAACTGCGTCTGTGTCGACGCAAGTCTTGTCGTCAAATGGCTTGTAGATGAACCTGATTCGCCTGGAGCCCTGGCTCTTCTTGAAGGATGGATAGTCCAGGGCACAGGGTTAATAGCTCCCCATTTGCTCGACTATGAAGTTGGATCCGTGCTTAGAAAACTGTCAGCCCGGGATCTGCTCCCTGTTGATAGCGCGAGGGAAAGGCTCCACCTTTATGAAGCGCTAGGCATTGAACTTCTCGCTCCTCCGTTCCTTCTCCGACGAGCCTGGGAGCTGTCGGTCAGCCACCGACTGTACACTATATATGACGCGGCGTATGTAGCCCTTGCGGAGCTGACGGGGACAAGGCTCTATACGTGTGATCGCGTGCTCGTAAACGCACTTGGCGGGGCTACTGACATGATCATTAACCCGCTCGATCAGGAATGATCGTCGGCGTTACCGGTATTTACGTTAACGCAAAAAGAAAATGCAAGTAAAGTGCAGCGTTCTATTCGGTAGGCATCCTTCTCAGTGGAGATAAGGAGTTTCCATGGCCCAGTATCGGGGTTGGGCTTCTAATGGCTGGTTACTCCGCAAAAGATAAGGTGAAGGCTCTGTATGATCAGTATTCATCACGCAGGTAAGGCTAAAGTCGGAAGAATCGCTTTTACCGCGTATTATCCGGCCTGGTGAGCTCCGAAAGATGACTGACTGTCGAGAGACTGTTACACATGAAAAAGGTTATAGCGCAAATGGCTTTATTTGTGGGCGCATTTTCGATTTCGTAGCGGTAGGCTATAATATTATCAAGGTTGAAGACCCACTAAAGGAAAGACCTGGGAAATGACTTCTCTGTAAGTACGGGGCTTTTGTGTCAGCCAAAGAAAAGGTGATCAACAGCTAAGGAGGTACTGAAAAGTGAGTATAGCACAAAAGAGATTGGACGATGTTTTAATGAAGCTATCGGATAAGGATAAGGAGCAAGTTATGGAATTCGCAGAGTTCATATACGAAAAAAGGAAGTCAGCGTGGAAGGAGGCCTTGGAGAATGTGGCAGAAGAGGAGGAGGAGCTGAGTGCGGAAGAAGTTGAGGGGCTTAAGGATGCCGAAGAAGACATTAAAGCCGGCAGAGTGAGGTTTTTCCATGAAGTTTTGCAGGAGTCATAGGCATGAAGGTGATAATCACAGAACATGCTGCTAAGTGTTTTAACAAGCTAGACAAAAAAGCGCATCAAAAGCTTGGGCATGCGTTGCGTAAATTATATGATTTTCCCGAGGTTGCTAACGTGAGACGGTTGAGGGGTACGCCGGGGAAATACAGGCTGAGGGTTGGTGACTGGAGGATCATATTTGCTGTGGACTGGAAAAAAGACACTCTGGTTGTGCTAACGATTGCTCATAGGAAAGATGCATATAAATAAGGCATGGCGATCGAGAAGATGCCATGCCAAATGGATGGATGGAAGATGCCCAATCAACCAATCAAAGGATTCCTTGGCAGATAGCGCCTAAAGTAGCCTACCCGCGAGCGGGTGAAGAACCGACTCTCTCCAGCTTTTTGTTTATGATATCGATATCAAAGGCTTTTGGTTTAAAGTCTTTGCCTAACCATTCCACAGATTCGTCGTGCATTTCGGAATCGGAATCAGCAATTGCCTCAAGATGCGCGTAGTACATGTGAATTCCACCGCTATCCTCGAGTGGGGCGGCTTGTCTGCCTCCTATGCATATTGGGTAGCGCATTTTTTCATCGCGGGGAAGGGTTTTTTCTACGGCAATCTTATGGACCCAATCATCCCCGAAATCATAGACGTACCAAAACTTGCCGTTTGAGGCTACAGCAGCCTCAGCCATGGTCACATCAAATTCATCAACAAGGCTTTGATTGCCCCATGCGTCATCTGAATCCATTATAGGGCCTATCGCCACATCACTGACATCAAACTCATGCATGTGGTAGTCTTCCCAGCCCATCACCGCCTGGATAATAGTATGAAGGTGGGCAAGGGTAAAGTGGCCCGGCACAAGGACTCTGCGCCATATAGGCGGACGTGCGCCTTCTAAGTCTATTCTTAACTGATACACAGGGCCATCGGGAGTGGCAGGCGCAATGCCTCGAAACGGGTTTTCGCGTGGGGAGGTGTCGTCCTCGAAAGATGCAAATTGCTGCAAAGCCCAGAGAAACATCGTCCCAAGATCCTGATCCACCTCGTTCAGGGCGTCTAACACATGTTGTGCGCTGTCCGGGACGTCGCTTCTTATCACAGCTTCTATGAGATCGTTCATACAGTCATTGTTTTGCGGGTCATCCAATACAGCGATGACCAATGCTGTAATCGCTTTTTCAGGATTGTCGAGGTCATCAAGGTACAGCGTTCCAAGGCTATATGCGTCCTCCGGAGATTCCGAAATATGCTTCAAGGCGGAATCCGCAGCCTTGACTGCCTCTTTGACACGCCCAAGCTGGAAAAGGGCGATGGCGCGGCCTGCATTTATGGCCGGGTGTCTCTTGTCGATGAACCAAGCCTTCTGGAAAGCGGAAAGGGACTCTTCCCACTCCTCCATGCAAGCAAGACATCTGCCGATATACACATACGCCATGTAATCCTGGGGGTTAAGGTCTGTTACTGTCTTGAGGCTATCAATGGCAGCGGGATAATCCTGCATTCCGAAGAGGGCCAAGCCTAAGATGCGATAGGCCATTTCGTTGCTGTTGTCTGCCTGTATTGCCGTTTCGGCAGTGTTGGCAGCCTCTCTATAGTCTCCTATCATTGAAAATCCGCCGGCTATGTTCGTCAAAATCTCAGAATGATCGGAAACCATTGCCCGGGCACGCCTGAGCGCGATACCGGCGGGTTCACGTCTTCCTGATATAGCATAAAACAAGCCTGTTTGCAGCAGTTCGGCGCCTTCCTCGGTAATCTGCGCTAACAGCAGGTGAAGTGTGTCAATGGCAGATTCTGTATCTCCGCTGAAATAGAGCGTGGAAGCGAGGCCAAGCAAGGTTCCGGGATCCGGTGTTTTTTGGGACCCGAGTTGGGCCTCAAATGCAGACTTAGCGCGTTCCAGTTGACCGCCGGCAATTAGGGAAAAAGCGTTTTGGATATTATGTTCTGTTTGCCGGTTGACCCTTTTCTCTCGTGCCATGTATCATTCTCCTAACTTGTGCATCTTATCGGGCAGGCGCGAAGGCCAAGCCGATGGCATGGATTCATAGAGACTAAGAATAACTCGGGGTGCATTAATTCATTCCACCCCTATTCCTTGTTTTTACATGATTATAGCTTACCAATACTAATCCGTAAAGCGCACTGATATCATCGCACCCTAACGAAGCAATGCAAAAGATTGGCAGGGCACTTAGCCGGAAGGATATTCGGGCTATAGACTTGATATCGACCAGATGTCCTAGCCTCCCTCATGTGTGTAAAAGAGGATTTCCAGGGGGATGCTACAATGTCCTTCTTGCAGGGTCTATTTCATCCTGTATAATTATATTATGGAAAAACTTGAACCTCTGGTTAGATATTTCAATGCCAAGGTGCAAAAAGGAGGCGCAGGATGTATAAGTTCCCGAAAGGGTTGTATGTTGACGTTCGCATCGAAGAGGCTTTTGACACCAAAATCAGTTTTAAGAAGCTGACCCTCGAGGAACAGAAGATTCGCAATAACAAGGGTGCATTCATCCGGGTATTTGACGGCCGGCGTTGGTACTACAGCTCCACGACGGATATCAATGGCATCCAGGCTCAAATTGATACTCTGGCCGAAATGGCCACCCCAAATCCGGATATCCTTGAGCATCCCATTGTCAAAGCTTTTGAAGTAAACCAAGAGACAATCTTGCAGTATGAAGCGAAATCAGTAACCAATATCCCAGTCGAGGAAAAGCAAAAACTCTTGGAAAGCTATCTGGCACTCATAAGAGACCCGGTAATAGTTCACCATTCATCCTTCTACGTGGATAACAAAACCATTAAGTCTATCTACACATCCAAGGGTACTGCGGTTACCTTTGACAAGCAGACCTGTGGGATCCGCATTAATTTGGAACTTTCCTCCGGAGAGAACAAGAACCAGACCAGCGCTTCCACGGCCGGGGTATTCTTTGAGGATCTTCTGAACCTGGAGAACTTCTTCCAAACCGAGCTGGAAAAGAGTGTTGTCTTTACCAGGGACGCCGTGCCTGTGGTTCCCGGTGAATATCCTGTCCTGCTCAGTCCGGAAGCCACCGGGGTGTTCACCCATGAAAGTTTTGGCCACAAGAGCGAATCCGACTTCATGGTGGGAGATGAGACCATGAAGGCAGAATGGACCCTGGGCAAGAGGATAGGCCAGGATCTGCTCACCATCATCGATGACGGCACCATCCTCGGCAACGGGTACGTTCCATACGATGACGAAGGCACAAAGGGCAAGAAAACATATGTCATTACAGGTGGCATCCTCAGTGGACGCTTGCACAGTATAGCCACGGCTGCCCAATTAGAAGAACCCTTAACCGGTAATGCCAGAGCCATGAACTTTGAGTTTGAGCCAATTGTGCGTATGACCACCACTTACATTGAAAAGGGCACAAGACCCCTTAAGGACATCATCCGGGAGATGGAAAACGGAATTTACGTAGAGACGATCAAACATGGTTCCGGGATGTCCACCTTTACCCTGGCCCCGGCCCGGGCATACAAAATCGAAAACGGCGAGATTACCAAGCCTGTTAAGGTCTCGGTTGTTACCGGCAATGTATTTAGCACGCTGGCAGAAGTGGATGCAGTCAGCGAAGAGTTTGAGCTTATGAGCTTTGTTGGCGGTGGCTGCGGTAAGATGGAACAGTGGCCCCTGCCGGTTGGATTCGGCGGCCCATACACCCGGGTCAGAAAACTCAAGGTCCAATAAGGGGGGAGAGCGGTGAAGAAAGAATTTATTACAATTCGGGAAAAGGAGACTGCAGCCAGGGTCCAAAACACCCGGATCAATGCTGTGCGTACAAAGAACATCGTCAAAAAGGGTGTACGGGTATATGCAAACGGGAACATTGGCATATCCGGGGCAATAGGCGAAGTGGCCGAGGAGACGCTGGTGGAAAATGCCGTCCGGAACCTTAGCACCGGCATTTGCTATCCCTATCCCTTATCCAAAGA
>JAAYRV010000059.1 GCA_012518595.1 Bacillota bacterium
AACGCGTCAAATACCTTTCCCGTGATCTCCCCTACCGCTCCGCCTGCTCTCAATGTATCCATGAACTGCATCAGGTTGACTTGGGCCTTTCCTTGCTTTACACTCACCCTAACATCCTGTTTATCATCGAGCGAGAGCCGAATCCCTCCGATGTCGGTGGGTAGCTCAAGTTGCAGGAGGAGGAGATGCGACGGGCTCAAGTCTCCGATAAACACCTCTTGTGCACAGCCTGACCAGTCTCTGTCACCTTCTTCCTTCCCATCCTTCAGACGCCACCTGATCTTCGGCATATCAATTTCAACAGGAAATGCGCAAAGCTCACCGTCTTTCAGCGGGAAAGAAAGCTCCCCTGTTACAGTGTTCTCCAGAGGATCCACCAGGATCTGATATTCACCTTCTTCTTCTAACAGGATCCGGGCAGGCGGGAGAGCACTGAACTCTGCGCCTTCAAATACGCTGACAAGAAGCTTAACCCTGGAGTCATCATCTCCTACAGGGAATACGACAGATGGTTCAAATTGATACCAAAAATCAGGAACTATAGTGAATCCAAAGGAAGCTTTTAACCTTCTCCTGTCTTTTTGTATTACGTAGACTGTATACCGTCCGATGGGATCCGGGCCCAGAAGCGCAGGAAGCTTAAGAGGTATTTTGATTCTCCCTTGCCCGACCTCGACCCCGTCCATCCGCAGGATCTCATGTAATCTGAATCTTTTAGGTTCAGCAAGGGGAGCCCCGCCGTAACGTATGAGCACATCCCATAGGCCTGCCTTAGTGCCGTCTGAAAAGGGAATCTCAAGGCACGGAGGCTCTTCGATGTACAGAGGGTTACCGTCTATTGAGATGCCGTGGACAAGTCCATCATCTGTCAAACAAGGATCGGACACTTTATCACGGGCCACCCTAAACTCGAATTCGTCTTCGCTACCGTCCCCCACAACAACTCTGTCCGATGAAGTAAGATCAACAAGATAAATACTGCAAGCATGCGCAAGGTAAGGAGGTGTAGAGTCTTCAATTATCCGCAGCCCCTTGGTAAATCTCCACCCTGAAGGGAACACAAACCATAGCTTGGCCCTGGGCAGATCTCCTGACTGAATTAGCCTTCCATCCTCATGGAAGATAAGGCACGGCGATCTGTCGTCAAACACATTTACAGTCCAGGTTTCACGCGGACTATCCCCGATAATCAAGGAGACTTCATAGGTCTCGGCAAGACCTGGCAAGTGCCTGGCAATAGGAGACACGACACTTGAGACGTAATCATCGTCTGCGGAGGTTGCGTCCGATGAGCCGGTTTCGTCCAATATCGGCAGGTCACACTCAACCCGCCCGGTTTCGGCAAGCCCTGGCATTCTCGTTCGCCTCAGCTCTAAGGGTATTGTCTTCAACCACCCCGGACAGGTTGGAGCTGTTATGACCAATGACGCCGACTGCATGCTGTCTGCTTGCTCAAATCTAAACCTTAAGGAGTCGATGACTATCTTTATGTCTCCATGGATAGGATCAAGCATGATCTTAGGCGCAGGAAGCCGTTCTCTTGAGGCTTCATATGAAAACCCGTCGCGTTGCAAGAGAGTTTTTCGCAACTCCCACCATTCCTTGAATCCCTGAACGACTCTGAGTGGCAAGTCCGGCTTGAAATCCCCTGGGACACCTCCTTCCTTCTGGGCAAGCTCCAGTAACTCGACAGACCCGATGATCCACTTCTCGGCCCATTCATCACCATAGATTACAAACCTTTGCACAGGTTCGTCTGTATAGGGATACGCCGGAGGATAGTTCCTAAGCTTAGATTCGGTATCCTCTATCGAAAGCGCAAGGTTTTTGAGAGCTTGCGTTCTTGTGTCACATAAACGCAGCAAATTATCAATGGACTCTCCGCTTACATCAACCAAGCGAAGGATGACCTGTCCTGATCTTGAGATATCAGCGTTGACTTTCTTGAGTTTCCGAGAGGCTTCGTATTTGGACTTAAGCTTGCTTATGCCGACCTCGAAAGACCCATTGCCTAACCTGGTTACAGCCACATCAAGTTCCTCGATGTGAGTCTTGATCTCCTCGGCTTTCCTCTGAAGCCCATGAAGCCCAGGCTGAATGTGTTCTCGAAGATGCTCTCTGGCATTCCTGCTATCCTCGCTCCGTTGGATAGCATCATCAAGAGACGTCTTAAGGAGTTCTGCAGCCGATTTTAGGGTATCGCTGTCACAGAAGGCATCTATACGTCGCTGCCGCTTATGGCTCTTAGTTTCACCAGGGATTTCCGGTCCATCTTGAGTTTCCAACTGACTTTCGCTCTCACTTTGCTCATCGCTCTTACGCTCAAGTCCGGGAAGTCCTACCAGTAGCAAAAGCCCATCGAGCCTGTGCTCCCATTCAGCGATTGATTCTGTGAGCTCGCCTCTTCGCACAAGGAGCTTGTGATAGCAAGTGAAAGTATCAACTGTTGCCTTCAGTCTGTGAAGCGCCTCACGGAGCTGAGCTACGCCTCCGTCGCTTTCGTCATCCGTCCCTTCACCGGAATCATCTGGTCCCACACTGAAATCGCGTGCGTTCTTAAGGAGCGTCTTTACAATCGCTTGAAGCTCACAAGGCAAGTCTTCCACGCTCGAACTGACACTCTTTTCATAGTCGGCAATTTTTAGTTGGATTTCATATGCTTCCTCAGAGATCTCATCATGGCGTGCTTTCCGGCGCTTGTTATCCCTGTAAACGTGCTGGGACTTGCGAACGGTGGAGACCACAGAAGAGCATCCTGCAAGAGCAAGGACAATAGCGATTCCTAACCCGAAAGGAGAATGCCCCGCAATAAGCCACATGCATAACGAGGCCAAAAGGGAAGCTAATCCTATCCAAAGGCTAATGTCAGGTTTTAAAGATTGGGGGGTAATCTGGCTTATTTCATCGTGTAACTTGGATATGCGGCTTTTCAGGGCGTCAAGTTCACCTACAGTCTCGGTCAGAGCATTCAAAGTGTCTACGGTATCTGCGGAAAGCCTCAGTAAAGCCTCATCAGAAGAGCTCCGCCAGAAGGTTTCTCTCTGAATATTTCCTGCATACTCTTGGAGCCTCGCTATACACGCAGCCTCATCCTCCTGAAGGGATGCAAGCTCTGACTTATCACGAAGGA
>JAAYRV010000060.1 GCA_012518595.1 Bacillota bacterium
ACATAGGTCTCTGTGACTTGAGTTCTATTTCCCGATACACGATTCCTTCATAATTCACAAATGCAAACCTTTAAAATATTGGATCATCCGTCCGAAGTATGGCAGCATTAGTCCTCTTTTCCTCCTCACAATATTGAAGCCCCTTCTCCGGAGACAATATAGTGAAACATCTGCAGGCTGCGTTGGCGTATGAGTCATATCCTGAATGACTTCGGTAGGGTAGCCGGTTCTTGTTCCGATTTTCTTGAGGATGACCGGTTTAGCCTTCCAGGTGACAAGTAATAGTAACGTCCATAATACCTTGGAATAACATGTTGTGAAGAAGTCTCACCAAGGGGGAGTCATTATGGTTACATATATAGTTCAACCCGGTGATACCCTTACCTTGATTGCCCAACGGTTCGGTTCTACAGTAGCGTCAATCGTCAGTACTAACAATATTTCCGACCCTAATCTCATTTTTGTGGGACAGGTGCTTCAGATACCGGTAGCAGGCGCACCTCCTGCACCTCCGGCGCCTACTCCGCCTACACCTCCTGCTCCTACTCCGACACCAACGCCTACCATTACAGTGCCTGACGGATTCAGGCTCTATATTGTGCAGCCGGCAGATACTCTGGCACTACTTGCAGGCCGGTTTGGGACGACAATCCAGGTTTTGGTAACAGTAAACCGCATTTTCGATCCTAATCTTATATCCGTAGGACAGGTCTTGTTTGTTCCTGTAAGGCCGACTATAGTTGTGCCAACACCACCCGGTCCTCCTGTAACTCCGGTGCCTCCGACGCCGCCAGGGCCTCCTGTACCCCCGGGGCCTCCGGTGCCCCCTACGCCCCCTGTCCCTGTCACAGGGGTAAATCAGGTGTCTGTAATCCAGGACGGCCTAAGGCATACTTTCATGGTGAATAGGACAACATTCCTACGGGGTGAGCCTGTGCGTCTCAGCCTTAGCAAAACCAATGTTACCGGAATACCTGTAACAATCACTTACAGATCAAGTCAGAGATATGATTTTATCGTTACGCGGGCAGGCAGGGAGATTTGGCGTTGGTCCCAAGGGCGGTTTTTCACGTTCGCTTTAGAGAGAATCACGCTAGGCGCAGGACAGCGTCTGCTTCATGTGCAGGTTTGGAATCAGACGACAAATGAAGGAGTCCCTGTGCCTCCAGGGGTTTACACTCTCACAGCAGTCAACACAGGAACCGGGGTAAGGCTCAGCCTTCAAATTGAGATTAGGTAGACATCGGATTTTTGCGCATTGTGTATAATTGCCCTCGACTTACCACTTAGTTGCAGTGTATAATCGTGACTGACATGCATCTAAATATCAGGTCAACATGAGGAGGCGTAGACTTTGCGCGAGCGAGTGGAGAAAGCCCTGGATAAGGTTAGAGTTGCGCTCAAAGCCCACGGCGGTGACGTGGAACTTACAGGCATTGAAGGCAACGTAGTGAAAGTGAAACTTACCGGTGCCTGCGTCGGGTGTCCTTTTTCAAGGATTACTCTGAAGAACGGTGTAGAAAGGGCACTCAAGGAGGAAATCCCTGAGATAGAAAGGGTAGAGGCTGAATAAGTCTAAAACATGGTTTTGCCTTCCATTATGAAGAACAGCCGCCCATATTCTGGGCGGCATGCTTGCTAGGTCTAACTTCAACTATTATTACCTTTATGTGCCGTATGATCCTGAATACGCTTTATTCACAGTCCAGCATAGGGATTTTAATGCTCTGCTTTCTCGCAGTCTCGATAGCCTTGTCATACCCTGCGTCAGCATGACGCATTACTCCGGAACCCGGATCCGTGGTGAGCACGCGCTCCAACCTGAAGTCTGCCTCATCACTACCGTCTGCAACTACCACCATTCCTGCATGGATTGAGTAGCCTATCCCCACTCCCCCGCCGTGATGGACAGAGACCCAGGAAGCTCCGGACACTGCATTTAGAAGAGCATTCAAGATGGGCCAGTCCGCTATGGCGTCGCTCCCGTCTTTCATCCCCTCAGTCTCTCGGTTCGGAGACGCGACTGACCCGCAATCAAGGTGATCTCGGCCGATTACTATAGGAGCTGATATCTCGCCGCGCCTCACCAGCTCATTGATGGCCTTGCCGAACCTTGCCCGCTCACCATATCCCAACCAGCATATCCTCGCAGGGAGACCCTGAAACTGCACCTTCTCGCGGGCAAACTTAATCCACTGAGCCAAGTGTTTGTCATCTGGAAATTCCCTTAGCACAACCTCATCCGTCTTATAGATATCATCAGGATCCCCGGAAAGCGCCACCCATCTAAAAGGCCCTTTGCCTTCACAGAAGAGATGACGAATGTAAGCAGGTACGAATCCGGGATAGGAAAATGCGTCCTTGACCCCTGCATTATGCGCCTGCTGTCTTATGTTGTTACCATAGTCGAAAACTACAGCTCCCTTACGTTGCATTTCCAGCATTGCTTCAACTTGAACCGCCATGGATTTCATGGCTCGTTCTATGTACTGCTTTGGATCACGTTTTCGCAAAGCCTCGGCCTCGGCCAAGGAGAGACCCATAGGAATATAACCCCCTAAGGGATCATGGGCTGATGTCTGGTCTGTAACTATGTCAGGAATGACCCCGCGTTTCACAAACTCAGGATGGGTCTCGGCTGCATTGCCAAGCAAAGCTATGGACAAGGGTTCCTTCTTCTCTTGCGCTTCTCGGGCCAGCCGTATAGCCTCATCAATACTTGCTGTCATCATGTGGCAATATCCGGTCTCCAGCCTTCGTTTGATATGTTCCTCGTTGACCTCAACTGCTATGACAACCCCGTCATTCATAGTAACAGCAAGAGGTTGAGCTCCTCCCATTCCACCCAGGCCTGCGGTGAGAGTCAGCTTTCCGGCAAGACTTCCACCTGTGTGCTGCCTTGCAGCTTCAGCAAACGTCTCATACGTTCCTTGCAGGATGCCTTGGGTGCCGATGTAAATCCAACTCCCTGCAGTCATCTGTCCGTACATGGTAAGACCCATCTCTTCGAGCTCCCAAAAAGTCTCCCAAGTAGCCCACTTTGGAACAAGCATCGAGTTGGATATAAGCACTCTTGGTGCAAGCTCATGGGTGCGAAACACACCTACGGGCTTACCTGACTGCACCAACAGGGTCTCATCATTTTCCAGCTCTTTTAGACTCTTGACTATCGCTTCAAAAGCCTTCCAGTTGCGTGCCGCTTTACCTCGTCCACCGTACACAACAAGCTCATGAGGATTCTCCGCCACATCAGGATCCAAGTTATTCATGAGCATCCGCATGGCAGCTTCCTGCTGCCAGCCTTTGCATGAGATTACAGAACCTCTTGGCGCCTTCACTACCTGCGACACATCCTTCACCCCCTGCATATCAAATCAAGACGGGCAAGGTTTCCTGCTGTATCAAGACCCTTGCCCGCTCTTTAACAACGACTGTTATTATGCTCCGCCGGGACTTTCCGCAAGCTTCGGCGGCCTGGAGGGAACCCTCGCTTTGGGCGCGCCGACTTTCTCCACGGCGCTTGCTTCCTCATCTATAGCAATTGCTGCTGCAGCATCCGCAGCTATCTTTTCCGATTCTTCAACAACCGCGTCAGCCCTATCTGAGAGAACCTCGTCAATCTCATCTCCGTCAAGCGTCTCCCTTTCTTTCAAGGCATTCGCAAGCCTAATCAACTTATCCTTATTAATTGTAAGGAGAGTCCTCGCCTGCTCATAGGATTCATCCACAATCCTGCGCACCTCGCGGTCAATTAAGGCAGCTACCTCTTCACTGTAGTCTCTGTTATGACCCAGGTCACGTCCGAGGAACACAGTCTCCTCACGACGGCTTCCAAGAGATAACGGACCTAATTCCTCGCTCATACCGTACTCAGTGACCATCTTACGGACTACCTTTGTAACCCTGCTCAGGTCGTTTTCCGCGCCGGTGGATATCTCATTGAACATGATTTCCTCAGCTACTCTGCCGGCAAGGGTCACCACAACATTATCAAGGATTTCAGACTTCGTCCTGAAGAACCTATCCTCTTCCGGAAGCATCAGCGTGTATCCGCCCATTCTCCCTCGAGGAATTATCGACACCTTCTGAACAGGATCTACATTTGGCAGGAGTTTCCCGGCTAGGGCATGACCTGCCTCGTGGAATGCCACCAGGTCTTTCTCCCTGTCACTCATGACCCTGCTCTTCTTTTGAGGACCTGCTATAACCCGGTCAATGGCCTCATCACAGTCAGCCATCACAACTTTCTTGCTCCCATGCCTTGCTGCCAAAATTGCAGCCTCGTTAAGGACGTTTTCCAGGTCAGCTCCGGTAAACCCCGGAGTCCTCCGGGCTATGACACGAAGATCCACATCTTCAGACAAAGGCTTGTTGCGTGCGTGAACCTTCAAAATTGCCTCTCTGCCGTTAATATCCGGCATATCCACTACTACCTGCCGGTCAAAACGTCCCGGCCTAAGCAGAGCAGGATCAAGCACATCCGGTCTGTTTGTCGCAGCCAAAAGTATTATGCCTGTGTTGGACTCAAACCCGTCCATTTCAACCAGGAGCTGGTTCAGCGTCTGTTCCCTCTCGTCATGCCCTCCGCCAAGGCCTGCCCCACGCTGTCTGCCGACAGCATCAATTTCATCAATAAACACAATACACGGGGCACTTTTCTTGGCCTGCTCAAAGAGGTCTCTCACTCTGGAAGCGCCAACACCTACAAACATTTCCACGAAGTCGGAGCCGCTTATAATAAAGAACGGAACCCCTGCCTCGCCTGCAACAGCCCGTCCAAGAAGAGTCTTACCTGTCCCGGGAGGTCCTACCAAAAGAACTCCCTTTGGTATCTGGGCCCCAAGCTCCACAAACTTCCTTGGATGCTTGAGAAATTCAACGATCTCGGCAAGCTCTTCCTTAGCTTCGTCAACCCCGGCTACATCAGCGAATGTCGTCTTCCCTCGCTCTTCCACATGTAGCCTTGCCCTGCTCTTCCCAAATGAAAGAGCTCTGTTGCCGCCGCCTTGCATCTGATTAAGAAGAAAGAACCACAATCCCACAAAAAACAACATAGAAAGAACCTGGGGCAATATCGTATACCACCACGGCGGAGTGGGTTTTGGTTCAGCTATTACCTCAATCCCTGCAAGCAGACCCTCTCTATCTTTTAGTTTATCGGTGACAAGGGATATGTCAGGCACGTAAGTTTCGAAATCCTCACCGTTCTTCAAGCGTCCCTCAACCTTGTCGTCACCGATTATATAAAGCTCTGCAATATTGCCGGAATCAAGATTATCCATAAATGTGCTCAAGCTGATTTTTCTTGGCGTAGCTTTCTGACCATAAAAAGTGCTGGCGATGGATACGGTCATAAGGCCAAGCAAGAGCCATAGCCCGAGCGTCCTTAATAACTTGTTCAATTGATCTCCTCCCATGAGTCACCACCTGACATCGGTCACATAAGCACTCAAGTCTTCAAACCGCCTTATCCTCTTATGGTATAGACTAGGCAGTAATTTACAAGCACATTATAACACACGGTATTACTAACCACAACTGCCATACCTGCGTGTAGCTTTGAGATGAAGGACTTTCCGCGTGCCGGGCGCAATCTTCGCAAAATTGCTTACACATAGCCCAACTACCCAGAGAATCTCCTTCCCACATATAATAACGGGAATGTCATCTCGTATGTTCCTGGAAATTTTCTTATCGATAAAAACATCCTTCAGTTTCTTGCTCCCCTTCATGCCGAGAGGAGACAACCTATCGCCGGGCCTCCTATTCCTCACAGTGATATTCTCATCAATAAGGCCCAGATCGAAATAGGCTTCATCATCATCAGTAAAGGATATGGTACTTAACAAGTCGGGCATATCTTCAATATCGAATATGTCGGCCTCTATCGTGATACAAGCCTCAGGAATATCTGTCTTACCGGGAATCTTGAGTCTATACTCAAAACGCGGGCTTGCTTGGGATTTAACCTCTTCTGCCCACTCTATGACAAGTCGATCATAGTCGCGTCTTGCCTGAAGTTCGCCGGGTAATGAGATACGTGCTCCTGTCCTTCCTGATTCAGCCAGTTCCAGCACCTTTTCTACGTGGACAAACTGAAAATCGTCAAGCTCTCCGGTAAGACAAGCCACAGCCCACCTAATAATTCTCCTCTGAATCGCTATGTGCTGTTTGCATAAAGCAGGTATACTCATAGTTACAGCGTGACGAGATACACCTTCCACTATTTTCCCCAGTTCTTCACGGACTTTGCAGGAAATGTAGTCCTCATCATCCTGCACCAGTTCAGCAGTGTTACTCAACGCTTGGACCACCCTGGGATTGTAGTCTTGCTCCAGCAGAGGAATAAGCTCGTTCCTGACCCTGTTCCTAAGGTAGACAGGACTTACATTCGATGCATCTATATAGTATACAAGCTGCTCTTCCTTGCAATAGGAGAGAATTTCCGAAGAAGTCAACCAGAGCAACGGACGAATTACGGTAATATCCCCGGTTGCATCAAGAGGCCTTATCGCAGGTATTCCGCTAAGCCCGCTCATCCCGGTTCCACGAAGAAGCCTAAGAAGAACAGTCTCAGCCTGGTCTCCGGCGTGATGTCCCAAAGCTACCCGGGAAGCGCCTTCATCAGCGGCAGTGCGTCTATAGAAGTCATAACGCACATCACGCGCTGCAAGCTCAATAGATACTTTTCTCTCGCGAGCATAATCAGTGACATCTACTGCCTGAACCGTACAGCCAAGACCAAGCCTCTCGGCAAAGCGCTCTACATATCGTGCCTCCTCATCTGCAGCCTCACCTCGAAGCATATGGTTTAGGTGAGCAACATGAAGCGAGACGCCGAACTCATCTCTTAACACAAAGAGCGAATGCAAAAGCGCGACTGAATCAGGACCTCCGGAAACGCCCACGACAACCCTGTCTCCCGGTGAAAGCATGCCCAAGCGTGTGATAGCTGATCTTACATTACCGATAAACCGGTCTTTTCCGGCATTCACGCCGCTACCCCACTTATTACGAAAACCCACGTCACAATTACCATAAGTCTTCACCACTTCCAGGCGCGAAAGCCCCGCCGAATCTTGAGAATATTATAGCATAGGAACCCGGCTACATGGATAAGCTTACCTTTTTGGGTTGCGAGGCGACGTTACCTGAAGAAGACTCCTTCGGGTTGCCTTTCCGAGACCTCTTCCTGTAGACTCGGATTGCAAGAACTGTCATGTCATCTTGGGTCCTCTCACCTGAGTATTGCAGTGCGCGGTTGAGAATCAAGCGGGCTATCTCATCAGGACGCTCTGTGGTGATAGTCGAGATTAACCTCTCTATCCAGTCGTCCGAAGGTTGCACGGGCATCGCCGAACCCCGTGAGTTTGCGGCACATGCCAAAACTCCGTCGCTGACCATAACTATAAGATCCCCGTCACCCAGCTTATGTCGAGTCTTTTCAACTTCTATGGCATCAAATATCCCTGCAGGAAGAGAAGGGGACTCAATAACCTTAACTTGTCTCCCCCGCTTGATGAAGCTTGCGGGTGAACCTGCCTTTATGAACTGAACTTCACCGGTAACCATATCCAAAGTGGCCACGTCCAACGTAGCGAAGGATTCTCCGGGTGATCTGAGAAGGAGAATGAGGTTTGCAGTCTTTACCGCAAATTCATCGTCAAAGCCTGCTTCGAGAAGTCTTTCCAGCATACTGACTGCAGTGGAGCTTTCTATCGCTGCACCCCTTCCCGTCCCCATCCCGTCACTGATCATAAATACCCCTCGCCCGTCTGCAAGTTCCAGCATGGAATGGGCATCTCCTGAAATGTCCGCCCCATACTTGGCTGAAACTGCGACCCCGCCGACAATACCGTATACCTTCGCCTGGGAGAACACTATCTCACATGTAGGTTGGCCGCCTCTCATTCCGCACCGTGCCTTGGCGACTTCCAGGTCACGGCCAAGGAGCCTGGAAACTAAAGGCCCCACTGCGTTTCTACACTCGCGCTCCCCGCAGCATGCTGCCTTCTTGATGGTGATATCAAGCCTCCCTCTCCTTCGGGCTACAACACCGACTTCCGTAACCCCGAGTCCGAGACGGGACAGCTCACGCATGATCCTCTGTTCTGAATTGGTCTCCAATTCGACGCATGCCCAAACATCTTCGCCAAGACCGTCCAGGATTTCAGCGATCCCCTGCAATTGTCCGGAGAACATATGCCTCCCTTCAGCAAGCCGTCTGGCATAAGCCAGATTCTGCCTGTGTGAACCTGTAGATCCGTTTACAGCGGTGACAAGCCCGGGGACATTGAGGCATTTCCAACTGAGCTGATCTTTGACTTCTGCGACTTCAACTATACCCTTCAGCTCGGCAAGAGCTACAAGATTGAGGACATCTCGGAAAGTCCTGTGGAAAGCGTCGCCCCAGCAAAAAAGGTATGCCCTGCACCTGCTGCATACAGATGAGGATATTTCATGCAACATATGGGCAACATCCGCCCGTTCGGCCAACTCGGGATCGTATGGGACTTGCTTCAACATGGATGAAAGATCATCAAATACTTTTGAGAAGTCCACGAGTCTCTGGGATAAGAGTTCCTGGACTCTTCTGGCATGCGCCTGTCCGCTTCCCCCTAACCTCCTGTGGAGGAGCGGCAGCAATTTTGATACACACTGTAAACCCTTTCGAGGAATCAGAAGAAATACCAAACCTGATGCACTTAATTCCGTAGCAAACAGCAACACGTTTCGCCTGCCTGATACCTGGAACACCAAGAGCCCCGCCCCGGCCGTAAACCCGACGGCAGAACCGAATTTACCGTACCTCCGCATGCTGCCCGCGAGAAACCCACCAAGGGCATATGCGCCTACAATAGGTGCTAACCCCTGGCCTGACACGGCACATGCCAGCCCGGTTAAAGCTCCGGCTGCAGCACCAAAGGCTGCCCCGCCTGAATACGCTATCGCGGTTGTGGCGACACCTGCCACTACTGCGCCTAAAGATATTCCGTTAAATTCTATGCCGGCAAGCCCCATGGTTATCCCGGCACACAAAAGCCCAAACGAAGCTGCCTGCTCAGGCCCGAGAACCCCCCACTCCGGTAAAGCTCGGAATCCTTTGCCTATGCCGCCCCAGCTAAAAATTGCGGCAGCAAGCCCACCTATGACTCCTTCCAAGACTATTGTGATTATGGACGTCTGCGATATACCAAGAATCGCTTTGAGAGATTGAGGCACGAGAAAACCAAACACTACTATGCTTATAGGCAGCAAGAAAGGCCTCGCTTCCACTCGACGGGAAAAAACACGAGCGAAGACTATAACGAGAACGAGAGGAATAATTGACCATATTGCATCCGGCCCGAGGGTCAGTCCTGTCATCCCAAGGAGGATGCCAAACGCAGTCAACGGCGCGAAAGGTCCTCGACAAGCTGTCACTACCCCAAGATACGCCAGGCCGAAAGGGACGCCGATGCCAAATAGCTTTGCTCGGCCCAAAAGAATTCCGATCAATCCGCAAAACACCGCTCCCGGTGAAAGCGCATGCATCCAGAAATCCCGGACTCGGTTGACTCTCTTTCCGGTGCGCCCCTGCCCGATACCTGTGGAGGACATCCTAAACCTTTTGTCCTGGCCGAGATAAACGGTACGCCCGGAACCACGGGAGGCAAGACGGGTGGCTTTTCTATCCATCACCGGTTCCCCCTTTACTTTGCCACAATCCACAATAGGTTGTCCTATGGTTCAGTGACTGTTGCGATACTACCACAGAGGGGTAGGGAGAACCTGACGGAAATTGTACTTGTTATGAAGGAATCTTGCGACATGCGGCTTGTGGAATCTCCAAAAGTCAACCTCCTCTTCCAAAGAGCGGCTGACATGTCATCAACACCTAATCGGATC
>JAAYRV010000061.1 GCA_012518595.1 Bacillota bacterium
CCTTCATGGACTATGGCCAACTGATTGGATTTTAGGAATATGTCATGATTGCGGGTTACAAATAATCCTCCCATATTAACCAAACCATCTTTTTTGCTGCTCATGGTTGCAGTTTCACAGTAACTGAATATTTCTCGGGTTATCTCTTTAACCGATTTATTCTCATAGCCGGGTTCACGCTGCTTGATAAACCAAGCGTTTTCAGCGAGACGTGCAGAATCAATTACAACAGGAATGCCATACTTGCCGGCAAGTCTACTTACCTGTCGGATGTTTTCCATTGATACAGGCTGACCACCGTTGTTATTACAGGTTATGGTAATAATAACAACACAGATGTTTTCCGCTCCCTTGTCCTTTATCAGTTGATCCATTTTTTCTACATCAATATTGCCCTTGAAGGGATGGTATCCGGAAGCGGAATTCTGACCTTCTTCTATTGCAAGATCGACAGGAATTGCTCCCAAAAGTTCTGCATTGCCTCGAAAGGTGTCGAAGTGCATGTTGCCTATGGCATACGTACCAGGACGACAGTATATCTGAGCCATGATATAGTCAGCAGCCCTCCCTTGATGGGTAGGCTGCACATAAGGCATACCAAATACATCCTGCACTGATTCTTCCAGATTGAAAAAACTTGAGCAGCCGGCATACGATTCATCCCCATGAAACATAGCTGCCCACTGAGCCTGACTCATTGCACTTGTACCACTGTCTGTAATGCAATCTATGTATACATTGCTTGCTTTTAGTTTGAAGACATTGTACTGAGCTTCTTTCAGCCACATCTGCCTTTGTTCTTTAGTTGATTTCTTAATTGGTTCTACAACTTTAATCCGAAAAGGCTCTGCTGTCATGTATTCCAAATCTCTTCCCCCTGTAATAGTCAAGTGCAAGCCCGTGGAATTTATTGTCCTGATAAAAATTTATCATATTGTTAAAAAACTGTCAACCTAATAATAAAATAATGTATGAAGTCTCCAGATGTTGTATATCCCCAGTTTAACAGGCATTTCTTGACTTCGCATATGAAATACATATACTATAACCATGAAAATTGCTGATTTAACTTAGTGAATCAAGTAAGAATTGCGGTATGAAAGGACTCAAATGCATGAAAAGAGAAGCGCAGGTTGTCGTCACTGATGAAGTGGGATTACATGTAAGGACAGCAGCCGCTTTTGCGGGCGAAGCGCAAAAGTATGATAGCAAAGTGAAGGTTTATTACAAAGGGAAAGCCGCGGACGCCAAAAGCATGCTCAGTATAATGACGCTAGGAGTAAAGTGCGGCGAACAGATTAATATTATGGCAGACGGGACGGACGCCGAGAAGGCTGTGGAACACTTGAAGAGATTTGTGGAAAACAACTTTGAGAACTAAAAAAGGGTAAACGTCCACTATCACGTAGAACCTAAGGCCTCAATCTTTAGCATATGATCCGGCGTGAAGAAAAGGTTTGTGGCAAGATATACCACCATCATGGATGTTATGGCAACTGCAGCTGCAATCATATACACCACCATCAGCTGATACTTCACTGCATCCACAGGATATGCCCCAGCAATGATCTGGCCCGCCATCATCCCGGGTAAATGGACTATACCTACAACCATGAGTGAGGAGATTGACGGAAGCATGGCAGATTTCAGCGCATCCCTAATCATAGGCATTACAGCTTGCCTCGATGTGGCTCCGAGCGCCAGCGCAGCTTCAACTTCCGGCTTTCTATGAGTGATATCGGATCTCAGCCGATTGAGGGCAAGAGCAGCGCCTGTCATACTATTGCCTAGGATAGACCCTGCAAGAGGGATGAGGTACCGAGGCGAGTACCAAGGCTTGACACGAAGTATAATGCCTATCACAACAGCAGTCGTAAGAGCTGACCCCACAAAAATGGATATACCCAACGTAGTAAACATGCCCTTGGGTTGCACCGACTGCCTGGCTACAGCATTCTTGACCGCCGCAGCAAGCATGATAGCAAGCATTATCGCTACATAATACCACTTCTCCGAAACAAACAAGAGTTGGAGCACATACCCGATAGCGGTTAGCTGCACAAACGCCCGTACAGCCCCTACTGCAAGATCCTTCTCCAAACCTAAGCGGTATCTGAAAGAGACTGCCATGGCAGATACGATAAACAGTACCGCTATTCCAAGAGACGTATATGATAAGCTTATGTACTCCATCTATTTCAACTCCCCCGCGAGAAACTTGCGGCCGAGTTCAGTTTGAGGCCCTCGAAAGAATGCCTCTATATCGCTTTCCTCTATGACTTTACCGTCCACAATAAGGAGAAACCTATCGCCTACAAGCCTGGAATGCTCAAGACTGTGACTTACGAAAAGTACTGTAATCCCGTACTTCGACTTTATGTCACAGACAAGCTTCAAAATGGATTTGGAAGTAGTAGGATCTAACGCGGATGTAGGCTCATCCATAAGAAGAACCTCCGGCTCATTCATAAGGGTCCTGGCAATCGCCACCCTCTGCTGCTGGCCCACGGAGAGTTCGCCTGCCGATCGCCCCGGGCTAAGGTCAGGCAAATCGACCATGTCCAGCACCTCTCTTACCTTGGCTTCCAAGGAAGACGGATCCACGCCTCGAAGTCTGGGTCCGTATGTGAGGTTCTCCTGAATAGTTAGAGGGAACAGGCTCGGGAGCTGAAACACCATCCCTACCTTGCGTCTTAGCTCAATCGGGTCTATCGTGGAAACATCCACTCCGTCCAGGAGCACGTTGCCCGAGGTTGCGCTTTCAAGCCTGTTGACCAGCCTTAACATGGTAGACTTGCCTGCACCGGACGGACCTCCGATCGCAAGTATAGTACCTTCTTCTATGGCAACCGATACGTCATCCAGAACATTGTACATCTTACCGTCAATTGATCGGGTTTTCGTGACACTTAGGAACTCAATTCTGGCCAAGCCGTCACACCTCCAAGCCGCAAATCAGAGATACTATATCAAATACTATATCCTCTACGTACGCTACTGGCGAGATTTAAGATAATCAGAGAAGGTCGCTGACGGTAATTGCCTTTTCTTCAGAAGCATTCCAGCCCATATTTGGTTACCGGTAGCCTCATCTATTAGACCTTCATCCCTGGCTTTCATCAAGATGTCACCGGTGGTAATACAACTTAGTTTCCATTTCTCAATGTATGTCTTTATGTCTTTCAAATTATTGCTAGCCACAACGCCGCTGTGCACTTTGGCCAATGACAGAACTGCGGCTTCACCCTTACCTATAACCGCTTCCCCCTTTGGGGGAGAGATTGCCATCCCATGGAATAGTCGGAATTCTTCGGTTCCGGTCATTATTCTCATTGTTGAAATACGGCCGTCTGAACAGAGAACGGAAACTGCTCTTTTGATATGAGGTACACTTGGGTTTGACAACTCCACAAACACTTCATAAGGTAAAACAATTCGGTCGGCATACAGTTGCAATAACAGGTTTTCTTGCTTGACCCACAGAAAAGAAGATATGCAATCAGTATCAAAAAACAACTCCTTAATCATATTGCTCTTCTCCTGGTGTGTTCAAGTCATATACAATATCACCTCTGAAGGCGTCTAGTAGTAATTCCTCATATTTACCTTTAGAAACAAGTTGCTTGTCTTTTAGTTCCTCTGCCAACTTAATGTATTTGCCAAAAGTTGAATACTGCTTGTCCCCAGGCGTAGGCAAATATAACTTGTCATCAAAGCCAAGCCTTCGGGCAGATCGAATTATGCCAGTTTTCATTGGTTCTGCTTCGTCAAAAGACAGATATCCATCATTAATCAACCTCCAAAGAGTCGCTTGCCTACTTAAGCCGAAGTACTGTTCTATCCTTACAATGTCGCTGACATCTAGGTTCTTGTCTTGCTTTTTCAATTTCGACCTAATAAAGTGACTTAACGCTTCATATGGAGCTAAAAAGTAGGAGGCAAACATATCTGCTTCCTTTTCGCTGGCGTCTTTGGTCCTATCAAGGTCTTTTGCACATACTATGCTTGTGAAGTTCTTATGAAAAAACAAATGACACAGCTCGTGGGCAGCAGTAAATCGCTGACGGCCGTAAGTCAGTGTTGAATTAATCCCTATCAATTTATTATCTCTATCTCTGATGCATAATCCGCTAATCCGCTCGCTCATAGGGTAGAATACCACAGTAAACTTTTCCTTAGCGCTCAACATAGAAAACACATCAATTGGAGAATAGATGTCTTCGCAAAAATACCTGCGCAAGCTCAGGGCGTCTGAATTTATCTCAATCTTTTTCTTCACATCGATTCTCCCTTCAGCAAGCTCTCCATATAACGCAGGTTTAAAGCAATTCTATTCATTGCTGCTATTGCTTCGAGATCCTCAACAGTGACTCCTTTTGCCCGGAGAGCAATAGTCGCAGGAGAATACCCCAGTTCGTCACCGGTAAAATATTGAATAGGACAGCCGAAAAGGTTGCTTGTCTTCTCAAGTATGTCTACGCTGAATTGACGCTCATTTTGCTCACACTTGGAAATATAGCTCTGGTCGACATTCAAATACTCAGCGAGTTGACTTTGTGTGAACCCACTACGCTCTCTTAGCATTTTGAACTTTTTACCCATTATTCCGAATTCTGTCATTACCCCTGCCTCCTTTCACCATTAGTATATGCAATATCTGTCATATTTTCAATGGGTTTTTCAATGTTCTTTATGACAGCTTCTGATTCAGTTTCTTTGACAGATAACAAGCGGCATCAGGTAGCAGTTAGCTACCCCACCAAGAGCGAATCCTGTTGTTTAGGAAACCTACAGTAGTGCAAGAGAGTCCTATGAGAAGCAGAAGGCAGGCAATTATGGATGTAGCAGAAACGTATTCCCGGATACCAGTTCACCCGGCACTGGCCGCCGACTTCGCAAAACATCGGGCGTCGATCCCATGGGAGGCCTGCCTCCTACTTGATCCCAAGGTAGGCCTGTTGCACTCTGGGATCGCGCCTAAGCTCCAGGGACTCGCCGCTCAGCGCGATCCGTCCCGTCTCAAGCACATAGGCTCTTTGAGCCACTCTCAGCGCAATACGGGCGTTCTGTTCAACAAGCAGGATAGTCACTCCCTGTCTGTTGATTTCATAGATTGTCCGAAATATCTCCTGCACCAGTTTAGGCGCAAGTCCTAAGGACGGCTCGTCAAGGAGGAGCACTCTGGGGTCTGACATCAGGCCTCTCCCAATGGCCAGCATCTGCTGCTCACCGCCGGAGAGAGTGCCCGCCAGTTGCTTACGTCGTTCTTCCAGTCGGGGAAACAACTGATAGACTCGTTCTCGCCCTGACTGGACACGGCCGGGATCGTTACGGTATTTGTACGCCCCGAGATTCAAATTCTCCTCCACAGTCAACGTTCCGAACACTCTTCGCCCCTCAGGGACATGACAGATACCCAGTTCAACAATCTTATGGGCAGGCATCGCCTGGAGCTCGTGCTCGCAGAATCTGATAATTCCTGACTGCAATCTGAGAAGGCCTGACATAGCTCGAAGCGTAGTAGTCTTCCCTGCCCCGTTGGCACCGAGAAGAGTCACGATCTCGCCGTCGTTCACTACAAGGTCAATTCCTTTGACTGCCTTGACATTTCCGTAAGCTATATGCACATCGCTTAGCTCAAGCAGACTCATGTACGCTCCTCCCCCTCTGACCCTTCACCGGCGCTTCCTCCTGCGTTGCCATAGAAATCTTCATCGTCCTCCGTCCCGAGATACGCTTCGATGACACATGGATCACGTTGTACATCGCAAGGTGTGCCTTCGCTGATCTTCCGACCGTTATCCATGACTGCGACCCAGTCTGAAATACCCATCACTACCTGCATATCGTGTTCGATAAGAAAAATCGTAATCCCTGAACCTCTAATCGCCTGGATAAGCTCCATGAGGTCAGCAGTTTCTCTCTCATTGAGTCCGCCTGCAGGCTCATCAAGGACCAGCAAGCGCGGTTCGGTGGCAAGGGCCCGGGCTATCTCCAGGCGCCGTCTATATCCATACGGCAGATTTCTGGCCAGTTCATCTCGGAAATCCCACATGTCCATCAGTCTCAGGCAACGCTCAGCCTCATTCCTCACCTCAGCTTCTTCACGCCTTTGCGCAGGCGTTCCCAACACTGAACTTATCATCCCTGAGCAAGTGCGACAATGCCGGCCGGATAATACGTTCTCGAAACAAGTGAGGTTTTCAAAAAGCCTGAGGGTTTGAAATGTGCGAGCGATCCCGGCTTTTGCCACCTGGTGCGGCTGTCTGCCTATGAGCTCCCGTCCGTCAAATGCTATACTGCCTGCCTCCGGGCGATAGATACCGGTTATCAGATTGAAAACTGTTGTCTTCCCTGCTCCGTTCGGACCGATGAGACTGGTAATGCTGCCTGAAGCAACATCCAGATCAAACACATCAACGGCTTTCAGCCCACCGAAGCTCTTGCTCAGCTTGCTAAGTTTAAGAAGGACTTGTTCTTGCAATATCACTCTCCCTCCCCCTCTCTGAGGATTGTTGTCCAGCGTCTGCTGGGCCACAGACCTTGCGGGCGGAAGATCATCATGAGCACCAAAGCAAGGCCGAAGAAAAGCATACGGTACTGGGCGAAATTCCTGAGGAGTTCAGGCAGAACCATCATCCCGGCTGAACCCAAAATCACTCCGGGAATTGACCCCATCCCGCCGAGGACAACTATGCAAAAGAGAATCACCGATTCCATAAAAGTGAAACTCTCGGGAGATATTACTACAAGCTTTGCAGCAAAAACAGTCCCGGTCGCTCCTGCAATGGCAGCACCGAGAGTAAACGCTGCAAGTTTAGCCCAGCGAGTGTCAATTCCCATGGCCTCGGCAGCGATCTCATCTTCACGCACGTAATTCCAACAGCGGCCTATGCGGGATTGCTGAATGCGCACCAGAACAAACACGCATATCGCAACGAGCCCCCAAACCAGATAGTAAAAATCCATAGGACTCTGTATCGTATAACCAAATATACGGAACTGATCCAGCACAATAATGCCGTTAGGACCGCCTGTCAGTCCCCATGGGTTATTAAGAAGGGTGATTCGAATTATCTCGTTGAGTCCTATTGTCACTATGAGCAGGTAATCCCCGCGAAGATGGATAATAGGTTTGGCAAGTATGTATCCTGCAACCCCTGCCGCAAGACCGCTCAGCGGGAGCAACAGCCAAAGCGACACTCCGAATCGCTCGCTTAGGATAGCAGTTGTATATGCGCCGATAGCGAAAAATGCCGAGTGGCCCATGTTAAAGAGTCCGACTTCGCCGACGATGATATTCAGACTCAGTCCCAAGAGCACGTAAATCCCCCAGTATACAGCTACGTCTATCCAATAGTTACCTGCAACGAGCGGAAAGATAATCCCGATACCGATAATTGCGGGAAGGCCCCATTTTGAGAGACGACTAACAAATATTGAAATAGGTGTCTTCAACCTACCTACAGAGTCAGTTCGTCCAACCCCTCCAGCCATTGTCATATCCCCTCCCTCTTAGACTTTCTCCGCGATGCGTTCCCCCAGGAGCCCTGTGGGCCGGAACATGAGAAGCAAAATGAGAATGAGGAACACAAACACGTCCTTCCAAGCGGAAGAGATATAGCCTGCACCGAGCATTTCCAGAATACCCAGGAGCAGTCCGCCGACCATAGCTCCTGGAATATTCCCGATTCCACCCATAATCGCGGCAGTAAACGCCTTAAGCCCATAAGTCCACCCTACAGTGAAGTGGATTTGCCTGTAATACAGGCCCAACAA
>JAAYRV010000062.1 GCA_012518595.1 Bacillota bacterium
CCGCTAGACGACGGGGCCACATTGGTATTCTACCCCGGAGTTCCCCTAATGTCAACAGCTCTGGCTCGCTGTCATCCCTTATCAACGGCACTGCCTATTTTCCATCTTTCTCCCGCGAGCACATTGAGACCCTGTTTTTGCCTTTTCGTTTTGCCCGGTATAGAGCAGCATCCGCCTTTCTTATCAGCTCTTCTTCAGTATCAGCGGATGCCGGATAGGAACTCATACCAATGCTCACTGTCAGTTTACCACCGGGCAACACTCCCTGATTAGGGACCTTGCACTGTTCAATGCAGGCTCGAAGGCGTTCCGCAGCAGTACGGGCTTCAATTTCATCAGTTTCAGGCAGAATAACCGCAAATTCATCTCCCCCGTAGCGGGCAGGAAAGTCCACGTCACGCACTGATTGCTTTATCGTCCTTCCAAGTGCTTCCAAGGCGTGATCTCCGTCCACATGTCCGCAGCGATCGTTATAGATCTTGAAATCATCCACGTCAATCATGAAAAGAGACAGAGGACGCTTGTAACGCTTTGCCCGCTTTATTTCTGTGTCAAGCAGGAATCTAAAATGTCCGAAATTGTAGAGGCCGGTCTTTTCATCGGTAATGGAAAGCCTCTTAGTCTCTTCATATAGACGGGCCCGTTCAATAGCGGAGGCTGCTTGACTTGCGGTAATGGAAGTAAGCTTCAACATCTCCTCACTGATAGCCTTCGGTTCACTGCTGCTAAGAGTAATTATCCCTATAGGCTTGCCATCTGCAATCAAAGGAACTGACATCCACGATTGAACGTGATCATTTATCCCTTTGATCGGCTGCCATCTGGGCTCTACCTTAACATCCGGGAAGACTAAGGGCGTACCCTTCTCAATTGCGGCTTTTACAAGCCCGTGTCCGGAATCGAAACCATAAGCTTGATAAGCTTCAGCGTTAACACCCATGGATAACTGGATTTGAAATTCCTTTGTTTCACTGTCTGCGAGATAAAGATTACAGGTATCATATTCCGTAACTTCCATGAGTTTCTCAGCAATCACTCGTAGAGTAGTTTGAAGGTCGAGGCTGGAGTTTACAACCTGAGTGAGATCATAGAGAACCGAAAGCTCATTAATCCTCTGTCTCAAGGCAGTATTCAGAGTCTCCAGCTCATGAGTATAAGCTTCCAAGTCGGAGAATCTAATGTTTTTCGACTCCATGTACTCACGGTACGCAAGACCATAAGCCATCATGCTTTCCAGGAGTAAGCTAAAAGAATTAAGTATAATCTGAGGTCCCTTAAGAGGCGGGTTCTCCCCGGTGACAAGTTCCACCGACCGCATATGGATATCGACAATATCCTCAGGGCCAAGACCTTGCTCCACAAAACCCTTGCTGAGTTTGGAAGCCTTATAAAGCACCTTTTCACTGCTATCATCGGAAAATTCCCGAATCAGATTAGTATATTCTTGTCTAAGATGCTCCAGCACAAAACGCCCTCCCGGCATCACTCTTATCTTCCTACAATAACCGTAGCGTCATCTGTCTTGGCGCCGTACTTCTCAATTATGCGCTCTGCAGCTTGCTCCACACTCAGCCCCTGGTCTCGGGCTAGTGAGTCCATTCCATAATCTTCTTTTACACCGTCTGTATGTGAGATAAAAATATCGCCTTCACAATATGGCCACTCGGCTATATGAACTACCTTCGGCAGCTTGTACCCTACTATTCCTCCGCCCGGAATAGGATTCAGCCGTCGGTGGGACAGCACCCGAAGAGTAATATTGCCAACAACCAGACTTGACCAGATCCTATCCTTGAGATTCAGGTGACAAAGTCCCATCACTGCACCTCTGGTGCCGACCAGACCCGCATGACACAACCTAAGCAAATCCATTAAGTCAACCTCTGACTCATGTCCGATGACATATCGGTCAATAATGGATAAGGCTTTTTGCGAAGCTTCTGCAGCAGCCGCGCCGTGCCCTAACCCATCTGCCAACGCAATAAGCCTGCCATGCTCCATATTCCTTATCCGGTAAGCGTCACCTGATACAAGTTCGCCTTCAATAGGGCGCCCGAACGCGCCGAATATCAAGCCTTCCACTTCCTTGCTACAATCTTAGTTCCTTGCCCAAGCTGAGTATCTACGCGAAAGGTGTCCATTAGGCGCCTTGCACCCGGCAGTCCCGCCCCTAAACCTCCTGATGTACTATAACCGTCGGTCATAGCAAGTTCAACATTGGGGATGCCCGGCCCATTGTCCGCAACTAAGATCTCCAGGCCTTGCCGATCTCCCTCGCGAAGAGCACGAACCACAATCGATCCCTCTTTTGCGTAAAGCACGATATTACGAGCAAGCTCAGAGATGGCAGTAGCAATACGCACCTGATCAACAGTGGAAAACCCCAATTCCTCGGCGACCTCCTTAGCGCGCCGGCGCGCAGCAATAATGTCTAATTCATTCTCTATACTTGACTTACGTTCAAGCATTAACTATCATCGCTCCTTGCCGGTATTTCTCAACTTGTCCAACCCTTTCTGAAGGTTGAGGGCAGTATCAATGCCCTCCAGGCTGAGGCCCATTTCCACAAGGGTAATGGCGATAGGAGGACTCATTCCCGCAATTACTACAGGAACTCCCATAAGTTTGGCGAGTCCACGGATATCAATGAGTGTCTTCGTAACAAAGCTATCTACTAAATCCAATACTGTCAGGTCTATAACAAGCCCTTTGGATTCCGGCTGCATGATTTTACTAAGCAGGGCCTCCTTGAACTCGATTACGTCCTGATCATGCAAAGATCCCTGGACTGAAGCAATCCAATAATCATCGATCTTAAGAATTGGCGCCTGTTGCTGCATGGTGGCCACCTCCGCCAACTCGTCTCAATTCATAGTTGTGCCACTCAAAAGCAAGCTTAAGACCGGCTTGGAGTGAGTTCTTCGTGACTATCTTCCCGAAGTCAATGCCAAGTTTCACAATAGTCTGGGCGAATTCAGGACGAATGCCGACTATAATGCATCGCGCGCCCAGAAGTCTTGCTGCTTGCACAGTCTTCATAAGGTGATGGGCCACTTGAGTATCTACAATAGGAACCCCGCTGATATCAATCAGAACCGTGTCAGCCTGAGCTTCAACGATTCCATTTAACAGATTATCCATTATCTGCTTTGCGCGTCTTGTATCTATAGTTCCTATGAGAGGCAATATGAGTATCCCGTCTAACAGAGGTATAGCAGGGGTCGAGAGCTCAAGGAGATAATCCTTTTGTTTCTCAATTACTTCCGCCTGTGCCTTGATGATTGACCTGGCAAGAACCGTCATCGCTTTATTCAGATATTCCTTGACATCTCCGGTAATCCGAGATAGCCTATCCGGCTCTTCCGGGTACTTGCTTCTTGCTGTTTCTTCCGCGCTTTCCATAAGAATCTCGATAATCCGCTCAAGAGGCTCGACATCACGGCCGTATTTGACAGCTTCTCGGGCTAAACTCCCGATTACCTCCTCTGTCTTAGCCAATGTATCATCCTGCATGTCTTGGAGCAACACACTCCAGAGACTGTCAAATACTCTCTCCCTATTTCCCTGGTGCCACTCATCTGAACCAAGAGCTGAATCCTTCACCGATAACTGAATACATTTGCCCACTATTTCGTTTCTTGCATCAGCCCAAAACTCCACAATTTCTTGTTCCATATCAAAGCCTCCTGATAGTTGGCAATAATTCGACAGAATATGATAATATTTCCTCATAAGTCTACCAGTTGCGCTTACTGGAAGCAAGCGATAGTTTTGCAAGCACGCGTGCTATCAGCGCAGGTCCGATAGGGTAGACTCGATGGCGTAGGTCAAATGACGCAGGTTGGATAGCGCAGGCCGGATAGTACAGATCCCATGACGCAGGTCGGGTAGAGCAAGTCTGATAGAGAAGATTTGACAGAACATAAAAAATCTCCTATACAGTCTTTGCTGCCTGATGATTCAGGCACTGCAAACCACTGATCATAGGAGACTGAAGGAGATTGAACTTCTTCTGTGCAAAACTTACAAACATGAAGCCAATTCTCTAGAAAATATTGGCTGGGGAGGGAGGATTCGAACCCCCGCATACAGATCCAGAGTCTGCTGTCCTACCCCTAGACGACTCCCCAGCGCACCATTATCTTCGCAAAGAAATTCTAGCACACCCCGGCGTACGCGTCAAGTTTCGTCGCGCTTAGCCGCCGCCCTTAATTCGGCCTAATGTGTCCTCGCGCTTAATGTCGCACCTGTCGGGTCTAATATTGCACTTGTCGCACCTAATATCACACTTAGAGTCATTTGCGCTACAGCTTCTTTTTCTCTTGCTTACTGTCACAGACTCTTAAGAGCTGAGTTAATCCTCCTGCAACAAGTATCCTTTCCAAGAATCTCGATAACCTCGAAGATTCCCGGGCTCACAGACCGCCCTGTCAAGGCAACGCGGAGAGGATGGATGACTTCTCCGGCCTTTCGTCCAACTTCCTTAGCGTATCCTCTGATGACTTTTTCCACAGTCTGTTTGTTGAAAGGACTTGTCGCTTCAAGCCTGGGCTTTAGCGCCTTGAACGTCTCAGGAACATAATCGCGGGTTAAGAATTTCTGAAACGCTTCTTCATCAAAGGCAACATCTTCTGTAAAGAAGAAATCCCCTTGATCGACAATATCACTGACTGTACGTATCCGCTCTTTCAGTATGGCAACAACTGCCTGAGTCTTGGTGAGTTCTTCATGACTTGGCTCAGATGAAATCAAACCTGCGTTAGCCAAATGGTCTATGGCGAGCTCCACCAGGGTATCGTTTTCTGTTTCCCTGATGTAGTAACCGTTCATCCACAGCAACTTGTCAGGATCAAAGATGGCCGGATTCTTGGATACCTTGTCCAGCGTGAATTTTTCTATAAGCTCTTCACGGCCGAAAATTTGCTGTTCAGCATCGTATGCCCATCCAAGGAGAACCAGGTAGTTTACGAGAGCGTCAGGAAGGTACCCTGCATCACGATATTGCGTAACTGAAGTAGCCCCGTGCCTCTTGCTTAGTTTCGTCTTGTCTTTCCCGAGAATCATTGACACATGAGCAAACTCCGGAAGTTCAAACCCTAAAGCTTCATACATCATTATCTGCTTCGGGGTATTGGGCAGGTGCTCGTCAGCTCGGATCACGTGCGTAATCCTCATTAACGCATCGTCAACCACAACTGCGAAATTGTAAGTGGGGTACCCGTCAGATTTGAGGATAACAAAGTCCTCAATAAACTCGTTTCGGAAAACTACATCGCTCCTGACAAGGTCATTTACGACTGTTTCTCCTTCCGCCACTTTGAACCTTAGCGCAGGTTGCCTGCCTTCTGCCTCTTTCGACCGTCTTTCTTCAGGAGAAAGATCCCTACACCTACCTGAATATCCAGGCGGCCTCCCTTGCTTCATAGCAGCCTTGCGGGCTTCATTGAGCTCCTCAGGTGTACAGTAGCAGGGATAAGCATAGCCGGACTTGATAAGCTTATCTGCATACTCCTTATAAATATCCAGCCGCTCAGACTGGAAGTACGGGCCATAGTCTCCCCCGACTATAGGGCCTTCATCCCAATCCAGCCCAAGCCATTTTAAGCTGTCGATTATTGCATCCACCGAAGTCTCAGTGGATCTCTCCACATCAGTGTCTTCAATCCTAAGAACTATGACTCCACCGGCATGCCTCGCAAAAAGCCAATTAAACAACACTGTACGCGCGCCCCCGACATGAAGGTATCCTGTGGGGGACGGGGCAAACCTCACTCTAACTTCGCTCATAATCAGACTCCCCTCAAAACGCCTCATTGCCTTGCATTATATACCAGCATTAATTCGCGTTCAAGGGATGATCGACCCGGCGGCCCGATGTCTACCGGGGTTTAAAGGATAACCCGGCCCTCTTAAGAAGCGGTCAAGCCCATGACAGCAATTATGAGGGTATCTACTTAAATTCCGCTTGCTCACCGCAATGTATCTCGTAACTCCAATTTCGTCCTGAATTATTGTCCCAATTACCTGCACCGTCCACAAAGCAAAACTGCAACCTGGAACATTGCTCAAAGGGAATTTCAACCTTAGCCTCAAAAGCCGGCCCTTCCAATTTAGACATGGAGATATCACTTACGCCGTTCCATTCATGATGCCCATAGCCCATGCGTAAGGTCAACCGGTCAGCGCCGGCTTTTGCCAACACCCCACTATACTTAATGTTTACTTGATCGCCTGCGGTAATCGGTGTCGGGGATACATATACCCCGTCATCCACCCAAGGAAAGTCAGATGTGCCTTCCACTCTTCCGACCCTTTCAGTAAACTCTTGGGCAAACTCTTCTGAAATCTCAACGTCAGGCCTTCTCATCTTTTTGCTGACCCAATCGATTATCCCTGCCATAGTCATAGAACCTCCTTTGCCGTGACAATTCTTCTAAGCTATGTACATAGTCTTTCTGAGCTGTCGAGAGAGTATAAATACAATTTCGACCTCAAGAGTTCGCAATGAGGAAAGCAGGGGATATCAGGTTTATTCTTCATTTTTGGGCGGCTTCGGTTTTTTGACGATATCCGCAAATTCCTTTAGTTCAACTTCTTTGAATTGTCTCAACCTCGCCATAACCCCGCTGAAGCTCTTTTCGTTCAGCAAGAGATACACAGCGCCACCTATCAAAACCAAAAGGATTATGGATATAATGGTGGAAGCTGCGACACCTCCTTCTCGCCTGGCATGCCGCACAGCTTCACCTTCTGCTGTACGGCCGGCGGGAGTCACCCCGTAGAGAACAGCGGGAATCGAATTTATGAAATTCACCATGACCCGCTCCGCTGCTTCTTTGCTGTTCTCGTGAGAACCCATTTCAAAAAGCAGAGCCCGCGGTGAAAGATCCTGATTGAACGTGGCATCGCCATAAAAGATGCCTCGGACAAACCCTGGAAATTCCTTGTCCGCATAATTTTTCAATGCAAAAGCAAACTGCTCATTGGCTTTGAGATTAGGGTTCTGCCTACCGAGGACAATCATGACTTTGGCGCCCGGCTTACCCATAACAGTGGTGGCATAAGCGCTGAGAGGCGCGGCATCCCGGTGGAGATCAAGAATTGCATCCGGGTTCTTTTTGAGCAGAGAAACAGCGGTGCGCCTTGAACGAGCATAAGCTGAACCGTCATGAGGCAGATGTGATTCCCACGAATGGACGCTTGTGAGGCCCACAGAATTCTTCAGACTGGCTGAAATAACCGAGCCGACATCATACACATCACCATGGGGAGAAACTGATGATGAACCACTGGTGGGAATATACGATTCGTCGCTGTGTGTATGATAAATCGCCACAAGTCGCCCCCTGGGCGCTCGAGTAGATGCAAGTGGCAGCCCAATACGGCAAAATCCCAGCCTCAGAGACATGGCTGCTTGAAAAGCCATAGCCTGGGTTTCCATGTCCACTGTACCAATGAACTCAGCCCAGCCTGTGTAACCCTCTACCCGACTCACTCGGTACCTGTAGTTTCTTTCATCTACAAACTCATCGCCTGTTACCACCACATGGCAAGTCTCCAAAAGGACCCTTTCTGTGTCCTCATCAACTATGGTGTACCAATGTGACGTATCCTCGTCTCCTGCCTGAACCGTCCATACCGTGAGCAAAGGTAAGATCGCGAGAATCACGATAATGCAAATGACCCGTCTTACCACGGATATCTCTATCCCTTCCTATACAGGTTTTGCTACTTGTACGCTTTACCTTCTTACCTTCATAGTATGGAGTATTCATGGCAAAAAGATGAGTCCTGCAGAATGAAGACATGTGATTCATGGAAGTGTCAAGCTTTTGCTACGAGAGCCTTTGCCCGCTCTTCCGCAGTCCGTAGAACCTCCTCTTCATCTATGTCGGTCAGGACACCGTCCTCCATGACCGGTTTTCCGTTGATGATAACAGTTGTGACATCGCTTGATCTTGCAGAGTAGATAACATGGGAAGTCAGATCATGCTTAGGATACATATGCGGCTTGTTCACATCAAGCAAGATTATGTCAGCCTTCTTGCCAAGCTCCAGAGAACCTATGTCAGAATCCATTCCCATGGCTTTCGCGCCTCCGAGAGTAGCCATAGAGAGCGCTTGCCCTGCAGGAATAACAGTCGGGTCATTGTTCGCCAATTTATGGAGAAATGCAGCCAGCCTGGCTTCTTCAAGCAAATCCAAGTTATTGTTGCTGGAAGCTCCGTCCGTGCCCAGCCCTACTTTCACGCCTGCCTTCAGCATGGCCGGAACAGGAGCTATTCCTGACGCTATTTTCATGTTGCTGCCCGGGTTATGAGCAACCCCAACCCCTTTTGCGCTTAGTATTTCGATATCCCCGGGAGACACGTGGACGCAATGGGCAGCAAGAGTCTGAAAACGGAAAAGGCCGATGCTATCCATAAGTTCAATAGGAGACATGCCTGCATGCTTAGCTCGGGACTCTTCTACTTCCCCTGATGTCTCCGACAAATGTATGTGCATGCCTACCCCGAATTCCTCGGCAGCTTCCATGACTTTTTCAAGAAAATCCGGAGGGCAAGTGTACGGAGCATGAGGGCCAAGCATAGTTGTTATGCGGCCGTTCGCCGCTCCGTCCCAGTTTTGACACAATTCTATGTTCTCTCTGAGAGCCTCAGCGGAATTAGGGGATGTAGCGATAAGTCCCCTGGACAGGCAGGCACGGATGCCTGAATCCCTTACCGCCTTCGCAGTGTCATCCATGAAGAAATACTGATCTGCAAATGTAGTGACACCTGCTCTAATCATTTCAACGCATGCAAGCATTGCTCCCCAATACACGTCTTCCGAATCCAGATGAGCCTCGATAGGCCAAATCTTCTCTTCCAGCCATTCCATAAGAACCATGTCATCAGCATATCCTCGCAGAAGAGTCATAGCTGCATGGGTATGGGCATTGACAAAGCCCGGAAGAGCTATCAGGCCGGATGCGTCTATACGCTTTGCGGCATTTTGGAATTCCAAAGGAGCCGGTGATGGGCCTACATATACAATTCTTTCATCGTCTATAGCGATTGAACCTTCGTCCACTACGACGATACTCTCATCAGAACCTCTAATAAGGCCGGGAGATATTATGGTCGCACCTTCAATAAGAATATCTGTTTTCTTCACACATGCAGCCTGTGACATCGCAATTCCCCCGTTTTTCTTAATTATCGACACTCAAAAGCAGGTGAGGCTTGTCCATAGAGGACCGCCTAGTCAACGAGACCGGAAAGAGCACTGATAGCCTTCCTGGCTCTTGCCAGCTCCAGAACGGACAACAAGTACCAGCCCTTTTCTCTGTATGCAAGGCCCAAGAGGAGATGAGTATATTCATTGGACGGATCTATATCCAATGAAGCTTTAAGCACATCTACTGCCTCATCCATCCTGTCCACCCTGGACAAGCTATACGCATAGTAATGATGAACCCACACATTCATAGGATCCAGCGTCGCAAGGGACTCAAAGCAACGAACGGATTGGGGATAATCGCCAAAAGCGTAATACGCGAACGCCAGTAAATTAAGGCTGACAATGTCATCCGGCGAATTCTTCACTCTCGCGCTGCTTTCACGTATTACTTCCTTCCCGAATTCATCATAACCGGCAGCTTCAATAGCCTGAAACTCACCTGTGGCTTCAGGAATCATGCCCAGGTTTGCGTAAGATACAGCCAGCATCAGATGAGAGTCGAGAGTCTTTTTCGGATTTTTCCTGGTACTGTCCAGAATGCTCTGCCAATCCACACGGGAACCTGCACCTTGCGCCTTCCCTGCTTGTGCATGAGGCATCCCCCAGTCAGATAAAGGACAAACCAAGACGGAAACCAACACTGATATCCAAGCAGTAACGAACGCTATCCATCTAAAGTTGCCTCTATGACTTCGATCTTTTCCGCAGACTGTATCTTGGTGGCTAATACGCAAATAACGCATGTTCAGAGTACCTGCCTATGTTCTCGCGGCTTTGCCCGTTTAACTGCAATCGCCATGAAAAGTCTATCAGGATCTTCCGCTTACGGAATATCCGTATTGTCCCAGCTTTCTGCCGATACTGTAGTAGTCAGGACCTACATATGTAAATAAATCCAGGTTACTTAAGTTGACCCTTCCTTCAGGCGTAAGGACGCCATCCCGAGCATAAACCGCCACTATCTCTCCTATGAAAAGCTCGTGGCTGCCAAGGACTATCCCGTGCCTGACTTGGCATTCCATGTTAATGGGACATTCGTTGATGTAGTGACACCCTGTCTCGTCGCCTTTTATGGGAGTCAGGCCAAGCTCCTTGAACTTGTCTACGTTCCTACCTGATACATTACCACACCAGTCAGTTGCACGGAGGGTCTCACTGTCAGGGATGTTTATGAAAAATGCTCCGGTTTCTTTGATTATGTCATGGGAATACCTCGAAAGGTTGATTGCTATGGATACCATGGGCGGCGTCCCGCATGCAACACCTGTCCACGCCACTGTAATTATATTAGGACGCCCTTCACTGTCAGTGCAACTAACAGGAACTGCAGGAATTGGGTAAAGGTAATTTCTTGGTTTAGCTTTTATCTTAGACATTAGAACTATCTCTCCTTTATGAAATCGAGTCAGGATATGACGATCTAAGGAACCTAACAAGGGGAATTCCAATAAGTAACACTACGCCCGCCTGAGAAATTCCTATGCTAATCACAAACACCGGATAACTCGCCTTCGTCCCTGTCAAGAAGCTAAGATATGCGCCGACGATAATCGCGTTAAGCGCTATCGGCCAGACATACGCAATAGGGCTCTTCCTAAATGCTCTGGTAAGTATGGCAGCCAGTAATGTCGTAAGACTGCCCAGCACAATATCGAAGATCCCGTAAGGACCAATAAAATTAGCCAAAAAACACCCGACAAATAAGGCGGGCACGGCTTCAGGATAGAGTATCGGAAGCACAGTCAATGCCTCCGCCACCCTAAACTGGAGTTGTCCGAAACTAATTGGAGCAAGGGCATACGTCAATCCGATGTATGCTGAAGCAATTACGCCTGCACGCACAATTCTTCTTAGGGTTTTCTCTTGTCCATTGCCGCCTTTTTCTTCCACATGAGCACGCCCTTGTTGAGTTTATGTACATTTCATATCCCACACATCTTTTTTAGTATTCTCCTTTTATACGGCAAGTCCTTCGTTAAAGCCGTCTTGGAGTCGCTGTCGTTGAATATGGCATAGAAAGCTCAAACTATTAACCATTACCCAGCCTTTGGCACGTTAGCAATCATATCCTTCATTTTCGAGCCAAAGCGCCGTAAAATCATGTCATATGGCTGTAGACAACGGTCGCCCGGGAGAGTAAACTCAACTACTGAAAAAGGGGGCGCCGTAGAAAGGCGTCTTGGAGGTGATCATGGGGCCTGCAAGGCTTTTCAGTCAAAGCCGAGCAGGGTGGCAGAAAACCGAGGTCTACCGAAAAGGCGAGTGTTTTCCGGCTATGATAAAAGCCCGAGACAATTAGTAATGCTCTTGTGAGCGACATGATTACAATTAGAATGAGAGGGATGACCATGGGATTTATTGTGGGTCTGGCCTACAATTTGAAAAAAGACTGTCCCAGGTCCGACATGGAAGTTGAAGACGCTTGCGCCGAATTCGAAGAGCAATCAACGGTAGACCGTATAGCGAAAGCGCTACGGGCCGGGGGACACCGTGTTGTCAAAATACCGTACCGCCCCGGACTTCTTTCCAGATTGCAAAGGCTCAATGTGGATATTGTGTTCAATATCGCAGAAGGTTGGGAAGGCAGATGCCGTGAAGCAATTGTGCCTGCTATCCTTGAATCCCTCGGGATTCCATATACAGGCTCAGATCCTCTTACACTTGCAGTCTGTCTTGATAAAGCTGTAACTAAAGCCATTATATCCGCAAGCGGTATCCCGACTCCATGGTGTAGAAAAGTAAACAACGTGAATGAACTGAGGGACTTGGAAGCCGGTTCCCTGAAATATCCGCTTTTTGTGAAACCTGCATATGAAGGTTCCAGCAAAGGGATAAGGAGTTCATCTAAAGTTGCGGATTACCGGAGCCTTTTTGAGATGGTAAACTGGATAACAACTGTATACGGACAACCTGCGCTGATAGAGGAGTTTCTGCCCGGGCGTGAATTCACCGTCGGGATAATTGGAAACGAAGAAATCACAGCCTTCCCCATAATGGAAGTTCGTCCTGTGCTTGAGACTGAACCGGAATCGTTTGTATATTGCTATGACACAAAGCACAACAACCTTGAGCGATTTCTCTGTCCTGCACCGGTCACAGATGAACTGGCCTCTGCTATTCTCGACGTAGCCATAAGATCATATCGAGCACTGGAATGTCGTGATCTGGCAAGAGTGGATGTGAGACTCGATAACGCGGGAGTCCCAAACTTCCTGGAGATTAATCCTCTACCAGGACTATCTACGGTCAGCCTTTTTCCGGTCACAGCCATGGCAAGCGGACTCTCTTTTGAGGATCTCATCGAGAGAATCCTTGAGGTAGCAGCAACAAGGGCAAATCTGGCAGCGCGCAGGGCAGCCCAAGTCCAAACCCAACAGGTGATCGCCGGAGCGCGTCCCAGGACAGTGCTTCAACGTAGGTAGCGATATCGTCAAAGATCAAACGACTATCAAAAGACTATCCAGCAAGCCGGCGCCGGCATTAAGCTTAACAGCGGCCGGCGCTAATATTGTACCCGGCAACGTGTCCTTCCGGCGCAACATCAGTAATTTGCGACATCCGAGGCAAAACAGCTATCCGATGATCAGGCCTTCCCCGAACGCAATACCGGATGGCTGTCCCCTAACTGCATGTAGGTAAGACCTGCATGCCACGAAACGGTGAGGACTTGTGGCAACCCGCCTACACCTCCAAAAGAATCCTATCGTCAGACAGCCTTTCACCCCTGGCATCATGAAAGCGCTCGAGAAGGTCGGATACTGTCATTTCTGACCTTTCAGGGTCGCTCACATCCAGGACGATCTCGCCTTCGTGCATCATTATCGTCCTTGTTCCCACAGCAAGAGCCAAGCGAAGGTTATGAGTAACCATTAGCACGGAAAGATTGCCTTGCCCGACAATACCATTGGTAAGCTCCTGAATCTCCTGGGCAGTCCTGGGATCCAGGGCTGCCGTATGTTCATCAAGAAGTAGCAATTTCGGTTTGGAAAGGGTGGCCATGAGCAAAGCTAAGGCCTGCCTTTGACCGCCGGACAGGAGCTTCACAGGTTCTAAGAGCCTGTCTTCCAGGCCAAGGCCAAGGGAAGACAGCTGCTGCCTGAAGTAATCTCTGTCCCTTGCCAAAACTCCTCTGGACAAACCACGGCGCTCACCTCGTTTGAGAGCCATGGCCATGTTCTCTTCGATAGACATGGAACCTGCTGTTCCCTGCATAGGATCCTGGAATACCCTACCGAGAACAGAAGCGCGCCTGTGTTCAGGCAAATACGTGACATCCTGTCCGTCGATTATCACTTGACCGCTGTCAACAGGAAAAACCCCTGCAATCACATTAAGAAGCGTGGATTTACCCGCGCCGTTGCTGCCTATGACTGTTACAAAATCGCAAGGCTGAAGGCTCAAAGAAACGTCTTTGAGAGCCATCCTTCCGTTGCCTGTGCCCGATTGGAATTTCTTACATAGAGACTTCAGTTCCAACATTCCTTCCAGCCTCCCTCCTTTCACCGCCAATACCTTGTTTTATGGATTTCCCTGATAAAGCCACTATTACCAGAAATGCAGTAACAAGCTTGAGATCTGTAGGCGCGAAACCAAGGCGCAAAGCGAGAAACACGCAAATCCGGTAGGCCACTGAACCGATGATCGCCCCTAAAGTCCCCATACCAACAGATCTCGGAGAAATAATGGCCTCCCCGATGATTACTGACGCGAGTCCTGCGACAACTGTGCCGATGCCCATACCGATATCTGCAAACCCCTGATACTGGGCGACAAGGGCGCCTGATAGCGCAACCAGCGCGTTGGCGATGCCGATACCTACGATTTTCATTGAATTCGTGTTCACTCCGAGACTCCTGATCATCCCCTCGTTATCACCGGTAGCCCTGAGCGCAAGCCCGAACTCAGTTCGGAGGAAACTGTCCACCAGAAACTTGACAATGACAGTCACCATGCAAAACAGAAGGAATGCGGAGATCATAGGAGGCATCCCCATGTCCTGTATGAGCGTAAGAACCGTGTCAGTCCTTAATAGGGGCACATTTGCCCTGCCCATGACCCTGAGATTCACTGAATACAGCGCAGTCATGGTGAGAATTCCCGCCAGAAGGTTGGAAATCCTGAGTTTTGTGTTAAGCATGCCGGTTGCAGCCCCTGCAAAGAATCCGGCAACCGGCGCAAAGAGGGTTGCCATAAGAGGATGTACGCCTCCAACCAGTAACCTTGCAGCGATAGCTGCGCCCATGGGGAAGCTTCCGTCCACTGTCAAGTCGGGGAAATCCAACACCCGTGAACTGAGATATACCCCTACTGCCATAACCGCATATACCAGGCCTTGCTCTAAGACCCTAAATATTGCCCCGAAAGCTGAAGTCACCTTATCACCTCATAAGCTTCGTCAATCAGATCTTGAGGGATTGACACTTCCATTTTGTCTGCTGCTGTTAAGTTCAGGGCTATTTGGATATCCTCGACATACTCTATGGGAATGTCTTTGGGTTCCTTTTCCCCCTTGAGAATCTTCCAAGCTATGTCCGCAGTCTGCATTCCCAGAACGTGATAGTCTATTCCGATAGTCGCAAGGGCACCTCGTCTGACACCGTCAACCTCACCCACAATTACCGGGATCTTAGAATCCTCTCCTACCTTAATAACAGACTCCAGCGCAGACACAACCGTATTATCAGTAGGCACGTAGACTGCGTCCACCCTACCTACCAGTGACTGGGCAGCTTCATAGACTCCACTCGAAGAACTCACAGTCACCTCAACAAGCAGAAGTCCGAGATTTTCCGCAGTCTCACGAGCAAGATCCACTTGCACAAGGGAGTTGGTCTCACCCGCGTTATATATCACTCCTACACGTTCTGCCTCGGGAAGTATCCTAGTCAACAGCTCCAGCTGCTTTCTTACGGGAGTAAGATCGGATGTGCCTGTAACATTGCATCCGGGCTTAGAAATCGAGCCGGCTAACCCTGCAGCTACCGGGTCTGTTACAGCCGTTATTACAATGGGGATATTTTGGGTGGCTTTAGCTGCTGCCTGAGCCGTAGGTGTAGCAATAGCGAGAATCATGTCCACATTCTCAGATACGAATTTTGCGGCGATAGACTGGGCAATAGCCATGTCCCCTTGAGCGTTCTGTATCGCGAATTCCACGTTCTTTCCTTCTTCGAGGCCTAACTCAGCCAAGCGCTGAATGAATCCGTCTCTGGACGCGTCCAAAGCCGGGTGTTCCACGATCTGCGTAATGCCTATCCTAGTGACAGCGGGTCCCTTGTTGAATTGAGGCAAACCCAAAGCCATAACTGCAATTACCGCAACCGCTCCTACGATGGTAAGCACCTGGGTTGTCCTGGATCTTTTGGATGCCATTTAAATCCCTCCAATGAATATAGAATAGTAAACCGTTGCAATAATCCCCGATATAGTCTGGTTCACTCATGGCATCCATCCCCCCCATCCGTACTCAACCACCCATTCCACGAGGAACTCTCTTTGCATACTTTCAAGACAAGTGATGTTTCAGAGCTTCGTATTCCAGGTATTTGTCTCAGTGTTTGAGTAAGAAATGTATAGAGCTCGTCATTGGAGCTGAAAACTGCTTCCACCATAACATCGTGGGCGCCGGCGCAGACGACTACATATCTGACTTGCGGCGCTCCGGCAAGCTTGGCTACGACTTTATCAGGTGAATCTCCCTCAACATCAAGACCGATTATGGCGACAAAGTTCATACCCAGCTTAAACGGATCCACGACAGCCTTGATTTCGATCACGCCTTCGTCTATGAGACGCGCCACTCGCTTTCTTACAGTGCCTTCAGCCACCCCTAATTCCTGTGCAATAAAGGTAAAGGGGGTTCTGCCGTCGTTTTTCAAGTAAGAAAGAATAGCCATATCCAGTTGATTCAATATACCAGAGCCGCTCATGAACTTCGCTCCAATACCTATAAATATTTACGAATATCGTAATCACAAGCCTATACTTTTACGCATAACGCAATATAAGCCTTCATATTCGACGAATATGACAATTATCCTTCTTGATGAGAAGAAATATTTTGGAGACGGGAGAAAGTCACATGGATCGGGGTGTCCTTCGTCTTAGGAATCTCCGCCCGGTAGCCGAAGGAGGTCTAATCTGTAAAGTATCCTTCAGAGCGTCCATGAGAAACTTGTATGAAGCAATTACAGCAATACCGGAAACCCCGTACAAGAGGGCAGAACCAAAGAAGGAACTGGCAACCCCGAAGGCGCTGCCCAAATACCCTCCGACCAGCGGTCCAAGGACTGACCCCACTGAGGACATGGAATTCATTACCCCAAAGACCGTACCGCGAACTTCCGGCGCCACTGCCTGAGCCACAAGGACGTTTATTGCTACAGACATGGCTACGCTGGGAGCACCTGAGATAAACCTGAACGCACCCAGGCTGTATATGGACGTGGAAAGGCCTTGCAACATTACAAAGACCACAAGCAGAAGCAGGCTGTCTCTTAGCATGGCTATATAATTGCCTCTCCAGTACCGTCCCACCATCGGGGCGGAAATTGCAGTGGCGACTCCGAATAATGTCGCGATCACACTTGTGGCAAAGGCTGCATTGGCAGTGGAAAGCTCCTTGATCAAGAGAGGCAACGTAGGCCGAAGACAAGCCGTGCCTGCCTGCATAAAAACTAGAACGCCGAACAGAATCTGTAGAACAGGCATGGAAATCGTCTTTCGCATACCCGTGATGATGCTGGTTCGTTCTGCCTTTACGACTCTTTTCTCCTTGACGATGAATACAGCTATGAAAGTAGCTATGGCAGGCATTACTGCACATGCTATATAAGTTCCATTAAGTCCGAATGCCGATACATAGACTGCGCCCAGAACAGGGCCTGCTATTGTGCCAATTGCCATAGTCGTCTGCAGTAGGCCCATGGCAAAGCCAAGATTCTCATTAGGAGTCGTGGTGGCAACTAACATGGTCGCAGCCGGGATATACCCTGCAAGCGCTCCGACAATAGCCTCAAGCAATAGGATCTGAACGTGACTCCTGGCAAAGCCCATGAGACCATACGTCACAGCAAGAGCTACGCTTGACCGAATCAGCATAATACGCTTGCCGTATTTATCCGATAAAGAACCCCATACAGGCGCCATTATGGCTGAAGTCAGCGCACCAACGGAGAAAACTGCGCCTGACCAAAATGAGGCATTAGCCGCTGTGCCCAACTCCGAAATAAGAATGGGCAGAAGAGACACAACTATTATGTCCCCGGCCTGGATAAGGGCACAACCTATACATAAAGCAAGTAAATTGCGGCGCGATTTCACACTGCCACTCCTTGTCGAACGCCTTCTTCTTGCAGTCCCAAAGGGAAGTCAAGTCTCTGCATGGAGATCACGAAGGCCTGCTTATCATGGCCTGTACATCTATCATAACATACCTATACTACATAACCAGATCATGTTTAGGCAAGCCCCAAAGTTTGAGAGATTGCAGTTAGATTATGCCGGATACGGCAATGACTCCAGTTTGTTTCTGGCTACACCGTAAATACTCATGTATTCAGCAGCTGAACGGTTCCATGAGAAATCATGGCGCATGGTATTCTCTACCAAAGACATCCATCTTCTCCTGTCTCGGTAAACACCGATTGCGCGTGTCACTGCATCAGAAAGCGCGTCAGCTGAATACTCCGCAAAGGTAAAGCCATTTCCTGCCTGTCTGTCAGGTTCATAGTTGGTGACAGTATCTGCAAGCCCGCCTGTGCTTCTCACAATAGGAACCGTGCCATAGCGCATACTGATGAGCTGCCCTAATCCACACGGCTCAAAGCGGCTTGGCATGAGAAACATATCACACCCTGCATAAATGCGTTGAGCCAAGGCAACATTGAAGCCTATTTCAACTGCTATCTTGCTTGGGTGATCCTTGTGAAAGGAACGGAACAACTCTTCATAATACGGATCTCCTGTTCCCAGTAGAACAAATTGGGTGTCTTGCTCGATAATGTCAGGAATGATCTCGGCAATCAGGTCTAAGCCTTTCTGGTCTACAAGTCGGGACACTACGCCGATAAGAGGCATGTCACCTGGGGGAAGATCCATCTCGCGCTGGAGAGCGTACTTGTTCTCTTTCTTGTCCTCAAAGTTGCCCAGGCCGTAGTTACGATAAATGCGCGCATCTGTCTCAGGATTGAATTCATGGTAATTCAAGCCATTGAGAATCCCATATACATCCTGTGCCCTAGACCTTAAGACTCCGTCCATAAGTTGGCCGTAAACAGGTGTTTGAATCTCCTTAGCATAGGTTTTGCTCACAGTGTTTATGACATCGGCATACAGAATGCCTGCTTTCATAAAACTCACATTGCCGTAAAACTCAATGCGCTCAGGCGTAAAATACTCCTCCCCCAAACCAATTAGGTGAAGCACTTCTTTCGGGTAATTCCCTTGGTACTTCAAATTGTGGATAGTAAACAAGCTGGCAATTCCCTGGTAAAAGGCATCCTGGGAATACCTCTCACGGAGAAGGAGAGGCACAAGGCCTGTCTGCCAATCATTACAATGTATCACATGAGGCGCCCACCCTAAATGCTTAATCATCTCCAAGACGGCTTTGGAGAAAAACGTAAACCTTTCCGCCTCATCAAAATACATGTACATGTTATCCCTGTCAAAGTAATGGTAGTTGTCAATGAAATAGACAGGCACCAGCCTTTCTACCCCATCCAGTCTTGCTCTTATCACGCCTTCGCGCAGAATCGCAGTGGCTTTTCTCTGGCCCACTTGCACCGGGAAATCGCCTAATGTCTTATAGTCCGTGATTCCCCTGTATTTGGGCATGACCACCCTAACATCATTCCCCATTGTCGCAAGGGCCTTCGGGAGTGAACCTGCTACATCTGCAAGCCCTCCTGTCTTCGCAAACGGCGCAACTTCAGGAGAGGCAAGCAGTATTCTATAGGTTTCATCGAGTTGTTGGACATTCATCACATGGATACCCCTTCCTATTCCTCAAGACCCAAAACGCAACTGCAGTGACACTGTTCAGCCCTTTCCATCTTTCGGCATACTTTCACGTAAGGCAGCTGCAGCTACCTCTGGGGCAGTCGGATTTATGTAGTACCCCGTGCCGAGTTCGAACCCTGCAATAGTGGCAAGGCGCGGAAGCAGCTCGAGATGCCAATGATAGTATGCGCCAAAATCTCCGTTCCATGGGCAAGTGTGCCACACAATATTGTACGGCACATCATCAAAGGCCAGTTCAAATGTGCGAACCACAAAACGCAGCATTTTTGCAAGATCAGCCATCTCATCCTTAGATATGTCCTCAAAAGCCGGGCTGTGCCTCTTGGGAATAATCCAAGTTTCATAGGGAAATTTGGATGCGTACGGGCAAAAGGCTAAGAAGTGTTGGGATTCATCGAGGACCCGTTCCCCTTTCTCAATCTCCCCTTGGACAGTATCACAATACACGCATCTGCCGGCCCTTTCCTTATACTGCCTGGCATAATCCAATTCTATCTGTATAATTTTTGGGACCAGCGGAACTGCGATCAGCTGGCAATGTGTATGTGAAAGGGAAGCGCCCCCTGCACGCCCCCAATTCTTAAAAACCTGCAAATACTTGATCCTATCATCCTGTTTGAGGGCACGAAAACGACTGAGTATAGCAGCGAGTATGTCCTCCACCCGGCTTTCAGAATGCTCGCCGAATGTTGAATCATGCTCCGGAGTCTCCACAAGAACCTCATGGATGCCTACGGCAGGGATAGTGACATACAGCCCGTCTTGCTCTTTGGCATCGCGATCTTCATCTATGGAACCCTCATAATCCAAGGAAAAAGCGGGAAACTTGTTAGGCACAACCCTTACCTGCCAGCCTTCGGCATTTGGGGCTTCAACCTCCCGGCCTAATGCAAGGATCTCAGGGGGAGTCATATGTTCGTTTCCATAGCAAAACGGGCATGTGCCTTTTTTCTGTTCCCCGTGAATAATTCTGAAGTCAGAAGGACGCCTGCTTCTGGCAGACGCAATTGCTACCCATACTCCTGATGTAGGATCTCTTCTTAATTCGGATATCATGAAACCCCTCTTTTCAGTCGGTTCTTTCTAGTTTATCCCCTGTCAAAATAGATATTCTTTCCACTTGCGGACAAAGGAATACCGATTACGATATCCGCATCAATAAGGCCCGTCTTCTTAGCCAACACGCCTACGCGATACATAATCCTATTGTCGATATTGTGCATAGACGCGACCTTTACCGCAGACCCTACAGCAATACCCATATCAACACTTCTCCAAAAACATACAGGACCTGCAAACTCAGAGCCGTCATGCAATTCCGGCAAGTCTACGCACTTATCATGCCCGCATGCACCACAGTTAAGTCCACAAACCTCTGCATCCTTCAGGCCGATAAGCACGCAAGCGGAACTTTGAGCTACATTTGCTCCGTCACGGTCATAGTTTTTCTTACCCGAAGTTTTCCCGTAATCAACCATAGCATCAGCAAGGTCAAGAAGAATATCCCCATCAACCACAGACGTAACGACAAAGTCTTTTCCAGCCGCTTTCGGAGCAGTCCTGGCAGCGATACACATGAGATCCGCAACCAACCTTATTGCATCCTTCATGAAAAACCACCTCCGGCAGAAATATTCCACGTAAAGTCATGAATTCCTCGGCCGACTTATCGATTCTTCCGGAAACATCCGAATGAAAACTATATGTCTGTGCCATGCTATGACACAGACAGTCCAAGTGATGAATATCGCGTTGACAAGCACGCATTACAGGTGATATGAGGTGAAATAGAAATGACAGTCGGCGAAAAACTCCACCAATGCCTGGCACAACTTGAAGGCGCAGCAGCTAATCTCAAGACTTTCTGTTTGGATACTCAGGACCAGACCGCCAAGAAGCTGTTCGCGCAGCTTTCGGACACATTGCAGAGTCAAGTAATAAGCCCGCTGAAATCGCGGGTCAATTATGTAGAGTCACAAGAACCGCAGTACAAAGTATTTCAACAGGCTATGCAACAAGGAGAAATGCCTGAGCCGCACCAGCCTGAGCAGTATGATCAATGATAACTCTTGGATGAATTCTGGATTTGCCACGAATCAGCCGGCAAATGCCACAACTTTATGGTCGGCCACACTTAAAGACGGGGAGTTCCTGTAAAATAGCGGTAAATCTCAAGCGAAATCCTGCGGATAGCATCTTCTCCGTGATTAGTATCGGGAAGATCAGACGTAAGAATCGTGACAACGTAATTCGTCGACCCGGCATAAACGATGGCAGCGTCATGTCGCACCCCTGACACAGAGCCTGTCTTATGGGCAATCTCCACATTCTTCGTTTGCCCTACCAGGCTCTCTTCTTTGTCGTATGACACAGGGATAAGGGCTGGGATAAGGTCACTGTATTGTTGCTGTTTCATAATCTTGACCATCTCCTCACACGCCCATCCCGAGACCACCTGCCCCTTGGCGATTTTCTCAAGGAGTCCGGTAATACTCTGCGGAGTTACGGAATTTGCAGTTTGCACTGCCTGAGGCAAAGTCATAAACTTGCGCCGAAGGATAATCTCGGCAAATCCAAGTTCCTGCATAGTGCGGTTTACACGGTTTATCCCCAGAATATCAATGAGGATGTTCGATGCTGTATTATCACTTATTACAATCATGAGACGGATTAAGTCAATGACCGGTATCTTGATCCCTTGAGACAGTACTTTAAGAATACCTGAGCCGCCCACTTTGTCAGTGTCAACCAATTTCACCTTGGCTTGAAGGCGGATAAGGCCCTCTTCAGCCTGGCTGAACGCTTCTACCATTATAGGGATCTTAATGATACTGGCTGCCACAAATTGACGATCCGCATTTAAAAGAATTTCCCTGCCTGTCGAGAAGTCCTTTGCGGCAATACCGAATATCCCTCCGGCGGACGATGCAAGTTCAAGGATTCTGTCGTCAATACTCTCATCAATACTCATGGACAGGGATCTCCTCCCCTGACATCCCCCCTGATATCTTCTCTGTCCACTGACACTAGGGAGGTTTTCTCAGCAGGTTTTGCAAGCATCCTTCGCAAGCATCCTCATATACGGAGTTCCACAATATCCTTGTCCAGAAGGACATAGTCTCTGGGTACAGCCTGACCGGGGAACCTCGCTGACCCCCATACACGAGCGCTTTTCAGCTTAGACGGGAAATCACGGTGGACAGCCTCTGCCATATCAACAACTGTGCCTCCCCTCTTGAGCACAAACGGTTGGCTCATCTCAGGATCGTGTCCCGGTTTCTTGCTGTAAATCCGCATAACGCCCAGAAGATCAAAAATCGATTGCCTCAGGTGTTCAAGGGTCTCCGCTATTTCCACTGACACACTGACAAGGCGGAAGCCGGAAGGGAGGAATTCAGTAATAAGCTCCAAGTTATCTTCAGCGCCTTCAATGTCCATCTTCGTCGCGACAATAAGACAACTATCCCGGGTGTGATGGTGTAATCCTTCTACCAAGTCATCCCTTAGAATCTTCTTCTCCCTCAATTGCCCGCAAGTTCCATCCAGTTGATCAAGGCAATCATCACTTGATGCGTCAATAATGATTAGAAGAGCATCGGCATTTCTTATTGCGCCGGCAAGTCCCGGCACAAACTCTCCGTCAGTAATAGGCGGTAGATCCACCAGCTGAATCAGGATGTCCTCATATTCCATCATACCGGCTACAGGTAGGGCGGTAGCGAACGGATATGGCGCCACCTCAACCTTTGCCCTGGTAAAAACATCAACCAAGGCAGACTTCCCTACATTCGGGAAGCCTACAAGAGCAACCTGACCGGCGCCATGCTTCTCCACTAGAAACGGGTCGCGCCGGCCTGCTTTGACTTTCTTCTCACTTTCATCACGAAGTCTTGCCAGACGGCGCTTTATGTCGGCCTGCAGTTTCTCCGTGCCTTTATGCTTCGGAATCGCGGCAAGCATATCCTCAAGCGCCGCAATCTTTTCGTTAGTAGTCTTTGCATTCCTAAAGACTTCTTCAGCTTCAAGATACTGCAGTGTGAGGTTGGCAGGCATAAAGTCACTCATCCTCATACTAATTATTGATATTGGGAACCTAAAAAAGCTCCCCTTCATATTAATTGTAGCATGAAGCTACGAATTCCTGCACAACCAAAGACATAACCGAAAAACATCCGGTGGATCCAGGTTGATCCAAGTAAAATTCAGGCGGTTGCCGAAACAGTCGAATTACGGTATAATTGCGCAGGTGAAAACGTTATAGAACTGCCGCGTGAGGAGGAGAGCCATGTACACCAACAGTGCCATGCAGCCGCCGAGAGTGGCATATTTCTGTATGGAATATGGGCTGCATGAAGAGTTGAAAACGTATGCAGGCGGTCTTGGGATCCTTGCAGGTGACTACCTGAAATCCGCATGTGATCTGGGACTCCCTGTAGTCGGAATCGGTATCCTCTGGCGACAGGGGTACACTCAGCAGATGATAGGACCGGACGGCAGGCCGTTCGACGCCTATCCATGTTATTCCTATGACTTCCTCAAAGATACCAAAAAAACGGTGAATGTGAGGATACGGGGACGAAACGTCAAGTGCAAGATCTGGATGCTTGATAAGTATAAGAACGCGCCTTTGTACCTTCTCGACACCAACCTTCCTGAAAATGAGGATAAGTGGATTACAGGACAGTTGTACGGCGGATTCGGAGAAGACCGCATTGCGCAAGAAATTGTCCTGGGAGTAGGCGGAGTCAGGGCTTTGCGTGCCCTTGGCATTGATGTCGATGTATACCACTTTAATGAAGGTCATGCTGTCTTTGCAGGTGTTGAACTTATCAGAGAGAAAATGGCAAGGATGGGGCTCAGCTTCGATGAATCAATGGCCTTAACCCGGCATGAAGTGGTCTTTACTACACATACGCCGATAAAAGAAGGCAACGAAGTTCACAAGCATAACATCTTAAGGTATATGGGAGCATATAACGGCCTCTCCCAAGGACAAATGGTGAGAATCGGAGGAGAGCCGTTCAATATGACGGTAGCAGGCCTCCGTCTATCCCGCATTGCCAGCGCTGTTGCGAAGCTTCACGGAGTGACTTCCAACAGAATGTGGCAGGACGTATCAGACAAGGCGCCGATTATAAGTATTACAAACGGTGTCCATCCCGGCACATGGCGGGATA
>JAAYRV010000063.1 GCA_012518595.1 Bacillota bacterium
GATTGCCCATCAAACATCAGGCGATAGACTTCGGTGACATGCTCGACAGAATCGACGCTTTGGATTTTGACATGTACGTTTCCTCATGGAGCCTGGACAGACAGCCTCGCTACTTGAGAAGCCTCTTCCATTCGGATAACGCTGCTGTGTACGGCTCTAACCAAGCAGGCATCTGCATACCTGAACTGGATCAAATCCTGGAAGTTCTTGAGAGTGCTCCTGATTTTGCCACTGCTCGCCAGGCTGCCATGGAAGCCCAGGCAATCCTTGCTGAGAAACAACCCTGTATCATGTTATACTTACCTGTCCGGTACGACGCGTTCCGCAGTGATAGGGTAACAGGGTACGTGTCAATGCCTAGATATCCCGCTGCAGGTTACGATAACAAATGGACGCAGCTGAATATTAGGGATATCAAGGGTAATGCAGGCACTGTACGCTGGATGCTCCATGAAGTGCCCAGGACGCTCAACCCATTCTCTGCCTTCAGCGTGTACGATCGCGAACCCCTCATGTGGATTAGTGACAAACTCATTGAAACCCATCCTGAGACTCTCGAGGATATGCCATGGCTCGCAAAGGAGTGGAGCATGGATACTTGGGAGCCATGGCAAGGAAAGGTAGGCACTGTTATCACGTTCCACCTTCAAGAAGGCGTAACGTGGCACGATGGTATGCCGTTTACAGCTGAAGACATTAGGTTCACTATCGACTATGTGAAAGAAGCCTCAGGCCCCTGGTACAGTAGTCTCGGGTATAATATAGATAAGGTTGAGGTAATAGATGAGCACACCATCAAGGTTTACTTCACAAGTGTCAGCCACTGGCAGCTTTATGATATTAATAAGCTACCTATCCTGCCCAAACACATTTGGCAAGGTGTCAAAGACTATGAGGGTTTTGAGCCTTGGGCGGAAGCCCATCCGACGGTTAAGGGACTTACCAAGCTTATAGGCACAGGCCCCTTCATCTTCAAGGAATACAAGCCAGGTCAGCAGATCACCCTTGTGAAGAATAAGAATTACTGGAAGTCGAGTGGCAAGAAGTAACCTGAAGGCACCCTATAGCCCGCGGGGGAGGGGCAACTCTCCTCCGCAGGAGTCTCTATGGATAACCAGCCGTGGAGACGAATCGTCCAGCATTGACTGAACATAGGATTGCACAGATGGCATTACTAACTCTTCATAGACAGCTTCGTGAATAGCCAGATTCGGAAAGGCAGCGAATATTGGATCGAGCCAAACCTTCTGAAATAGGGAGAAATCAAAACCTCTTTCCATGCATTGGCTTCTAACGGGTGGAATAAGAAGATTAGCATCCATAGTTATTGTCTGCTCAGGATGCTTGAAGATACTGATCAGGGCTGGATTATGACAGATTAGATTAACCTTCATGGTGGTTCTTCCCGAAGAAGTCCTCAAATTCATCAATATCTTCTTTTGAGACGGATACTCTGTATCCAAAATCATCCGGACTCTTGCCAAGAAGAAGAAGAGTATTAGCAAACTCATCCTCATCTACAAGGCCGTCCTCGAAGTTGCGGATGATGATTTCAATATCCTTAGGCGATACCCCGACTCTGTTTGTGACAGTATTCAGTTCGACAAAGATATCGTGGTTTATGGCTTTTCCTAAGCGGCCATACTCGCCATTAAGGTCTCTTTCGTTAATGGCGTAGAGCTGTTGATATTGCTTATTCGAAATGGCGCTAATCTCTTTCAGTCTTCTGACTAAAGACCGGTATGGAAGCCACCAAGTACACTGTAGCCTTGCGATGAAGCGTAGCAAGGTCTTGAACTGGATTCTCTCAAGACAGGACGTCTTGAATTCATTAAGTACAATGCTCTCCAAAACGCTCTGCGGCAAGAGAAACTCTGCTGCAAAGCGATTAGCCTGGGCTTCGACTATGTCTTTCCCTTCCTCTTCTAATCGGCTAAGATGTGACCCGGTCCTAGAGTAATAATGATATAGCTCATGGGCTATCGCAAAAATCTGCCTGTCAAAATAGTCAGCGGTATTGAGGCCAATAAAAACAAGCTTTTGCCCACCTTCTTCAGAATACATGATGGCAGCCGAAAAAGCCGGTCTGTCCCCTTCCGACTCAGTCGGATATTCAAGCAACCTAATGTCGAGTTTATCGAGAATTGTAAATATGTCGTTTGCAATAGGCGTGTCGCC
>JAAYRV010000064.1 GCA_012518595.1 Bacillota bacterium
CTGGTGAGAGAAATCCCGGAACCTGCTTATTCAGGTCGCAAGTACAAGTACTCTATAACTGAAGAGGGCAAGAGACTTCTTCGATCCATGCCTAATTCAGGTCTGAAGCCTTTTGAGGAACTGATAAGGGATCTAGGGCACCGTAATACACGAGATCTTGAACTTATGGCTACTTCCCTGTTTCTTTCGAAAAATGCACGCGGCGTCCATGAAAGTGGCATAGTGAAGAGAGTCAAAGATCTTAAGAGTGAGCAGGAATACAGCAATGAAGAAATTGAGGAATCATTGGAATATCTTCGTAGCCATGGATTTCTGCAAATGTCGAATGAAAGAGCTTAGGACAAGAGATCATCATAGCTCCCGGAGCTCGCAAAGATAGAGACGAATCCTCCGGAAACTGGGGCGCACATGAGATTTCTGCCCGCACATTGGAGCTATGGGAATCGCAGATCAAATGAAATGTGCAGACGAATGACCTAAGGGATTACCGTCAGACCCATCATGAGGGAAGGGATGCCGGTATGAACTTGGACGATGCCAATGTATGATCCAGCAATTTTTCAGCTGCTGCTGCCATCATATAATGCCAACTCACAGCGCCAAATTGTCGTAAGTTGGGGGGTGCGGACGTTGCCGAAAAGCAAGAATCCAACTAAAGTGTAGAAGGAATTTCCCGGAGCAAGACCGAATAATCTATTGACGTTGCGTCGTGCTCCACGATTCCACGGTTTGATTACTCAATCTTGCATCTTGCACCTGTAGCAATGAGATACTAACACAAAGGGGAGGCGGGATCATTGACTACTTTTGTGCAGGCACCCAATATACTCTCGGAGAAAACAGATATTCAGGGCAAGCTTACAGACAGTCAAGAGAAGCTCTGTGCGTTTATCTCAAAGATCGGACCAATTCATGATGAAGTCGTCCTCCACACATTAGTCTACCTGGCACAGATTCTGGGCACGCTTGACCAGCTCTACGAATTCAGTTTCAGCCAAAACATGCCAATAAGTTCGGAGTTGTCTTTCGATTTATATGATTTGATTCAACATGGACTGATTGTTGACACTCACAAACCAGGCACTATTTACGTAAGTCCAAAATACGGACATTCAGTGGAGGAAAACAGCGCTGATTCGCTTTCTTTGGATCCAAATAAGTGGAAGGTCATACAAGAGCTATCTAAGCTGGAGGAACCGGTAATTCTAGCACTGTACCGAATTTCAAAGATACACAACTACGCTAAGACTATCGAAAACCTGTTCAACCTATTAACAAGGAAGAACTTCGTCTATCCTCAATATGCAGAGAAGGCAGTGAACTTCTGTGTGGAACAGGATATCTTCGACCTCAGACAGCGTTTCGGATCTCAACTTTCGTACTAGTTGCGATATTCTTAAGGACTCCGTTCACGGCTACATTCGTTTCACATGTAATCCGAAAAACAATGAAGTTACTGAAAAAGAGATTATTGACTCACCGTGGGTGCAAAGGTTAAGAAGGATTAAGCAGCTCCAAACTGCTTGGTATGTATATCCTTCCGCTGATCACTCGCGATTCATTCATTCTCTGTCAGTTATGGAGTTAGCTGGGCGATTTGCCCGAGCCGTGTACGAGCCTTTCTGGAGAATGCATAGTAAGGAGATCGAGCTCCCCAGCCCTGCTCTCGTCGTGGAAACAATGAGAATATCAGGCCTCCTTCACGACATAGGGCACGGGCCTTTTTCTCATCTACTTGATAGTGAAGTCCTGAAGCCCTGTTTTGAGCTCACCCACGAGGCTATCAGTGCTTACCTAATCACTAACGAACTCCAAGATATGATTAGGGGAATTCGTCGTACCCCGGACGGGGACTCACTTGAATCCGGAGAGGAAATAGACCCCGAGATAATTGCAGCCCTCGTTACAACCGGAGGAGAGGAACAGTTGAAGAAAGAACCCCTGTGGCTGGCGCTCCTACCAATCATCAGAGGAGCCTATGATGCGGATAAAATGGACTTCCTGCTTCGTGATAGTGCGTGCTGTGGGCTTCAAGGGCTGGATAAGCACGAAGTTCAGAGATTGATTCTTACGTCATTTATCGCTCGCGGGAAAGACGGAACCCCTATTTTTCTTCTGGATAGTTCGTCCCGCATATCACTTATGGCTTTTTTGCGCCAACGGCAGTATCTGATGGAAGCAGTCTACTATCATAGAACAGTTCGAGCTCTGGAACACACGATCGCGCCTACATTACGCTGGGTGGCAAGAGAAGCATTATCTGAATCACCAACCGAAAACCCCGAAAACTATCTCCGTTTTGATGAGTATCATCTTCATACTCTACTCTCGGGAGCAGTTAATGATATCCTACTTGGCGAAACATGGAAAGCGGTTAATGAACGTAAAATACCCTGGAAACAGGTTTATGAGTATTCTGAGAAGCAGAAAAAGATACTTCCTGTATCTAAGCCCAGCGCAGAACGTGTTTACGAAGCTTTGATGGAAACCGAGTGTTTACGTGAACTACTGGGGCAACATGATAATCTTAAGGATGGCATCTTCATAGACATCCCTATCACAAACGCGCCTAAAGAAGTAAGAGAAGCGTCGATGGCAATTAATGTTTCGCTCCATAACCGTCAGACAGACCAAATAACGCACATCAAACCACAGGAATTTGAAAAGGAAGGGGTATTCCCACACCTGGTTTTCTACAGGGTCTACTTACACGATAGCCTCAAGCAGCTCAAGCCCAACATCCAGAAAGCCTGCGATCAGGCCTTTGGCCAAAGCACAGGGGACATTACAAGTTTCTGAATTCCGCCTGGTACTGGATGACAGGGAACGTCAACGGCCCCTTCTCGGAATAGCTTGCCAATGAACTGGAAAATGGGTTCCTGCAATAGTCTGAGGGTAAGAAGGTGTGAAGATGGGTAAAACAGGAGTAAAGCTCTCCGAAGGAAAACAGCTCTTGATGAGAGACAAGGAATTCCAAACAGAGTACGAAAGGCTAAAGCCACGTTATGATTTGATTTCTCAAGTCATCGAAGCAAGAACAAGTCAAAACATCACCCAAGAAGAATTAGCGCTCCGCGTTGGAACTCAGAAGTCCAATATCAGCCGTCCGGAAAGCGGAAAGTACAATCCATCCCTTGACTGTCTGACTAGGGTTGCCCGTCTGAGTACCCCAACCCACTTTACTGTTCAACGAGGTCATACATTGTCAGTCCTCTGAGTCGAAAATATCATCAAAGCGAGAGGCCGGCTGTACACCGTCAGCGATTCTGTCCGCTTCCTCGCGTAACCGGTCGACTGCTTTCTTGACTCTGTACTGCTCTGCTTCGAATTCTCTAACCAGTTCATCACCGGAAAATCCCTTTGATACCAGATCCTTCAGTATTTCAACGGAGAACTCATCATCGGTGCGGCGCAACGGGCGAATAACGATTTCCCCACCCTCCAGAGAGCATTCAACTTGGTCTCCGAGACTCAGGGCTTCATAGAACTTCAGCGGAATCGTTATCTGACGCTTGCGGGATACTCGTATCACCCTGCTGTCCATGTAATCACCCTCCGTTGCCGGGGTTGACATGAAAACCCTCCCTCTAGTATATGTCGCATTGCTACTCGCAATACGTAATTCCTAGATATTAGTATCTCAAAGAAACCAAGCGGACTCAACCCAGCTGATGTTTCAGTCCGAGAGATACACAAGAAGCCTAACTCGCGATTTGTCGTCTCCTACGAGAAAGGCAACAGGAAAGCAATACATTCAGGACTCAGATGATTACTACATGTCTTGTGAATTGGGTGCTGCATCCCTGCCGTTCGGAGGCTTACAAGGTTCAGCCAAGCCGCCTCTCGCCTCCCTTCGAACACGCATTCGAACATCCTGTTGTAAGCGATCGATTATCGTCCTTATACGACACGAAAGTGGTGGGTTCAATCTATCTACCATTTTCACAGCAATTCTACTCACAGATGCACGAAGACTGGGGTCCGGGGCGAAAGCTCCAGCTTCTATCCAGTCTGTCATGAACTCAAAGAGAGGGTCAATCACTGGTGAATAGTTCGACTCTTGCATTAACCGATATCCGGTTGCCACAAGCGCTTTGGCTTCCGCCTTAGAGTGCGATGTGACTCTCGCACGGATTGCAAAAAGGGCAGATTGCGAGCCCCGTTGGTCTTCAGGGTTCTGCGACCGAAGCAGCACTTCCATAGCGAAACGTGCCTGGGTCCAGGCATCTTCTATTGGCAGGTCATACAAACGCATTATTACAAGACGGCAAATGTCTGACAATAATGCGTCAGGGAAATATGATGAAGTATTGGCAATACCTTTCCAGGCTATAGCATTACAGCTTTCTCTTTCTAGAAAACCAAGAGCACTACGCTCAGATGCAAGGCAACGTAAGAAAGACCGAGCCAACCTCAAGCGCCCTTCTCCATGTGTCGCTCTGAACAGAAGCTTTGCCATCTTGATTCCTAACGTTATCTCTTCGGTAGTCGCATTTTCTGCATCCCAGAGTTCATCAAGAGCCTTAGCTGTCCTGTAAGAAGTCTCGTCAGTAATAGGCAGGCTTGGACCTACTGGATAGGAGTAATGTCCAAACGACCATTGTCTATCGTTCTTTCGAGAGGCTGCGCACTGACAAAGAGATTCCAGAGTCTCAAGCCACACTTCAAAAATTTCACCATGACCTTCAGAAGAATCCGGTCTGGCTAAGAACTCAATGGAGATTTCCCTCTCTCTATTGATCGGCAGTGCTTTCAGCGCTTCTACGAAAAGCTGGTGTTCCCCGGACCCATACCAATCTTGCGCCCGACGCTCCAGAAGTCCCTGTCCTACTGCGCTTGAGATTGCTTCTGTCCAGTCAACACTTGAGCGTGGATAGATCAAGTTCTCGGAGACAAGCCTGATAACAAAACCTGCCACCGCCCAAGGCGCCCGGGCTACTACTGCACGGATAATTTTGGCGTGAGTACGACACATAACCTTTCTCCCCCGGGCGGCATAACGAATCAAGGGATCTAGATTCTGCCACATCTCAGAAGTAAGATCGGCGTTCCTCATCAACTCCGGCCATATATCAAAAGTCATTGGCCAGGATTGCTCAAGAGGATCCTGCAATTCTCTGGCGGTCCAGGCAATCAATGTACTCAACATGTCAGATGAAATCGTATCACTTAATACGGCAATACCTGGGTGTCTGGTATTGCCTATCCGCTTGGGGGAAATTGCAATCAAGTCACAAATCGGCTTAAGCTTGTCAACTGTAAGATTCGGTTCGATACGATAGAACAGTTTCTTTAACATATCTCTGCTATTGCCGGCGTAATAAGCCCCCCAAGGCAGGCGTAAGATTCCGTCGAGTACAGGCTCAATAGCGATATCGCCTTCTAGCTGCATGGTGTAGGCTAGAGAAATACTAGTTTGTACATGATAACCAACGACTTCTTGCCAAGACATCAAGTACCAACGTCGTAACGCTATTCGTTCACCAAGGAACGCCTCAAATGGATGAAAATTAGCACGGCCGACAAAGTAAATCATGCCATCTTTCTTGGGTTCAATTCTAGTATTCAGCAGCAATGTGACTGCCTTGCTCACCATTCTATATGCATCATCTCTTTCGGCTACATCTCCAAACTCCTGCATAAGATGAAGAGAGTCATCATCTCCCTGTTCTTCGTAGGCAGTACCGCGTGTAACCAGCCGCTTGGCTTCCAGGGCGGCCATATAAAGCTCAGACCCTGGAGGGTTAGCTTTTCTTGCCTGTCTTGCTGCTTCAACAAGGTCATCACGATTACTGTCAAACCACGATATCCAAACCTTTGCTATTGCCTCGCGACCAGGGTCAGGTGATAAGTGATAATCATTGCGTCCCAATGAACTGTCAGGCGCCCCGGCCCAAGTTCCATATCCTCTGAGACAATATCCTTGTATAGCCATGCGCCATGATAATTCAGCCAGCATCAAACCGTAAGGCGAATGTTGCCTACATTCCAAGTCTAGCAACATGCCATAGCGGCTCAAAAATGATTCATCTACAGGCTCATCGAAGCAGCCAAACGCCCACATGGCTTCGATAAGGTCATGCCAGGCAATTTGCTCTTCCGGCTCAAATGTGGCACTCTCGAATTCAAGACGGTTGTCCACAAGATCAATGATCTCTTGTAACTCGACTCTTTGCTCCTGTCTTAGAAGTTCCAAGGCGAAAGACACTATCCTCCATTTTACACGGCTACCCCCAAAGACGTGAGTGGTTCTATCATTTGATTGCCTCTTGAGCATTGTCTCTAGCAACCTCAAATCATAGCTACAGTACGCCCAGTGAAGGCCATAAACCGCCGCCCAAAAAGCACCTTCTATGGATCTTTCATTATCAACAATGTCCCTACAGACTAGGGTGCTCAAACGCCTGACCATGTCGATGTCGCCTCGCAATTCCGCATCGATTGCTGCCCTGCGGAGAACACTAAGGGCTGAAATGCGTTGCTTTTCTCCACGGCGAGTTGCTGCGGCGTAGGTAATCTCCAGATCTGAACGGCCACAGATCGCCCCCAAAGGCCCAAGCGCAGAATCATAAATGTCACGATTTATCCGCTTGAGTTCAACATCCCGCCATTGAACCGGAGTACCGGCAGGTTCACGATCAGTTGCCGAAGGCATGACTTCATCTGGAAACGTTCGCATCAGGTGTACTTCCGGCTCGCAGAGGAGCAACCTCAAAGGTGGTTCATCCGGCACACAGTCGTAGCTAGTTGGGTTTAAGAAGTGAACCCTAATCGACGCGTCCAGAACGCTTAGTAGCTCATTGTAAACCTGCGCTGACCGCAAGTGATTCCGTAAGCTTTCAACTGCTGAGTCTATCTTTCCGCACAAGTTCGACGGTATCCTAATCTGTACTTTGACTATTCCCTTTTGAATCTGCAGCTTATCGGCAGTTAGCAGGTGTCGCAACCAGTGTGCTCTATTCATCAGGTTCCCTGCTTTGTTGGCAAATAAGGTCATGCTGTCACAACGCCCACTGTCCTCGTCAAGCAGATCAGCCACTGCGAGTATAGCAGCAATTCCGCGAATCCTTTTCGGATCAAAGCCAGCTACTTCAGCACAACGCTCCAACTCTTGATAGCCTTCCTGACCAGGCCAGTATGCGTGAGAACGCGCGAGAGATACAACCAAAGGGAGTACATTGCCCCTAAGGAATTCAGGGTATTGACTTTTCATGAGGCGCTTCACAATCCCGCGTATACGAAAGATGTGTGTACGCCGAATCCAACTGGGAAGGTCAGCAAAACTAGATGCGTATCGTGTGCGATCTCCTTCATCTAGATCATCCTCTCGTTGAGCCAACATGCCTATGTCGTGCATGAGAATACCCACAGAAAGAAGACATGCTTCATCAGTCGTCAGTACATCGAGCAAGCGCTTTCCATCTACACAGGTCCACGTCCCAACTCGCTCCACCAGACTGGCCAAATGAGGCGGACCGTGCTCAGTGAACTCTGCTAGTTGACAATGCCGAGCCAGTCGATCAATCTCCTCAAGTAGCTCTCTTAGGAAATTGGCGGCACATGGACGCCCGTCTCTCTGAATCAAATTTGTCTCAACAGCTTTTCGACACAATTGGGAACTCAGAATATGTTCAATACTTGGCATGCTCGGTGTTCCCCCCAGCTACTCCTCTATGCATTCGAATACTGTAGCCCATTGACAAGTTCCCAAGCCGATTATTTAGAAAACACAAGTCTACCGGTATTCATACCTCTATCCGCAACTGGTCATATGAAGACACACTATCCATACTATTCAAGCATTTGTCAATGCCCACTCTGCCTTATCCTTACGAGCTATCGTCAGCAAATTCGCGACTGTCTTGCCGGCACCCTCTCTGATACGTAGAAGAAGATTACGTGACATATTGGTAGCCGAATCAGGCTAGAGTGCTCCTTGAACGCAAAAGAATGCCTCTGGACAACGAACAGAAAGATAATTGATGCGCTCTCCCTCACCTGAGAGCAACAGTAAACCGTGAGAGATTGCATCGAGGTATTCTCATCAGTTCCAAGAGCCATCTAAATTCCACCTATGGCGCACCGGAAGTCTAAGGATCCACTGAACGCTAGCAATCAAGAGCTTGCGACATGGGCCAACAAAGTCGCCAGCCTCACGGCTTTCTGGATCTGGCGAATAGCCCAGTGAATGTGCTTCTTCCTCCGTTGCCAGTCGTACATGAATCGAGTACTGGTTCCCATGCAAATGACGAAGTTACTTTTCGACATGCCTGTAGGGAGGATAGTATCTATGCTGGTAGTCATCAACTATTAGAACCGCGTTATCCGGCATCGGTTCCCCCACTTCAACTGCAGCCCGATCGCGATCGGCAAGACCAAAAGGCTTGAACACGCACCCACACAGAATGACGGTTAATATTGAGCCATCTCCTAATTTCGGCACCATCGGTTAACAGCAACCCCATAGCAATACCCATGTTGCCGATGTCGCCACACGTGATGAGAAGGGTCTATTCTCCTCCTCGTGAAGCCGCCTGCAATCCTGTAGGTTTCTTAAACATGAATGGACTGCTCTAATAGTCATAGATGACACGCGCCATCATCTGAGTATCGCTCAGCTAACAGCCCGATCATTCTCTGCACGTTCAACGTAAACAACGCGCATCCCATAAAAAGACGGGCAGCAGTTGATGATTTAGGTACTGAGTCCAGATCAATCCGAGAGAGTAGAACATTGGACCACCCATTTTCAGGTGTGTCAACATACTTGTTTGTTGATCGTCGCAAGTCACGCCTGGCTTCATCTTGAGATCGATAGCCTAAAGCGCTCCATAGTGTGTTCGTACATGTGTAGGAATCTATTATCTGCTGCAGATCATGTGACTCAATTGCCCCAGCCATGAAATAGGCAGCTAGCAGCATACTGAGCATTTGCTGTAGCAGCGTTTCTTCGAGTGCGACCTTCCACGCAGATCTCAGTTTTTGAATGCGAGCTCCATACCTTGGACGCCTCCGAAAGCCAAAGTCCTGCCACGGTTCATCCAGCAGAATCGTCTGTAAGCACTCGGCTGCGACTTGTCGAATAGAGTCCTTCATGTATAACCACCTCTCTAAGTTCACGTTGCCAAGTGTAAACGGAGGTTTGTAGGATCTACGATAATTTTTGTCTCCAAAATGTACCCCATAGCTACCATTCGGCTCCTAACAGGTGATAATGACCGCCTTTCTCCAAGAGATAGATATCTACCAGCCCAACTAATTGTGACGATCTATTGCAAGGAGTAAGGAACCCTCCTGACCGTCCAAGGATGTCTTTGACGCATGCTGCTGACGACGAGCTGTTCTTTCGAAGACGTCTGCGTTATGGTTTTCATAGTTACTGGCGTACGCCATGACACGATCCACATTTATCCTAGCTACACGAGGAATGCAGCAATAGTCGCAGGGGCTCTCTACCTAAGTAACCTAAGCCCACGCCTGGGATCACGATCAAGTTCGGTAGTAATAAAGCTGGTTAGTTTTCGGATGTCTTCAGAGGAAAGTTCGATTTCACCGATGAACTTGACTTTTTGGAACTTCTCAACAAGGATTCGCTCACAGTCAACTAGGGAGACACCCGTTTCCAGCATAGCAAGTCCACCCCATGTGAGACGTTTTACGAAGCCCTATTTGTTATTTCTACCATTTCATCTAATTCCCTTGTCGTATCGACAAGCATAACGCGGTCACATTCTCTAGAGAAAGCATTCAAAACGGCTCTCTTTGCTTCGCCTGGCTACAGAATCACCATGGGAGAGGGAATCCCAGTATGAGATGGCAAATTCATGCGCTGGATTCAGCAGGCTGTTCGATTTCCAAATGGGAAACGAGCATTGAAGAGTCTGCCCAACACAAATCATTCGAAAGAAGGATGGTTACTCTCCCGCTACACGTGTTATGGTTGGGTACCAAACCCAGCGAAGCGCTTTGATTTATGTTATCTTATATGATAACATGGCGGTAGGGCATATCATATATTGAGGTTGGAAATATGTTATGGAATGCCAGGTGGAATTCTATAAGAAGGTAAATGGGGATATCCCCGTCCTTGATCATTTGTCTTCGCTAGATGCAAAAATGAGAGCGAAGGCCTTTAGTCAAATAGAACTGCTCAAAAGGCATGGTTTCCAATTAAGAGAGCCTTATGTAAAGCCGATAAAAGGTGCGCGATACAAGGGGATTTTTGAACTGAGAGTTAGATTTGCATCGAGCATCAGCAGAATAATGTACTTTGCATATCAGGGAAAAACCTTCGTGTTGCTCCATGGTTTCACCAAGAAAACTAAGAGGACGCCTCGAAGAGAACTTGAACGGGCACTGCGTTATAAGGAAGATTATGAAAGAAGGTGTGAAGATGAGTAAAGCAGGAGTAAAGCTCTCCGAAGTGAAAAAGCTCTTGATGCAAGACAAGGAATTCCAAACGGAGTACGAAAGGCTAAAGCCACGTTATGATTTGATTTCTCAAATCATCGAAGCAAGAACAAGTCAAAATATCACCCAAGAAGAATTGGCGCTCCGCGTCGGAACTCAAAAGTCAAATATTAGCCGCCTAGAAAGCGGAAAGTACAATCCATCTCTTGACTTTCTGACTAAGGTTGCCCGTTCCCTGGGAAAAGAAGTACAGATCATACTCAAATAAAATGCCGTCCCCGCCGTCCCCCTAGACTCTTGGCGTGACTGACCAATAAAAACATCCGCGCCAAGTTTCCCGTCTGAGTACCCCAACCCACTTTACTATTCAAGGAGGTCATACATTGTCAGTCCTCTGGATCGAAAACATCATCAAAGCGAGAGGCCGGCTGTACACCGTCAGCGATTCTGTCCGCTTCCTCGAGCAACCGGCCGGCTGCTTTCTTGACTCTGTACCGCTCTGCCTCGAATTCCCTAACCAGTTCATCACCGGATAATCCCTTTGATACCAGATCCTTTAGTATTTCGACGGAGAACTCATCATCAATGTGGCGCAGCGGGCGAATGACGATTGCCCCACCCTCCAGAGAGCATTCAACTTGGTCTCCGAGATTCAAGGCTTCATGATATGTTGAAACAGGCAGAAGAAGCTCTACAATTAACCTGCCTTGTCCCGATAATGCCATCATGTTCTGCTGTTCACTACCTGTTTTATCTGTCGGCATACGAAGAGTGCCATCCCAAAATATATACCTCAGTTCGTACATGTAGTTTTCTCAGATTCCTATTGAAAAAGGCCAACACCTATAATAGAATATTGTTAACCAATAAGTTAATTCACCAAATGGTTAAGTTGGGTGGCGGTGCGGGGTGTGGAACTAGAGTACGAAAACCAAGCGGTGGCAAAGTACTTCAACAATTTCAAATTAATGAAAAGGCAAATAGGCAAAGATTTGACGAGAAATACTAAGAAACGATGTGATCAATTAGAAGCTGCCGCTAACTTCAGCATCTATCTAAGTACAGGGCTAGGGAAACCTCATGCATTGGGCGGTGATTTGAAAGGATGCTATGGAATTAGCATTTCTCGTAGTATTAGGCTTATCGTTAAGCCGGTTGTGGAGAACACAGACCCGACTTCTTTAAAAAAGTGTGATGCGGTCATTATACGGGGGGGGGTGGATTATCATGGTCAAAAGTACGAGTGGCTTATCCCTTGAATTCATTATTCATCC